>JAKSCQ010000287.1 GCA_022360555.1 Pseudomonadales bacterium
AATAGGTTCTGTAGGTTCTCTGGCAGAGGGAGGATATGAGTGTTCCGGTTTTTGGTATCGGATACCGTCAGAGTCCTCGCCTCAAAACTGATATCACCCCAGGTTAACTGTGCCGCCTCATTGCGGCGTAAACCGGTAAACAACATCAATTCCAGGTAATCCGCCACGGTTTCAGCCGGTGTCCCCACCCCTTCCAGCCTGAGGGTATCCAACGCCCCTACAAAGGCCTTGAGCTGGTGGGGCTGAATGTACCTTTCTCTAGGTTTTGTCCGGTTCCAGGTCCTGGTGCGAGAAAGGATATCGACAGGGTTAACCGGTATTAGCGGGTTTCCCTGGGAATCCTCGTATTGGTACTGGGAGAAGTTGAATACCGCGTTCAGCACTCTCATGGCGGAGTTGGCATAGGAGGGACCGCTATTGGTGGTCAAAGCCTGATGTTTACGCTGCACGTTGGCCTTTGTAATGTCTACAAGTCGCTTCCGGTGCCAATCCTTGAAGGCCGTTGTCATCAGACGCCGGTAGTCGTAGAGGGTCTTTTCTTTGAGGTTATGCTTGCGGGTGGATACATAGGCCTCAAAGGCCTCCAGGAGCGTGACCTTGTTTGCCCTCTCCGCAACTTTCTTGGTTTGCGGGTTCTCGCCCTTGGATATCTCCCCCAGGAGCTTATAGGCCTCTTGCCTGGCGATGGCTGGCGTCATGGCCGGGTAGTCCCCCAGCTTCAACCGGGTCGGCTTGCCTTCCAGGCGGCGGTACAGCACGAAAGACTTTGCGCCCTTGGAGGTTACAGCCAGCTGCAACCCCTTCACCTGCTCGTCGTTGTAGTAGGCGCGCTTGCTGCCCTCAGGGAGCGGCAACCCGTCAATGCTTCGCTTGGTGAAATTCAGTTTGTTGGTCATCGGCCCATCCAACCCTCAATCCCGGTGCTACGCTGGTGCTACAGCGTGCAGGAATTCACGGGTATTCCCATGAATCTACATGGACCGATAATGCCGCCTAACCCAATGATTTGCAAAGACTAGTGATAGATAGTGAATCACCATGAATTATGGCGAATATGGCATCAAAATAATTCGTAATCAGTAGGTCCGCGGTTCGATTCCGCGTTCCGGCACCATTTTGAATGCAAAAAAAAGCCGCTCCTGACCATCAGGAGCGGCTTTTTTGTGTGGCGTCAATCACTGCAGCCTATCTGCAGGTGCGGCGCTGGCGGCGCGATTCCAGGCTGGATTATCGTGCCGCCAGCGGCGGTTCCTACAGCAGGGTCACTTCCCTCCGAAGGCTTTCTGCCATCCCAGGGTGAACGTGTAATCCGTTTCCATCTGGATACCGTGCAGCGACTCCTGCACCGGAGCCTTGTATTCCATGGCCAGGCGGTGGCCTTTCAGGGCGCCATTCTTGCCCAACAGGTTCAGGCCCAGGCCGATATCCAGCCGCTGGCCCCCCTTGGCATCCGGGTCCGCCGCCGGGTTCATCATGGGAGAAATCATCAGGTCTTCCGCCTGACCATGGATATCGGACCACCAGCTTTTGTAGGCCGCCAGCGAGACCGACGCCCAGGGCGTCACCGGTTTGGCTGCCCAGGCGGTCAGATAGCGCCGTGACCCCAGCTTGTAGCCCTGATCGTTCTCGTCCAGCGCGATTTTGGCGCTGGCCTGGGCGCCCCAGCTCCAGGTGTCATACTGCTTGTTCAGGGTAATGCCCGGGCGCGCTTCGTAGCTGCCGGAGCCGAGCTGCATGGGGTAAGGCAACTGCATGTCCTTGCCCTGCATGGGCACATAGTCTTCTTCCTCGATGGAGCCGGTGGGCAGGCCCAGCCCCAGGTTCAGGTGCAGCCGGTAGCCGTCGTTGTCCCAGATTTTGTACAGGGCCGCGACACTGGCATCTCCGATGCCCGAGGTTTCGGTATCGAACTCCGACTCGGTGGTGCCCATCATCATGGTCATCCGGGTTTTCGTGGTCATCTCATTGGTGGTATACGGCAGCATGGCCATGAGGGTGAGATTGTCCGTGGGGGCGTACATGGCACCCAGCATGTGCATGTGCATGGTCATCTCGTAGGGCAGCGCCTTCATGGCGCCCATGCCCATGTTCATGCCGGGAATTTCCGCAAAGGCTTCATTGGTACTCAGTGATTCGCTGCCGGATTTGGCGCCGCTCATGCCCATTCCCATATAGCGATAGGACAGCATCCACTCGCCCTTGCCGTGGGTATGATCCCCCATGACCGAAATCGGTGCATGGCTGTCCGGGCGGCCCCCGTCGTAATGGGCCTGGACCGTTCCGGTTCCCAGCAGCAATGCCGCAGCGGTAAGTATATCGGCTCTGATTCGCATCTTGTTCCCCTTTGCATGACAACGGCGGCCAGCATACAAATCCGGCGCCTCATGCCAATGTGGCAAAATGTCGCAGTGTCGTTCAGGAGAACTGCTTGCGATACTGGCCCGGGGCACAGCCCTGCCAGCGCTTGAAGGCGTGATAGAAATTGGCGGTGTCGGAAAAACCCAGGCGATGGGCCAGTGACTGCATATCACAGGAAGACGAACGTAACGCCTGGCAGGCGTGCTGATGCCGGACCTGGTCACGCAACTGGGCAAAGCGGGTGCCCTCTTCCTGCAGGCGGCGTTGCAGCGTCCGCGGTGTCATGGCCAAGGCATCGGCCACCGCTTCCATGGTCAGCCCCGACCCTCCCAGTTGCTGCTCCAGTTGCTTGACCACCTGGCCGGTCACTCCCGCAGCCCGGGACAAGCCGGCCAGCACCTGGTCGGCGGATTGGCGCAGACGCTCGTGATATTTCGGGTAGGCGCGGGGCAAGGCCAATGACAGGGCATCCACAGGGATGCGAATGCTGTTGGTGCCGGCGCCGAAACGTAACGGGCAGTGAAAAAAATCCCGGTAGGCTTGCAGTTCCTGTGCCGGTGGCTGCGGGTGCAGGAAGCAGGCTTCCTGCACAGGCAGCGTGTCACCCAGCAATGAACGACCAATGGCCACCATGGTGGAAACCACCACCTCGTTGTGGGTTCGCGTGGCGGTAAACCGCAGGCCCGGCGCCGTGCTGGTCACGGCGAGGACCACATCGCCTTCCTGCGGTGTCAGGGAAAACTCCAGATAGGGCACCACCAGATCCTTGTAGCGGAACAACATGGCCAGGCCCTGCTTCAGGGTATCGGCGGTGGCCATCAGGTTGCCCAACAAATCCAGGTTGCCATAGTGATTGTCGGCGCCGACATGCAGGCCGAACAGGGGATCATCGCTTTCGGAAAATGCCGAATACAGCAACTCGTCCAGTTGCCTGAGACTGATGAAACGGTCGCTGCGACCGACAATGTCCGCATCAATACCGGCACGTTCAAACAGGGCCTGAACATTGAGTCGGCTGCGCAGGGACACTTCGAGCAGGCCTGGCAGAATCGATGCCGGAAGCAACGTGGTTGTCATTGTGGGTACCTCGCAATGCATCGAAACTAGGCAATGGCTCTGAACAGGTCAACACACCCTGCCGAATTGGCCCGTTTTACCGACTGGAGGTTGGTGAGCACACTGAGTACCCTACTGGCAGCACTTTATCACTCGCCTACTGCACGGCATTTGGTGAAATATTCAGGCCTGCCTCACAAGAACAGGAACACGCATATATGCTGAAACACTATCTGGTCGATGAAGTCACCGATACCCGCGCCTCGCGCAAACAGGCCTTCAAACTTTTTGCTGATGCCAGTAACTGGCAAAGCTGGTGCTCGGTGGTACGTCATGCTCGCTTGCTCAACGGCGACTGGCGCCCGGGGGCCTTCCTGTTGTTCGTCGTGGACCTGCCCGGCCTGCCACCGGCGCCCGTGGTGGTGCGCGTCTACGAGTATGAGGAAAACCGGCGGATTACCTGGGGAGTGGACCTGCCAGTGGGCCGGGTCCTGCACCGCTTCACCTTTATGGATGACGACGACGGCAACTGCCGGGTCCACCAGGAAGAATGGACCGAAGGCCTGCTCACCCCCCTGGTCGGCTGGCCCGTGGGCAAGCTGATTCACCGTTTCGATACCCGCTTTGCCGCAGAATATGCGGCCATGTTCTGATTGAACGACAACAACGGACATATTCATGACCCATCGGCTGTTTAGCGCCTATTGCCGGGTAGTGCTGGCGCACCCGGTCTTCTGGCTGGTACTGCTGGCACTGGCATGTGGTTTCGCTGGCTGGCAGGCCCGTCACTTCCAGATCGACGCGTCCACCGATTCCCTGGTACTGGAAGACGACAAGGACCTGCAGTATTACCGTGAAGTTTCCAAGCGTTACGGCGGCAGTGACTTTCTGGTTATTACCTATACCCCCACCGAAGCGCCGCTGTTCCAGCGCGATACCCTGGGTCACCTGCAATCTCTCCAGCAGGACCTTAAAGCGGTGGACCGGGTGAGCTCCGTTTACAGCATGCTGGACGTGCCCCTGCTGTTCAGTCCGCAGGTGGAATTCAGCGACCTGGCCAACGATTACCGCACCCTCACCGATAGCGGCGTGGACCTGCAACTGGCCAAACAGGAATTCACCGACGTCAATCCACTCTACGAGGACCTGCTGGTCAGTGACGATGGCGGTACCACCGCCCTGCTGATCACCTTCGAGCGCGACGAAAAATACTACCGGCTGCTCCATCGCCGTAACGACCTGCGCGCCCGGAACAGCAGTGGCGAACTGGACGAGCAGGGACAGGCCGAACTGGAACAGGCCAGCCAGGCCTTCAGTGAATACAACAGCCAGGTTCAGCAACGTACCGCCGGAGAAATTCAGCAGGTCCGTTCCATCATGGACCAGTACCGGGACCAGGCCGACCTGTTCCTGGGTGGCATGCCCATGATCACCACCGATGTGGTGAGCTTCATCCGCTCGGACCTGAAAGTTTTTGGCGTGGGCGTGCTGATCTTCCTGATTCTGGCGCTGTTCATTATTTTCCGCCGTCCCCGCTGGGTGGTTGTGCCGCTGGCCTGCTGTGCCATCACCGTGCTGGTGGTCACCGGTTTACTGGGGTTGATGGACTGGAAAGTGTCGATCATCAGCAGCAACTACATCTCGCTGCTGCTGATCATCACCATGTCGATCACCATCCACCTGACCGTGCGCTTCCGGGAGCTACACGAACAGCACCCGGATGCCTCGCAGTCATGGCTGATCCGTGAAACCGCGGCCCACATGATGCGCCCCAGCATCTACATGATTCTGACCTCCATGGTGGGTTTCTCCTCCCTGGTCATCAGCGGCATCCGCCCGGTGATCGACTTTGGCTCGATGATGACCCTGGGCCTGGCCGTGGCGCTGGTGGTCTGCTTTTTGGTGTTTCCGGCCCTGCTGTCGCCCCTGTCGCCGGGCAAACCCCGGCAAGGCAGGGATATCAGCCGGCAACTGACCCTCGCCTTTGCCGGTTTCACCGAACGCCACCGCCCCACCCTGCTGTTGGTAGCCCTGGTGGTTGTCGCGGGCTCCCTGTGGGGCGTCGGCAAGCTCACCGTGGAAAACCGCTTTATCGACTACTTCCAGGAAGACACGGAAATCTACAAGGGCATGGTGCAGATCGACCGCAAACTGGGTGGCACCACGCCTCTGGATATCGTCATTGATGCCCCGCAGGTGGAAACGAAGGCCTTTACCGCCGAGCAACCCGCCGCAGGCTGGGATGGCGAAGCCCTGGATGACAGTGCCAGTGATCCCTTTGCCGGGGACAGCAGCGACCCGTTTGCCGATAGAGATCCTTTCGCCGATGACGCTCCGGTGGAGGATCCGTTCGCGGATTCCGGCAGCGCTCCCTTCGCCACGGACACCGCCCAGAGCCAGTCCCTCAAGGACGCCTACTGGTTCACGCCGGCGCGGCTGGCCAAGCTGGTGGAGATTCAGAACTATCTGGAAAGCCTGCCGGAAACCGGCAAGGTACTCTCTCTGGCCACCACCTATGAAGTGGCGGAAAAACTCAACGGCGGCCCGCTGGAATACGTGCAGCTCATGCTGCTGGCCAAGTTCATCCCCCAGGACCTGCACAAGCAACTGGTCAGCCCCTACCTGTCCGACGACGGCAACCAGGTGCGCATCAGCGTGCGGGTGATTGATTCGGACAAGAACCTGAATCGCGATGCCCTGCTGGCCAAAATCCGCAATGACCTGCAGAACGACTTCGGTCTGGCGCCCGAGCAGGTGCACCTGACCGGCGCCATGGTGCTCTACAACAACATGCTGCAGAGCCTGTTCGACTCCCAGATCAAGACCCTGGGTTACGTGTTCGCCGCCATCCTGGTAATGCTGCTGGTACTGTTCCGCAGCCTGCCCGTGGCGTTGATCAGCATGGTTCCCAGTCTGGTTTCCGCTGCCCTGGTGCTGGGGCTGATGGGCTGGATCGGCCTGCCGCTGGATCTGATGACCATCACTATCACGGCCATCAGTATCGGTATTGCCGTGGACGACACCATTCACTACATCCATCGGTTCCATGAAGAGCTGCCCAATGACAACGACTACGTGGCCACCATGAAGCGTTGCCACGGCTCCATCGGCAAGGCCATGTACTACACCTCGCTGACTATCATTGCCGGCTTCTCGATCCTGTCGCTTTCCAGTTTCAACCCCACGGTCTACTTTGGCCTGCTCACCGGGCTGGCCATGCTGGTGGCGCTACTCAGCAACCTGACCCTGCTGCCGGCCCTGTTAATTACCGTAAAGCCGAAACTGCGAGCCGGCTAAACCGGCCGCCCCCTCTCACGGACAACCGTAGGGCGGAAATGGGCGAAAGCCCATCTCCGCCAATGCCACCGGAGGTAAGGGCGAGTTTCGAAGAGCAAAACCCGAACAGAAGCCCTTGGAAGCAAGAGGGTTTTGCCTTTCGCAACTCGACACTCGCCACGCATCATTTGACCACTGACCAAATGAACAGTATATTGATCGTCCGGGTAGCCCGCAGGCCTTCACACTGTGACCCCAGGAAGACCTGATTGATCTCCGTGGCCCCAGGGATGGGGCCCGGGCTCCCGACCTTTTTCTTGCACGCCGTAGCCATCTTCCTCGTCGCGGGTGAGTTGGCGGCGGAGATGGGCTCACGCCCATTTCCACCCCACAGACACCACCCCCTCCCTGCCCGTTGGCGCTTTGCTCGCAAAGCGACCCCCCTGCCAGCCCCGACGGTTACCGCAATGGGATACAGGTGGAGGATGGAGAAAGGGAAATCAACGAGATAGCGAATGCGGTTTCGCCACCCTCTCCGCTGACTTCGGGCTCAGGGACACTGGTCTGAAACCAGGTTATTAGCGAGGGTGTAACGGTCGCGCGGGGTATTGGCGACGATCTCTCCCACTCGTAGCGAGCGCAGCACCCAGGTATCCCAGGCGCGGGTGAAGCGGGTTTCCATGGTCACATTGCCGTGCAACATGTTGGCCTCGCTGGCCAGCACGGTGAGGTCTTCGCCCTCGTAGCGCACAGAATAGCCCTGGTTGGGATAGGCAATTTCCAGACAGGCCAGGAAGGTTTTCAGGCTGCGGCTGGAAGGCTGCCCCACCGCATAGGCCAACGGCAGGTCCTGCACCGAGGACAACGCGGGGTAAATATGGGCCGCTGCCAGACGTTCCGCCTGCTCCCTTTCCGCCTCGGCTTCGCCCTCTTCGCGGTAGTCTTCGGCCAGCTCGCGGGAACGGTCCACGGCTTCCTCAAGCTGGCGCCGCTCTTCGGCCAGCCGGGCCTTCTCCGCCTTGGCGGCCTGCACCTGTTGCCAGGCCACGGCAATCAGATCGTCCAGCAGGCGCAGGTATTCCCGCTCCGCCTGCGCCTCACTGATGCGCGTGCGGCACGTCGGCAAAAGCGTATTTTCCAGTTCCTCACGGGGCAGACGCTGTTGCTGTTGATAGGCACGGGACAAGGTCAGGCAGGCGCCCTCCAGCGCCCCCAGCGACGCCATGGCGTCGTAATCCAGCGAGGCGACACGCTCGGGAGCGTCCTCCCAGCCCAGCCAGGAGGCTGCCCGGGAGGGCAGATGCTGACACCCCGCCAAGCCCACGACAGCAAAAACAACAATGACACGCCAGGAGGCCAACACCTGCTACTCCACACTTCACAAGGCCGCCCCGCGCATTGCGCGCGGAGCGGATAACAGCAAGTCCCTGCCGGGCCAGCCTGAATCTTTAACCAAATGCCATGCCGAATCGTTGGAGCTTTGCTTGCAAAGCGAAGGGTTGATGGCCTGCAGCGCTGGATGGTTCGCTTTGCGAGCAAAGCTCCAACAGCCACTCCAATAACAACCCTTGAAGACTCGTCTTTCGGCCTTCCACCCTAGCAACGGCCGAAAGCAGCATTCTGGTGAAATATTCCGGTCAGGCCCCTTTCCTGTTTGTCTGTCTGACAGACACGGGGACCAGTGCCCCCGTATCAACGCCGGATTACGCCGACTTTTCGGCGATCTTCTGCTTCCAGATCACCGGGCCGGTCTTGTGCACGGATTCCCCTTCGGAGTCCACCGCCACGGTGACCGGCATGTCTTCCACTTCGAACTCGTAGATGGCTTCCATACCCAGGTCTTCAAAGGCAGCGACCCGGGATTTGCGGATCGCCTTGGACACCAGGTAGGCCGCGCCACCCACCGCCATCAGGTAGACCGCCTTGTTGTCCTTGATCGCTTCGATGGCGGTGTCGCCTCGCTCGGCCTTGCCGACCATGCCGATCAGGCCGGTTTCTTCAAGCATGGTGCGGGTGAACTTGTCCATGCGCGTCGCCGTGGTCGGACCCGCCGGGCCCACCACTTCGTCACCCACCGGATCCACCGGGCCCACGTAGTAGATAAAGCGGTTGGTGAAGTCCACGGGCAGTTTTTCGCCCTTGGAGATCATGTCCACCATGCGTTTGTGGGCGGCATCACGACCGGTGAGCAGCTTGCCGGACAGCAGCAGGGTGTCACCGGGCTGCCAGGTCTGCACTTCTTCCGGGGTGACGGTATCCAGGTTGACGCGCTTGGCGCCTTCGTCGTTGCCCCAGGCAATCTCCGGCCATTCTTCCAGATCCGGGGCTTTCAGGTCCGCAGGGCCGGTGCCATCCAGAATGAAGTGGGCGTGACGGGTAGCCGCACAGTTGGGGATGATGGCTACCGGCTTGTTGGCCGCATGGGTGGGATAGTCCGCCACCTTCACATCCAGCACCGTGGTCAGGCCACCCAGCCCCTGGGCGCCAATACCCAGTGCATTGACCTTCTCGTACAGTTCCAGACGCAGCTCTTCGGAGCGGGTCTGCGGGCCACGAGCCTGCAATTCGTGAATGTCGATGGGGTCCATCAGGGATTCCTTGGCCAGCAGCATGGCCTTCTCGGCGGTACCGCCGATACCGATACCGAGCATGCCCGGCGGGCACCAGCCAGCCCCCATCTTCGGCACCTGCTCCAGCACCCAGTCGACGACGGAATCGGACGGATTGAGCATGGCGAACTTGGACTTGGCTTCGGAACCACCGCCCTTGGCCGCCACATCGATTTCCAGCTTGTCACCGGGGACGATGGAATAGTTGATCACCGCCGGGGTGTTGTCCTTGGTGTTGGCACGCTTGCCATCCGGGTCCGCCAGCACCGAGGCGCGCAGGACGTTATCCGGGTGGTTGTAGGCTCGGCGCACGCCTTCGTTGATCATGTCGTCCAGACTCATGTCGCCTTCGAAGGTGACATTCATGCCCACCTTGGCGAACACGGTGACAATGCCGGTGTCCTGGCAGATGGGCCGGTGGCCCATGGCTGACATGCGGGAATTCACCAGGATCTGTGCCATGGCGTCCTTGGCGGCCTTGCTCTCTTCCTTTTCATAGGCTTCGGTGACGCCACGAATGAAGTCCACCGGGTGATAATAAGAGATGTACTGCAAGGCATCAGCCACGCTCTGAATCAGGTCATCCTGGCGAATCACCGTCATGGGAGTACTCCTGCTGGGATATTGGGGGCGCGTAGTATAGCGCAGACGGGAAAGCGGGTTAAAACCCGCTTCAACGGCCTGTTAAATCAGCAATCACAATGGGTGGCCCGAAGCAGGCGAATCAGGTGACCGTTGACCTCCTCCGGCTGCTCCAAATGCAGGAAATGCCCAGCATTGGCCACAGTCTGCAGCTCCACACCAGCGGCAAAGTCGCTTTCCACCAGGGTGTGCTCCAGCAGTTTCGGACTCATACAGCCATCGTTTTCGCCCACCAGTATCTGGGTCGGCGTGGCGATGTCCCTACCCAGCCAGGCCCGGGCCTTGCGGTGTTCCTTCTTCCAGACCTTGAACAGGGACCGGTACCAGCCCAGCGCGGCGCTGATCACCCCGGGCTCGGCCAGGGTGTGCTTGGCATTGTCCAGGTACAGGCCGGGGTCCCAGTCCGGGGACCAGCGCCGCCACAGGGTTTCCACTCCTTCCAGTTCGCCGCGCTTGAGCCAGGCCTCCGGGGCCACCGGCAACTGGAAAAACTGCATGTAGCCGCTAAGCAGCACCTGCTCCGGGACTTTCAGCAGGGCCTGGGGCAGTCGGCGCAACGGCGGGATGGCCAGGGCGCTGAAGGAACAGAAAGTCTCCGGCGCCTGGGCACAGGCCAGGTACCCCACCGCCGCGCCCCAGTCGTGACCAATCAGGTGCACCCGTCCACCCAGTTGGGCGGCAAACACCATCAGGTCATCCACCGCCGCATACAGGGAATAATCGCCGTTGCCCGGTTGGCAACCCGGCGCGTAACCACGCAGGGCCGGGGCAATGGCAGTGAAGCCGGCAGCGGCCAGGGCATTGATCTGCACCGCCCAGTTCTCATAGGTGTCAGGGAAACCGTGCAACAGAATGACCGGCTCTCCGTCGCCGGCCATCAGGGCGGGAAAGCGCAGGTCGCCATTGACCAGCTCAACCTGTTTCATGGAGTGACCTCAAAATCGCAATACGCGGGCGAGTCGTCGTCGTTGGTCACGATGCCATCCACGCGGGCCATGGCCGGCCCCTGCTGCATGGCTTCCAGCATGTCGCTGACCGTGTCTGCCTCACCCTGAAGCAGCGCCTCCACACGACCGTCCTCGCAGTTTCTTACCCAGCCGGTGAGTTGCCGCAAACGAGCCTCCTGCCGGGTCCAGGCCCGATAGCCTACACCCTGCACAAGTCCGCTCACCAGAACATGTTTGCAGATCATGGTGATCACTCCTGTCTATCGTTATCGCGGGTCTGAAACAGTGCGTCCAGAGACAGATCCAGTGGCGCCATCATGCCCTCGCGGGCCTCGTCCATGCAGGTTTTCAACTGCCTTTCCCAGGGCAATGCCTCTTCCTGATGGCGCACCCGGAACTGGGTATGAGCCGGCCAGGGCAGCATGGCCACCAACTGGGCCAGTGTCAGATTGCGCAAATCCCGCGACAGCATGTAGCCGCCCTCGTCGGTCCGCCGGATCAGCCTGGCCTCCATCAGCAGGTTGCGGAATTCATCCCACTGGCTGATGCCCGACGCTCGCATGACCTGGCGGACCTCTTTGCTGCTGAGCACCTTGCCATGCCGCTGCCGGTGCCAGAATTCGTGCAACAAGCGCAGCAGGGCATGCATGCGCGGCACCTGGCGACGATGTTCCTGAAACACCACCAGGGCGCGCACCAGCTCGGCCCCGCCAAGCACAATGGTCCAGGAAATGTAGATCCACAGCAGAAAGACCGGCACGGCGGCAAAGGCACCGTACACCACTTCATAACTGGGGGCCTGGCGAATAAAGAACGTGAAACCGCTTTTCGCCAGTTCGAACAGCAGCGCCGCACAAGCCGCACCCAGCAGCGCCTGCCGCAGTGGCACCCGGGTATTGGGCACCACCGTATAGAGCAGTGTCAGCATGATGGTCGTGAACAGGAATGGCAGCACCGACAACCACAGCCGCACGCCCCCCAGATAATGCACGGTATCGCTGAAAATGGCCTGGGATGTCAGATAGGAGGAAATGGCCAGCCCGGCACCAAGACAGAGCGGCCCCAGCGATAGCAGCGCCCAGTACATCAGCAGGCTGGTCAGGCCCCGGCGCGCCGTGGTCACCTTCCAGATGCGATTGACGGTCTGTTCAATGGTACGCAGCAACAGCACGGAGGTGACCACCAGAAAAAGAATCCCCAGCCCGGTCAGATTGGAGGCCTGATGAGCGAATGACTGCAGATGCTCCAGCAACAGGTTGCCCGCCGAAGGAACAAAATACTCGAACGCCCATTGCTGGAATTGCAGTCCCCTGTCTTTCAACGCCGGTACGGAAGCGAGCACGGCAAAACTCACCGTCATCACCGGCACAATGGCAAACAAGGTGGTATAGGTCAGCGCCGCCGCACTCTGACGACAGCCGTCTTCCCTGAACTGGCGCACCAGCAGCGCAAGAAACGCCCGGATCGAATCCAGTCGTGCGCGTACCGGAATCACATCGTGATCGGTTTCCATGCTATTGGCATCCTCGTCCTTGCCACCATTGACTGGCCGCTTACAATGGCAGCCTCATTCACAGAATATGCAAAACCCATGACGGACTACACTATCTTCCATAATCCGCGCTGTTCAAAGTCCCGCCAGACCCTGGCACTGCTGGAAGAAAACGGCATTGAACCGCAAGTCATCAAATATCTGGAAGACACACCGGATGCGGCAACGCTGAAAACCCTGATCGGCAAACTGGGGCTGGACAAGGCCCACGACCTGGTACGCAACAAGGAAGCCGATTACAAAGCCGCCGGGCTCACACCACAAAGCCAGGACGACGACGTCATCGCCGCCATGATCGCCTACCCCAAACTCATTGAACGTCCGATTGTCGTCAAAGGCGACCGGGCCGTGCTGGGCCGTCCACCGGAAAATGTACTGGCCCTGCTGGGCAAATAAACAAGGCCACACTCATGACGGATTATGTACTGGTGCTTTTTTACAGCCGCAATGGCAGCGTGGCCAACCTGGCTCAACAGGTCGCCCGCGGCATCGAAAGCACCGGCATGGAAGCCCGCCTGCGTACGGTTCCTCCAGTCTCCGCCGACTGCGAGGCAACGGCGCCGGCAATACCCGACCAGGGCGCGCCCTACGCCACCCTGGAGGATCTGGCCGGTTGTGCCGGGCTGGCGCTGGGCTCCCCAACCCGCTTCGGCAACATGGCCGCGCCACTGAAATACTTTATCGACCAGACCAGCGAACTGTGGATGAAAGGCACCCTGATCGGCCGGCCCGCCGGGGTATTCAGTGCCACCAGCAGTTTGCATGGCGGTCAGGAAAGTACCCTGCTATCCATGATGACGCCACTGCTTCACCACGGCATGGTGATTGCCGGTGTCCCCTATAGCGAACAGGCCCTGCTCGACACCCAAAGCGGCGGCACCCCCTACGGCCCCACCCATGTTTCCGGCACCAGCAGTGATCCGTCGCTGACGGAACATGAAATTTCGCTGGCACGGGCGCTGGGCAAACGTCTGGGCACCCTCGCCCGCCAACTCAAGGCTTCCTGATGATTCTTCTGCTCCTGCGTCTCAGTTATCTGCTGTTGCTGATTATCGGCATCACCGGGCTTTTTTCCCTGGCGCCACCGGGTGTTCACATCGTCTCCAGCATTCTCATGGCGCTCATTCTTTACGGCCCGCTGCTGCTCATGAGCCCCGCCGTTATCAGTGGCAACAAACGCCAGGCCACCTGGCTGTGCTTTATCCTGCTGTTTTATTTCTGCGGCTTTGCCGTGCAACTGCTGGACCCGCCACCGATACGCACCCTGGCCATCGCCAAGACCACACTGACCGTGGTGGTCTTTGTCCTTGCCGCCCTGCAGATTCGCCAGAAACAACATGCTGATTGACGAGCGGGTCGACGTGGAAACCCCGGAAGGGGCCATCCTGACCCTGTCTCTGGCCGGACCGGTCACCCGTGCCCTGGCCTATGGCATCGACCTGCTGATTCGCCTGCTGGTGTTTGCCGTTTTCGCCATGCTGTTGAGCCTGCTGGGCAAGGCCGGTTCCGGGCTGCTGATGATCCTCATGTTCATGCTGGAATGGTTTTACCCGGCATTGTTCGAAGCCCTGCGTCACGGACAGACACCCGGCAAGAAAGCCATGGGCATCGCCGTAGTCCACGCCAACGGCAGCCCGCTCAGTTTCAACGGCAGCCTGATCCGCAACCTGCTGCGCACTGCCGATGCCTTTCCGCTGTTCTATCTGTTGGGTTTCATTACCACCCTGATCAATCCCCGTTTCCAGCGGCTGGGGGATATGGCCGCCAATACCGTGGTGGTGCATATCGAACCAGCGGACACCAGCCACAAAAGCCGCGACGGGGAGCCCCTGGCACCGGACTGGCCCGTCAACCGGGAGGACCAACTGGCCCTGCTGGCTTTCCACGAACGTCATGACCAGTTTTCCCGGGCACGCCAGGAAGAACTGGCCCAGCTCGCCTACCCGGAACTGGACCCGCAACAGGCCTTGCAGCAGCTCAATGGCGTCACCCGCTATCTCCAGGAGGGGGCACGATGAAACAGGCCCGCTTCGAGCAACAGTACCGCCCCCAGTGGCAATCGCTGGAAAAGCAGCTTGACCAACTGGAAGCCCTTCATGTGAAACGCGCCGAGCGGGCCGACATGCACAGTTTCGTGGGGGATTATCGCCAGCTTTGTCATCAACTGGCCCTGTCCCGCGAGCGGGGTTACAGCCTGGAATTGCAGCAGTACCTCAACAATCTGGTACTGCGCGCCCACCGCCAGCTCTACCGCTACAACCCGCCCCTGGCGGATCGCATTGGCCACTTTATTGCCAGCGGGTTTCCCAACGCGGTACGGCGTCAGTGGAAATGGCACCTGATCAGCGCTCTCAGCTTTGTGCTGTCCATTGCCCTGGCCTGGGGCCTGGTCTGGCAACAGCCGGAAATGATCTACACCGTGCTGGATGAAGCCACCCTCACCGGCATCGAGAGCATGTACCAGCCGGACGGCGGCCCATCAGCAGATGATCGAAGCGGCGCCGATGATGTGCTCATGTTCGGCTATTACATCAAGAACAATATCGGCATTGCCTTTCGCACCTTTGCCGGCGGCCTGCTGCTGGGGGTTGGCGCCATTCTGGTGATGCTGTTCAACGGCAGTTTCTTTGGTGCTATTGCCGGGCACCTGATTCACGTGGGCGGCGACCAGCCTTTCTTCACCTTCGTGATTGCCCACGGTGCACCGGAACTCACCGCCATTGTGCTGGCCGGGGGTGCCGGCCTGCGGCTGGGCTGGGCCATTATTGCGCCCGGCCAGTGGTCACGACTGGATGCCCTGCGACTGGCCGCCCGGGATGCGTTGCCCACCATGTACGGGGTCTTCCTGCTGTTGTTGCTGGCCGCCTTTATCGAGGCCTTCTGGTCACCTAGGGACTTCGCACCCACCATAAAATACAGTGTCGGCGCGGCCTGTTGGGCACTGCTTTATCTTTATCTGATTTTCGGGGGACGTCAGCGTGGAGCTGGAAAAAGCTAGCGCCAGACTGGCACCGCGCAGCCCCTGGCAAGCGGTGGATCTGGGCACACAATTGTATCGTCGCTGGGCCTTCCCGGCACTGCGGGTATGGCTGGCCTTTACCCTGCTGCCCTATGCCGCCCTGCTCGGGCTTACCCTGTGGCAGGAAAGCTGGTGGCCGCTGGTTGTGGCCTGGTGGCTCAAGCCGGTGTGGGAGCGCCCCCTGCTGGCTTGGTACAGCCACGCCCTGTTCGGCGAAACCCTGACCGTGCGACAACTTTTCCGGCGCTGGCGCCAGTACGCCCTGCCTGGCCTCGGGGCACAGCTTACCTGGCGGCGACTGAGCCCGGCCCGCAGCTTCAACACCTGTGTCTGGCAACTGGAGAACGCCAAAGGCGACCAGCTCAGCCAGAGACTGCGAGTGCTCAACAGTGTGCCCTCCAACCGCGCCGGCATGCTCACCATTGTGGTGCTGCATCTGGAACAGTTCATGAGCATGGGGCTGATCGCCCTGCTGTACATGCTGGTGCCCTGGCAATTCAGTCTGGAATTCAGCGACTGGTTTGTGGACCAGGGGGCCTTGCAGACCGGCATTGCCACCGTCTGCATGTATCTGGCCATGTGCATCACCGAACCATTGTATGTGGCCTGCGGTTTTGCCCTGTACCTGAACAAGCGCACCTGGCTGGAAGGCTGGGACCTGCAACTGGGCCTGACCCGCCTGGGACGGCGGCGCCATCAGTTATCCACCACCTCTGCCATGGCGGTACTGCTGGCAATACTGTTGCTGCCCTTTAGTCCCTCCTCCGAAGCTGCCACCAACAGAACCGATCAGGAGCAGCAGGAAGTCATCGAACTGCTGGCCAGTGAGGACTACATGCCATTCGAGGAAGTCACCGAACGGCGCTGGAAAGGCGAGGCTGGCGAAGACAGCAACTGGATGCAGGAATTCTGGAAAGCCTTTTTCGAGAACCTGGAAGACGACGTCGACACCGACACCTCCAACCCGCCCTCGATTCCCGATACCCTGCTCTGGGCGGTTGCCTGGGCCCTGTTCGCGGCCCTGGTGATCTGGCTGTTGATCAAGGTGGCGGACCAGCTTGGGCTGGGCAAAGGACGCGCAGAAGACAGCACACCGGTTATCCCCACCCATGTGGCCGGCATGGACATCCGCCGCAAGAGCCTGCCGAAAAACCTGCGCGACGCCATGGAGCAGTGCCTGGCCAGTGGCGATGTGCGAGCCGCCCTCTCCCTGCTGCTGCGCACCGCCCTGGCCGACCTGTTGCGCCGCTACCCGGTGCGGCTGGCCGCCGGCAGCACCGAGCAGCAGTGCCTGAGAAGCCTGCGGGAACAGCACGGCGAGCCGCCCCCGATCCGTTTTCTGGAGGCCCTGACCCGCGCCTGGATCCGCACCGCCTGGGCCCACCGTCCGGTTTCCGAAGACACCGCCCGCGCCCTGCTGGCCGACTGGGAAACCCTGCCCGGGGAGGAGGCTGTCGATGCGTAGGAAACTGCCCTGGATCATCGGCCTGCTGGTGATTGTGCTGGTGGTCGCCTATTACGTCCTGACCGAACCGGTCACCACGGTGCACCGTGTAGCTCCCGACAGCCGCATCCTGCGTAACCCCTACAGCGCGGCCCAGGAATGGCTCGCCCAGCGGGGACAACCCAGTGAGCGGATTCTCAGTGCCGCTGCTCTCTTTCCCCTGCCCGAACCCCACACCACCCTGATTCTGGACAAGCGCCGGGGGCTGCTCACCGACAACCAGGTACAGAGCCTGCTGGAATGGGTACAGCGCGGAGGCGAACTGATCGTCGAAGCCCGCCCGCTCCCCGATTCCCGCGAGGAAGACAGCGCCTCACCGGAACAGTGGCGGAAAAATGATCCCCTGCTCTATCCGCTGGGCGTCACCGTGTGGGACGCCCCCACCACGGTCACCGAAACGGAAAAAGCCCCCTTCATCGAACTGCTCGAGGCCCTGCCTGTCTTCGCCGGTGACCCATTGCAGTACTGCCTGTTCACCGACAACGACACCCTGCGGGCCGACTGCGTGGATCTGCTCTGCAAGGCCCCCGAACAGCCAGCCCCCTTGTTGCTGCATGCCGGGGACGACCAGCCCCTGCGCCAGATCCAGCTCTACAGTGACCATGTGCTCTGGCATACCAGCTGGGACGAAGATGACAGCGTCTCCTACGAGCCGGAATGGCCCGTGGAACTCAGCGCCTACGCCGACAATGACTACGGCAGCCAGTTGATTCAGCTGGATCTGGGAGACGGCCAGATCACCGTACTTACCGACCTGGGGCTGTGGAGCAATCCCAACCTCCACTATTTCGACCACGCCTGGCTGCTGGCCTGGCTGACCGGGGACAAACCGGTCTGGTTCGTCCGCTCGGTGGCCATGCCGCCGTTGATGCAGTGGCTGTGGCTGCGGGCCCCGGAACTGGGCACCGCCCTGGTCCTGCTGCTGGCCCTGTGGCTGTGGTCGCGCATCCCCCGTCGCGGCCCCATACAACCGATGCGGGAAGAAAACCGGCACGACTACCTGCAGCATCTGCATGCCAGTGGTTACTTCCAATGGCGCACCAATCAGCAAGAGGCACTACTGGAGGCGCTGCGCCAGCAGGCCCGGGCCCGCCTCGACCGTTATCACCATCAGCCGGAACAGGCGCTGCAACGGGCAGCCCGTCACCTGAAGGTACCGGCCAGGGCCCTGCAACAGGCCCTGACCCAACAACCGGAAACCCGGGATCAGCTCACGCAGCAGGTCATGCTGCTGCAAGCACTAAGGAGTGAAACATGAGTCAACCCGCCACCCTGGCCGACGCGGCCCAGCTCGCCCAGGAGATCGAACGTCGCCTGAACCAGGTTCTGATCGGGCAGCGGCAGGTGGTCCGCGAAGTGTTGATCGCCCTGATTGCCGGCGGCCATGTGCTTATCGAAGGGGTGCCCGGTCTGGGCAAGACCCTGCTGGTGCGCAGCCTGGGCAAGGTGCTGGAGCTGGACTTCAACCGCATCCAGTTCACCCCGGACCTGATGCCCACGGACGTGACCGGTCATGCCATGTATGACCAGAAAACCGAACAATTCCGCATCCGGCGCGGCCCGGCCTTTACCCAGCTATTGCTGGCCGACGAAATCAACCGGGCCCCGGCCAAGACCCAGGCGGCCCTGCTGGAAGTGATGCAGGAACGGCAGATTACCATCGAAGGCAAGGCCTTCAGCCTGAACGAGCCCTACATGGTGCTGGCCACCCAGAACCCGCTGGACCAGGAAGGCACCTACCCGCTGCCGGAAGCAGAGCTGGACCGTTTCCTGTTCAAGGTGCTGATCGACTACCCCGATCACCAGGACGAAACCACCCTGGTCAACATGGTGCTGGACGGCACCATCCGCGCCAGTCTGGATGTGGACAGCCTCAGCCCCGCCACGGACGCCGCCGGGCTGAAAGCCCTCAAGACCCTGAGCAACAGCGTGCTGATCGATGCCGAAGTGCTCGACTATGCCCTGCGCATCGTCCGCGCCACCCGGGACTTCAGCGGCCTCAGCCATGGTGCCAGCCCCCGGGCCAGCATTGCCCTGGCCCGCGCCGGTCGGGTACAGGCGTTGGTGGAAGGGCGTGACTTTGTCACCCCGGACGACATCCAGCAGGTCGCCCGCCCGGTACTGCGCCACCGTATCCAGCTCAGTGCCGATGCGGAAATCGAAGGCCAGACCCCGGAAACCACCCTGGCCCGACTGCTCGAACAGGTGGATGCCCCACGCCAATGAAACCGGCCCCGCGTTTACTGATCATCACCGGGCTGTGGGCCCTGCTGGCGATTGCGCTGCTCCTTCCCGTGCCACTGGTACTGGTGGTGCTGTGGTGGGCCATGGGCGCCCTTATCGCGCTGGTTGCCGGCCTGGATCTGTGGCATGGCCGCCGCCTGCCCACGCCCCAGGCGGAACGGCTGTTGCCCAATGCCCTGTCCGTCCAGCAGCCTCACCCGGTGCGGGTACGGATAGCCTCGGACAGCCTGCCCGCCGGCACCGAACTGGCCGATGAGCACCCCGGCGATGACCCGAATACCGGCCTGCCCTGCCCCCTGACCCCGTCCGCTGAGGATCTCACCGAGCTGACCTATCACTACCGGCCCGCCCAGCGTGGCCCGGTGCGCTTCGGGGATCTGGTGTTTTGGTTCCCCAGCCGACTGAGGCTCTGGCGGCTGCGCAAGGTCTGCCCGGCCCGCTGCACCGTGCCGGTCTACCCGGACTTTTCCCGCATCAGTCACACCCAGCTGGATGCCAACCATACCCACCTGCTCACCGGCACCCGTCTGCAACCGCGTCGCGGGGAGGGCATGGAGTTTCATCAGCTGCGCGATTACCACCCCGGTGACAGCCTGCGCCAGATCGACTGGAAAGCCACCGCCCGGCGTCGCACCCTGATCAGCCGGGAATACCAGGACGAGCAGAATCAGCAGGTGCTGGTGATGCTGGATGGGGGGCGCCGACTGGCCATGCCAGTGGGCTCACTGACCGGCTTTGATCATGCCCTCAATGCCGCCCTGCTGCTGTCCTGGAGCGCCCTGAAACAGAAGGACAAGGCCGGCGCCATGCTGTTTTCCGGCGACCAGCCGCGCTGGCTGCCCCCGGTGCAGGGCCAGCAGGGCATCAACCACCTGCTCAACGGCCTTTACGACCTGCACCCCAGCCACCATGCCAGCGACTTCAGCCTGGCAGCGCGACAACTGGTGCGGCACAGCCGCCGGCGGGCGCTGGTAGTGCTGGTAACGCGCTTGCAACAGGAAGACCTGGACGACCTGCTGGCCGCGGTCACCCTGCTGCGTCGCCACCATTTGGTGCTAATCGCCGACATGCAGTTACCGGAGCAGGAAGCGCTTTCACACGCCACCGTTACTGACTTCGACCAGGCCCTGCAGGTCTGCGCCGATGCCCAGGAACAGCAGGCCCGGCAGGCCCTGCACACCCGACTGCGACATGCTGGCGCCCTGGTCACCGCCAGCACACCGGAGCAGATGCCGGCCCGCCTTAACAATCTTTATTTAATGCTGAAGCGCAGCGGCAAGCTGTAAGGGTTCCGTGTCAGGTTGCGGGAAGCGAATCGCGAAAACCCGCCACGGGTTTTGCCCTTCGTAACTCGCTTCTCGAAACTCGCAACGGTCTCGCAAGCCGATTCTCTCCTTGAGAGGGGCGTCTACAGGGGGAGCTTGAAGGTTTCTTGCAGGCCGGCCGCCAGGTTGCCGTCACGGCCGTAAAAAGCCGTCAGCGCCTCGCACCAGTGACGGGGGCGCTCTGGCAGGCCGTTTTCCAGCAGGGTCTGCGCCTTTTCCATGACCTGCCGGGCAAAGGCGCTTTCATCCCCGCCGTCGCCATTGAGGTTATCCAGCGAGACCCGGAAATCGTGGCCACAGGCGGCGCAGAACAGGGCTTCGTAGGCCTGTGGCAGCACTTCCACCCGGGTGAATGCCGCCTGCTGCTCGGCATTGCGGCCATCCGGGGCGTACCAGTAACCGTAGTCTTCCTGCTGGCGGCGTTTGGCGCCGGCCACGCACCAGTGAGCCACTTCATGCAGGGCACTGCGAAAATAATCGCGGGTATAACAGATACGGTGAGGCGTGCCGGGCAGATAGACCGGCTCTTCGGCGCCCCCCTCCAGCACGGTGCCCCAGGAATGAAAAAAAGTGGCCCTAAACAGCGTGTCCAGATCACCGCTACGGTGCACCCGGGGGACGCTTTGCGGTATGGTAGCCGCCTTTGTCCGACCCTGTTGCTTACCCATAAAGTTGGCTCATATGTCATCCCGTCGTCAGGAACTCACCGCCCAGTTGACCCTTGCCCTGCCCATCCTGGGTGGCCAGTTGGCCCAGACCGCCAACGGTTTCGTCGATACCATGATGGCCGGCCGTGTCAGCGCCAATGATCTGGCGGCCGTGGCGGTGGGTGCCAGCATCTGGGTGCCGCTGTTTTTGTTCATGACCGGCGTGCTGATGAGCGCCACCCCGATCCTGTCCCGGCACCTGGGCGGCGAAGCTTACCATCGCATCAACCCCCTCGCCCAGCAGGGCCTGTGGCTGGCGATGGGGCTGGGCGTCCTGTGTGCGCTGATCCTGCGCAGCATCGCCCCGGTGCTGGTTTGGATGGATGTGGACCCGGCCATCCGTCCACTGGTCAGTGGCTATCTGGATGCGCTGAGCTGGGGGATGCCCGGGGCCGCGCTGATGCTGGCCCTGCGCAGTTATACCGAGGCCATGAACCATACCCGCCCGGTCCTGCTGTTCAGTGTGATCGGTCTGTTGATCAATATTCCCAGCAACTATGTGCTGATCTACGGCAAGCTGGGCTTTCCGGCCATGGGCGGGGTTGGCTGTGGCTGGGCCACCTCGCTGGTGATGTGGTCCATGGCGCTGATGATGCTGGTCTATACCCATCGACACCCGGTGTACCAGCATGCACCGCTTAACCTGCGCCAGCGCCATCTGGAACTGGCCAGCCTGGGCTACATGCTGCGCCTGGGCCTGCCGGTGGGGTTGTCGATCTTCTTCGAGGTGAGCATTTTTGCCGTCATCGCCCTGCTGATCGGCAGCCTGGGCGCCCAGATCGTGGCCAGCCACCAGATTGCGCTGAACTTCACCTCGCTGATTTTCATGGTGCCGCTGAGCTTCTCGCTGGCCGCCACGGTACGGGTGGGCCATGCGCGCGGTCGCGCTGACAGTGACGGCCTCAAGCATGCGGTCCAGGTGGCCCTGGCCATGACACTGGTCATCGGCACGGCGGCGGCCCTGAGCCTGGTGCTGGCCCGTCACTGGATTCCCCATATCTATACGGAAAACCGTGATGTGATTGAACTGGCCAGCTACCTGTTGCTGTTTGCCGCGCTCTATCAGGTTTCCGATGCGTTGCAGGTCTGTGCCAACGGCTGCCTGCGTGGCTTCGAGGACACCGGCTGGCCCATGGTGATGACCCTGATTGCCTACTGGGGTATCGGCCTTCCCCTGGGCTATGGGCTGGGGCTGACCCACTGGTTCGGCGCCCCCATGGGTCCGGCGGGTTTCTGGATCGGCCTGGTGGCCGGGCTTACCGCCGCCGCCATTTTTCTCGGCGCCCGCCTGCGCTGGCGCATGCGCCAGCCGCTGGCCCTGGCGAAACAACCAGCCTCTCACCCATCAACGGCCGAAGCCGCCTGAGTGTCTATTTCGATTTGCAAGGCGGATGACGCCTGCCGGCGAATCATCCTGCGTTACGACTCAAGGCACTCCACCATCAACAGACGCCTGTAGTAACGGTCCGTCAGCCAGGGGCGCCCACTGAGCAGGTGATTCAGGTACCAGCGCTCGGGTTTCAGATCATCGGCCTGCCAGTCATCATTGGCAATATACACCCAGGTGTGGATTGGCCCCTGCGGGGTCTCCACGGCCAGACACTCGCGACGATAACGCACCGGATGCCCTTCGAAAGGGTCCATTCGTGTGATTTCCCGGTCATCCCTTAACCGGTACAACACGCCCTCCACCAACCCGTCCGACGGAACAATATTGGCGTAGGCGATACCGCTCTTGCCGTGGGCCCGTTTGTTGAATGCCAATTGCCAACCGGCCAGTCTGGCAGGCATGGACTGCCGGTAGCGCATGCCACGCCCCGCCATGCGGGCGGGATTCATGTTGGAACCGTAGGCGAAGTAATACCCACACTTCACAAAGCCCCCTTGGGTTAATGGATAGTTGAGAATGGATAATTGATAACGTCGCGGAAAATATGGGCAGCGCCTGAAGCGCTTGAGGCCGCGCCCATGCTTTAGGTGCTGCTTCGGGCGTTGTCGTCATCTCCAGCCTTGCTCGCGCAGTTATCAATTATCCATTCTCAATTATCAATCACCTATCCTCCCTTGCATGGCAGGCCACGACAGGCTAACGTGAATTAACGGGCCGTGCAGAACACTGGCTGTAATCGGGCTGGCGGCTCCAAGGACACGTACCGGGAGGTGCCCATGTCTCAGGCTCACCGGCAACACCCTGGCGGGAACAATGTGCTTCCCTTCTCTCCACGCCGCAAAGCGGCCCAGCCCCCTCTTTTGCGTTTATCCCCGGAATACGATGGCATCGAGCTGTTGTATGCCAATGACAACCATCCCGACAAACTCTTTTCCCTGAAAATCCTGGCCTGGGCTCGTCTGGCCAATGGTGACACCGTTGCCATGGTTCCCTGGCTGAAAGAGCCGGTTACGGCCATGGCTCTGGCTGATCCGCTGAATGGCCGCTGGGAAGGCTACCGCCTGCCCCACAGCGACTACCTGTTCATCGATGCCCCGGAGCACAAGGTCAAGGAGCTGGATGCGGCACTGGACTTCTTCGGCAAACCCCAGCCGGGAGCACAGAGCATTCAGGAAATCCCGGACACCATCGGTACCCATGCCGTGTTTTCCAACGACAACTTTCACACCATCAGCCTGATGGAAGTGGTGAGCTGGCGCCTGTTTGCCGATGGCACCCTGAGCGCCATGGTCGCCGAGGAAAACGACCCCATCGAGACGCCGGTTCTCCCCGGCGCGGAATGTCTGGTCAAGGCCCAGGACAAACCCGACTTCCGCTATTTCTTCCAGCACGGCATTGCCAACAAGCTGAAGGAGCGGGACCCGGAGGCGTTGGCGGCGGTGGCGATGCTCTCTAGAGGCAATTAATAGTGAATAACGCCGCGAGGAGCGATTACTGATCCTCAAACCTATGAGGCCGCGCCCATTGCCAGGACGCGGCCTCATATCTTGATGAACACACTGCCTGTTCCGCGCAGTTATTCATTTTTAACTGTTAATTATTCACTGCTTCTTCCTGATCCAGTAAAGATAAAGCTCCCCCCTCACTTCCTGCGCCTCCAGCGTATGGCCGAGGAACTGGCAGAACTTGGGGATATCCCGTTCCGTGGAGGGGTCGGTGGCGCGGACTTCCAGCAGCTCGCCGGGGGCCATGTCGCGCACCTTGTTGTGCAGCATCATCACCGGCTCCGGGCACAGCAGGCCGGTGGCGTCGAGTTGGTGTTGGGCGTCCATGGAACGCGGCTCCGGGGTCAGGCAAATCGGGCCGCCATTATAACGATTGTGTGCGGATTCGCAGCCTTGTGGCGCAAGACAGCCCGGCGCCGCCAATCTGGCGGCGACCGGATGCCCGCTGGCAACCGTGTGATCCTGTCCTCCTGCGCTGAGCCAGCAGCAATGCCACCGCAAGCAGCCACAACACCGCCATGCCGCCGGCGTTACCCTTGCCGATCCGGGAGGTGTCTCCTTCCCCGGCCCCGATTCCCTCTCCGCTCAATGCCACCGACACTGCTTCACCCAGTTCCGCTGAGCCGACCTGCAATGCCGCGGATTTTGCGCCCGCTGACAGCGGCGTAAAGCTCACCGTCACCGAGCACTGCTCGCCGGGCTGCAGCGGCAGGCACTCACTGTCACCCAGCCGGGCAAAGGCATTGGCATCGCTGCCCGACAGGGTGGAGGCCACATCCAGCGCTACATTCCCATCATTGATCACCAACAGCTCGGCATTGAGGGTATTGCCCACCGCCAGCGCTCCGAAAGACATCTGCCCGGGATTGGTGGTCAGGCTGGGAGTGGGCACGGCCTGCCCTTCACCACTCACCGCCACTGTCATCTGGGGGTGATCGCCGTCACTGGACTGGATGCTCAGGATAGCCGCCTGTTCACCAGCGGCGGACGGTTTGAACACCACGGAAACCGTGCAGGTCGCAGACGGCGACAGACTACCGCCGCAGTCATTGCTCTGGGTAAACGCCGCGCTGCCGGACAGGGAAATGTCGTCGATGGCCAGGGCGGCACTACCGGTGTTGGTCAGGATCACGACATCGTCGAGCGTTTCGCCCACCAGGGTGGCCGCAAAGGCCAGAACATCCGTGTTCAGCGACAGATTCGGCGCCGGCGCCAGGACGGCGGAGCCCGACAGTGCCACACTGAGACTGCCTTCATCGGCATCGTCGGATTCAATGATCAGGGAACCATCAAAGCTGCCGCTGGTAGTGGGTGCAAAGGTCACCGTGATGGTACAGGCCGATAACGGCGCCACACTGTCCGCGCAATCCTGGCTCTGCGTATAGCCGTTGCCGGTAACGGCAATGCTGCTGACCGCCAGAGCCGCCTCGCCCTCATTCGTGATCGTCACTTCACCCTGCTGGCTGTCTCCGACCTGCAATTCGCCAAAGGCCAGCGACAGGGGGGAAAGGCTGATTTGCGGCTCGGGTTGCGGAGTTGCCTGACCCGACAGGGCAACATTGACGGTGGGGGTATCCGGGTCATTGGTGCCAAGGGTCAGGGTGGCATTGTGCTCCCCTTGTTCACCGGGAAAAAAGCTGACCATCAGCTCACAGTCCTCCCCGGGACCGACCGTGCCACAGCTACTATCGTGGCTGAACACCGCCGAGTCGGTGCCCCCGACACTGGCCATCACCGTCAGGGCTGCGGTGCCGCTATTGCTGATCAGCACGTTGTCCGATGCATCGTTGCCCACCTGCACCTGGCCGAAATCCAGCGTCAGGGGGCTGACCGAAACCTCAGCCTCGGCCAGGGGAACGCCCTGCCCCGATAACGGCACCACCACGGAAGGAGTATCCGCGTCATTGGATTCGATGGTGAGGCTGGCGCTGTAACTGCCTTGCGTTACCGGGGTGAAAGTGACGGTTACCGGGCACTCCTGATTCGTCGGGATCAGGTCGCAATCCGTATTGATGTCGAAGGCTCCCTGATCGTCACTGCCCAGCGTGGCACCGGTGATCTGCAACTCGGCGTTGCCGCTGTTGCCCAGTAACAGGGTCATATCGCTGCTCTGCCCCAGTTCCACATCGGCAAAGGCCAGGCTGGTCTCCGACAGCGACAGCGAGGGCGTCGGCACCTCGGTGCCGATCCCTTCCAGATAAACTTCCAACGTCGGTGTTATCGGGTCATTGCTCTGCACAACCAGCGTGCCCAGCCGGGTGCCGGCGCCCGACGGCGAAAACGCCACGCTGACGGCACAGCTACTACCCGGCGCAACGCTGTCACACCCCTCGACCAGGGCAAAATCCGCAGATCCGGTAATGTCGAGAGCGGACAGCGTCAGCGGGCCACTGCCGCTGTTGCTGATCACCAGGTCCTGCGCTTCGCTCAGGCCGGTCTGCACCTGGCCGAAATTCAGCAGGGTGGTCCCTCCCAGCCCAATGGACGGTTCCGCTTCACTGGCCCCTTCGCCGGCAAGCGCTACCTGCAACAGGCTGTTATCGGAATCATTGGACTGGATATCCAGGCTGGCTGTCCGCGGGCCGGTGGCGGACGGGGCAAAGGTCAGTGATATGTCGCAATCGGTGCCGGGTTCAAGGGTGGCGCACTCCCCGGAGTGGCTGAAATCCGTCGCATGGTCACCGCTGAGCATCATACTGCTCACCATCAACGGCGCATCACCGGTGTTGGATAGCGTGATGGTTTCCGTCCCTGTGAGCCCCGTAATCACCTGGCCGAAGTCCAGGTTCTCTGGCGCAACGCTGATAGCCGGTTCTGCGCTTGTGTCGTCAATAATGACAGCGAAGCTGTGCAGCAGGTTGTCCAGGCCTTCCCCGGCCATGCGGTCGTCATCCATGACGCAGTCAACGATAAAACGGTCGGGGTTGTCCGGGTCGTGCCAATCATCTCCGAAATCGATCGGGGTGCCATCCGCCTTGCGGGCAATCATGGCCATGTCCATGGTGCTGTCCACGGTAATGTCCACCTGGCCCGCATTGCTTTCACTGAATGTCAGTGATGGGGTATCGCCGGTGGCCACGATGTCGAAGGGACCGCTGATACCGGAAATATCGGTCTGGGCAATAGTCAGCGGCACCGCAATCGGCAAGTTCAGGCCTCCTTCGCCACTGACCGTGGAATAGGCGGTCGCGATGCCTTCGATGGTCTGGGCCCCGACCAGGGTCAGCCCCTGATAGGTATTGCCTTCCGCCGTAGCCGTCACTTCCAGGTTGAAGGCCCCGGTTTCCTCGCCCACCGGTTGCGTTTCAGGCATGTCCGTGGCGATGCGGGCGGTAAGCGGCTGTTCGCCGATCAGGGGATAGACGCATTGAAAGTACAATGTCTTTTCAATGGGCACCGCCCTGGCCTGACCGGCAAGCAAGAACAAAAGCAGGCCTGCCCCGGTAATAATACTCACTGCGCAACGCATTCCCTGACTCCTGCGTGTTTATCGTTATTCTTCGTTTGCTATCGGATCGGGGCTCACCCTTCCGCTACAAGCAAGCTGTGCCGGGCTCCCAAAGTTCGCCCCCCTTCAGGGAGCCGAAGAGCAGTTGGGCGCCGGCACATTGCCTGCCAGTACCTGCTCCACAAACTGGTTGACGCCATCATTGCCCCGGTACGCCAGGTTGATGTGCCGAATCACCCCATTGGCGCCCTGCGTATCCTGTGCCTGCCAGGTCAGATTGACCCCGGCGCTGCAGTACTGGTTGCGCAGTCCCACAGCCTGGCTGTAGGCCACCAGACCGTCCTGCACTTCGTGATACTGGTACACCGGCACCTCAATGGCTTCCTTGCCCAGTTCATTCTCGGCGATACGTTGCAGGCGCTGGCTGGTCAACGGGTTGATATCGGTTACCTCATCCAGGGACACGCCCTGGAAATCCTGCAACAGCTCCAGCACGCACATATCGCTGACCATCGCTGCCACGGCCTGTTGCCCCTGACTGTTCAGGTACGGTTCCAGGGATAATTCCGGGTAAAGGTTGTCCTGCCCCAACAGCGCGTACAGCAGGACGCCAAACCCGTCCTGGCCATTCAGTGGCAGGGCCACCTGCGCCAGATTGGCCGGTACACCGCCGGCGGCAATGCCACGCAGATCCAGTTCCGGTGCATAGCCTGCCTCCATCTGCCCCGCCCACATGGCGGCACCGCCGCCCTGGGAGTAACCACGGAGCATGACCGGCGCAGTTTCTGACAGGCCGGCTTCCGGCAGCCGCTGGGCGGCGCGCACCACATCCAGTAACGCCGCCCCCATGGAACGACCGATGATGTAGGTGGTGGCCGGGTCCGGGTGGTAACCCACATAGTCGGTCACCGCCACTGCATAACCACGCGCCAGCATGTCGTTGATGGCAGGCTGCTCGTAATACGCTCCCTTGTTGATCATCTTTGAGGGGGCACAGCGGAAAGCCGGGCCAGCCGTTCCCGGCGCCAGGCCAATGATGGGAACGGAGCCGGCATCCACGCCTTTTGGCACCAGCACGGTGCCCGTCACCACATTCGGGCTACCCAACCCATCCGTGGAGATGTACATGACTTGCCAGGCATCGGCCAGCTCCCGCGCTCCCGGCGGCCCGGCCTGCGAATCACGCCAGCGCACCACATCACCGGGCAACCCGGCCGGTATGGGTTGAGGGGGAAGGTAAAAACTGTCGTCGGCGTTCGCCTGGCTGACAGGCATCAGCATCGCCAGCACGAACAGGGCGACCATTGCCATGAAGCCTGCGAATCCAGAGGATACGTCTGACGAGCTGTGTTTCATCATGCCGGGCTTTCCTGTGGCATTCGGAGATCGTAGAAGGTTATGTACAAGCATGTTTTATGACTCCGGATTCAGCATGATGCTCAGGGTATTGTCCGCGCCGGACAGGAACAGATTGACCAGGTCGGTCATTACCCCGCAGTCGGTAAAGTCCGGCAGTGTGAATTCCCCTGCCAGTCGCCCACCGGTCTGGGGGTCAAAACTTTCGCCATCCGGCGTGGTGAGATCGAGTTCGATGGGCTGTTCACTGACACACTGGTTATTTTTCCCTAGGGTGATGGGAAAACCGAAAACCCTGAGCTGGAGGTTGTCCAGATCCAGGTTGACCGACTGCTGCAAATTCATGTTCCCGTTGCTTACATGGCCATTCAGCGCACCGACGGTGTCGATATGCACAGCGGCATCCATCGTCAGGGTTTTGAAAAAACGGATGATGCTTACATCCAGGCGGGAAGGGTCAAACTGCATGTCGCCCGTCAGCTCCATGCTGTCCGCTTCCAGTGTTGTCTCCAGCTGCCCCGACAAGGGAAGAACGATGTCGTCCTTGATCAGCCCTTCCCCGTTGAACGAAAAGATCAGATCTGTCTGAGTCTCTTCCACGACCGTCAGGGTATGCAGGCGATTGTCCTGTCCCGGGGCGAGGGTGCACTCACTTTCAAAGTGGCCGAGGCCCGTGGGGTTACCATTAACGTCTTCCGGTTGCAGGAACATCAGCAGGTTCCCAACCCGGATATCCACCTTGCCCAGATTATTAGCCGTGAAAGTCAGCGGTGGCGTCTGCCCGGAGGCATCGACAGTAAAGCTGCCCATGTTTTCAGGCAGCACCCGGTCGGCGATGACCATGGGCAAAGTCAGGGGAAGGTCCACACCCGGGCCACTAATGGACGACTGGGCCACCACCTCACCGACTAGTTCGTGGGTACCGACAAAGCTCAGGCCATTCCAGGCTTCGGCACTGACCTGGGCCGTCGCATCAATATCAAAAGCGCCAGTGGATTGCCCCGGGGGAATCGTGGCGGGCATGTCCGAAGTAATTTCCACACTGAGGGGCTGTTCCTCGATAAGCGGAAAGACACAACGGTAATCCAGTGAAGCATTAACCGGCACTGCCGTGGCATGGCCGGCCGAAAGCACCAGCACGGTTGACAGCACACCGGCTAGCGACCTGCAAATGAATGATAAAGGCATAACGTGTTTCCATTTGAATAGCTGCCTAAAACAGATCACGAGTCTCTGGCTTAGGCAGGTATTCAGGACTTGAATAAGCGCTGTGCCCGGGGCGGGCACAGCGATGTTTTCCGAGAAAAACCGGTGCCCTGCCTTCGCAGGGCACCTTGCTGGTTTTTACAGGTTCGGAGTCAGGGACAGTTCAATGGTGTTGCCGCTGCCAGCCATGAAGACATTCAGCAGATCGGTCAGACCACCACAGTTTTCCAGACCCGGCAGGTCATAGGTGCCGACCAGGCTGCCGCCCGTACCCAGCGGATCGAAGCTTTCGCCTTCCGGGGTATTGAGCTGGATGGAAACCGGCTCGGAAGTACGGCACTGATCACCACCACCGACCGGCAGGGACCAGCCAAAGATGCTCATCTCTACTTTCGGCAGTTTGATGTACATCTCGGTTTCCGCGGTCAGGTTACCGCCGGCACCCAGGTTACCCGTGGTTTCACCCACCGGCTCGAAGTCGATGTCCGCTTCAGCGGTTACACGCTTCCAGCCAAACAGGATGCGGAAACTGCCGCTGGTGGGCTCGAGAGCCAGGTCCGCAGTGAAATCACCCGTTGCCAGATTCAGCAAGGCGTTGATTTCACCAGACAGGTCAACATCGCCACGGGCTTTCTTGATGTGGGTGTTGCCGGTCAGGGCGTAGGGGACTTCCACATCATCATCGTTGTTCGAGATGCCGGAACCGCTCAGCGGAACATCTACACTCGCCTCATCCGGGTCGCTGGACTGAATGGTCAGCGTCGCGTCTTTGGCGCCTTCACCCGCCGGAGTGAAAGTCAGATCAACGTCACAGGATTCACCTGCCGCGATGGTTGCACACTGATGGTCCTGGATGAATTCACTGGCATTGGCTCCGCCCACGGAGACACTGTTGATATTCAGTGCCGCAGTCCCTTCATTGAGAATGCTGAGCGTGCTGTCAGCGCTGGAACCCACAGTGACAGAGCCGAAGTTCACGGATTGGGGGTCAACCGCAATATCAGCTTCGGTCTGGACAACGCTCACACCCATCAGCTCGACAGTGGCAGTCGGGGTATCCGGGTCATCGGACTGAATTTCCAGGGTCGCGTTGCGCGGGCCTTCACCAGTGGGCATAAAGGTCACGTCAACGGTACAGGTTTCACCGGGCGCCAGGGTGGAGCAGGTGTTCTGCTGCATGAAGGCGCCTGCGTCGGTGCCGGTGATGCCCACACCATTAATACCCAGCGGCAGACCGCCGGTATTTTCCACAGTAACGGTCTGGGTTTCTGTCAGACCACCCTGAAGCTGACCGAAGTCCAGCTCTTCAACATCCAGATCGATATTCTGATCTTCTTCAACAGTTTCCACTTCAAAGGAATGAAGCAGGTTGGTGACTCCGTTCTGGTCCATGCGCGCCTGGTCCATGACACAGTCCACCAGGAAAACTTCCGGGTTGTCCGGATCATGCCAATTGGAACCGAAGTCCACATAGGTACCGTCGGCCCTGCGAGCGATCATGCCCAACGACATGTTTTCTTCCACGAAGATATCGACCATGCCGACATTGTCTTGTGTGAAAGTCAGGGACGGGGTGTCCCCTGTCGCCACCAGATCAAAGGGACCGGTTACGCCCTCGATATTGGTGACCGGAATATTCAGCGGGATGGTCAGCGGCAGATTCAGGGAATTACCGCTTACAGTGGATTCTGCTTCTGCCGTCCCTTCAATGGTTGCAGCCCCCACCAGGCTAAGGCCTTGCCAGGTGTTGCCCTCGGCGGTGGCCGTGATATTCAGCGTGAAGGCGCCGGTGGCTTCACCGACCCCGATGCTTTCTGGCATATCCGTCTGGATATTGGCTGACAGGGGCTGTTGACCAATCAACGGATAAGTACATTGGAAATACATGGTCTCTTCGACCGGTATTGCTGACGCAGCACCACTGGCAGCCAGTAATGCTGCTGCCGCCAGTGACCGCATCTTGAACGGACCGACGTTCACGTTATGGGGAATCATGAGTAACTCCTCGCTTGGATTTATTCTCAATATTTACGCGTTTATCGCAGATCGATGGCGACATCCTGTACTGCCCGTCCGCGATCCATGTACCCGATCACTACCCTGAGCCAACCCCGCTGGCAGACGCGGTGTGGCTCACGGGTACATGCATGCCATTATTGGCAAGCGCCCCCCAGGTGCATTGTTAGCAGTGACGCGTTCTTTGTTAAAAAGGACAGGTGTGATGCCTTACGCATATAAACCGGAAAGGTTTCAAATAAACAGAACGGCAGTACCGGCTACGCGGTATTGCCTATAAAAATAGGGCTATTCGGAAATCCCGGGGAAATTTTGTTCGCTAACACGCAACACGCTTGTTCATCGAGAGGGGTATTCGCGTGCAAGCACGCTCCCACGGCCCCTCTGATATCCAGACCGCAATAATAAACCTGCCGCTTGCAGGTTTGGCGTGTCAGCGTGGTGCGCGCCTGCAATACCCCGTTTCTCGCTGCCCCGTTCCCATACAATTCCACGAATAACCACAAAGAAAAAGGGTAAGAAAAAAGGAGGATTAGCGGTTTTGAGATTGAGAAAAGGCGCGGCGAATATCACCCGGCGTTTCACCGGTCCAGCCACGGTAAGCCTTGGTAAAACTGGCTTGATCACTATAACCAAGCACCTCGGCGATTTTATGCAGAGGCATGCTGGTTTCTTTCAGGTAACGGGTCGCAAAGGTTTTGCGCACCTGGGTACGAATATCATGGAAAGACACCCCGGCCAGCTTGAGATGATGGCGCAGGGAGCGCGCACTCATACCCAAACGCTCCCCGACCCGTTCCAGTGTTCCTTCCCGCCCCGGGTACTTGATAACCTGCTCACGCACACGCGCCACCACTTCCATGTGATCACTTTCCTGTACATCTTCCCGGCAACGGGCACGGGTCAGGTAATACGCCAGCGACTCGTTGTCATCGCGCGCCGGGCGGCCGGACAGGGGAACCGTGACCTGGTTACACTTGCCGGAAAAGGAAAGGGTTCTGTTGGGCGCAAGCCGCTGCCACTGCGCCTTGCTACCTGTCATGGGAAAGTCAAACTCGAAATCTGCCTGACGGCAGATCAGCGACGTCAACGCATAGATACTGCCCATATAAATCTGGACGATGAATGGACGAAGCGCTCCAAAGTCCCAGACATCACACAGCTTGATCCGCACTTCCTCACCGCTACAGCTAACCTGCATATCCATAATGGGCAAGGAAACACGGAGGTACTGGACCACCATACTGGCCAGTTCCCGGTAGTCTTTCTGCTTCAGCAGCGCAAAGCCCAGCAGGCCATGCCCCTGAAGATCAAGCTGCTGGCCGAATTCAAAACCTGCCTGCTCGTCTTCAAGGAATCGCTGGGCCGATTCCATCAGCGTAATCACCTGCTTCATGGATAGCAGGTTTTGCCGCGAATCGCTCAGAATGGATTCCAGGCGGGTTCCTTCCAGCAAGGCTTGCTGGCTGATACCCCGCTCTTCCATAAAATCAATAAAACGATGGGCATAGTGTCCGGAAACCAATGGCACTTCATAGGCCATACTGCTGACTTTAAACATGCGCCAATTCCCTCTTCCCTTACGCCTTATATTTTTTCTGCATTAAGGGTGCATGAAACACGAACAACAGAATCCGTTCCCTGCTTTCTTTTGAAAGCACCCTGGCTGGCCCAGGGCCTTACGGTGCTACGAAGATAGGACCAGCAACCCTCTCCTTATGGTAATTACCAGTCACCTATAATCTGATTTTATAATCCACCATGAGTTTTTCTTAAAAAAACCCGGGCAACTCGTATGGGGGATAAATCTTAAGCACGACGTTTTTTTCTTTTCTACAGGCTGACCGCTAATGACAAGAAAACGGGGTTTTTCTGTCCCTTTTTATCTAAAGGCATTGTAGTTTCGTGATGCATTTCAAATTCCATTTTTTGCCATCTTCCAACCTGCCCGTATATAGCGCAGCCTTTTCCCGGTTTTATGGAAAACAACAATAATCAAAGGAGAAACAGCGATGGCCTCCCTGCGGGTATACCTGGGGCTAACAAGCCTTTTTCTTATGGCCTTTCTCTTTTTCATGGTCATGCTTATGCCTGCCTCGGTCATCACCTCTGCCTGGCCCGCCGAGAAGATCCCACCACCCGACCTCTATGGCCTCTGGTGGAACGGCCAGGGCCAGGCGCAATGGGAAGGCCAGTCCATGGACGTGAGCTGGCGCCTTGACTGGCGTGGCCTGACACCGGGGCTGCAGCTTTCGCTGAAATCCGGCCAGGTCAGTGCCACAGGTTGGGCGGGGGCGGACTGGGGAGACTGGGAACTGGCGCAATGGCAGGTCAGTATCCCCGTCAACCTGCTGAACAGCTTGTTTCCCCGCGGCAAGGCTGACGGTCGACTGGATATCGGCCTCTCGCGTCTGGCGCTGGCAGGTAGCGAAATCCGGGCCGTGGACGCCACTCTGAACTATGGTGGCGGTACCGTGGACATGGGCCCGGGCATGGCCAGGGACGTCCCGCCCATTCAAGGCGTGCTGGCGATGCAGGACGGGATCCCCATGCTGTCGGTCACCGGCCCGGACAAGCAGTCACTGGCGAAGGCCAATCTCAAGGGGAAAACCCTGACGGTGGAAATCTTTCGCGCCCTCCCCTTGCTGCTGGAAATGAGCGAAGGCGGGAATGCCTCGGACGTGGTTTTCAGCACCCATCAGGATCTGCCGGTTTCTGCCCAGTCGGGGTAAACCCGGCTCCCCGGTACCGTGGTTGCGTGACACGCCCGCCTGCCCGGAACACGCAGGCGTTCTAATGATCCCGGTGGAAGGCTGCCCAGACGGTAATCTCTTCCCGGTCGTAATACAGATGTGCCGCCTTGATCTCGGGCCGGCCAAGCTGGGAGTTACGCTCCATGGCGGCCGAGAGTTTTTCCAGCAGCTGCCAGGCTTCCTGGAAACGGCGCTTCATGGGCAGTTTCAAATTGAACAGCGCCGCCCTCGCCCAGCCCTGCACCAGCCATTTCTCCATCTGCTGCATGGTACGGGCCGGCTTGTCCACCACATCGCAGACCACCAGGTCCACCCCGGTGCGTGGCCGCCAGGTAAAGGCATCGCCATACACATGTTCCACCGGGTATTCGTCCAGCAACCGGGCATCCAGTTTGCCGTGATCCACGGCCTGCACCTTGATGCCACGCCGGGCCAGTTGCCAGCTCCAGCCACCGGGCGCGGCCCCAAGATCCACGGCGGTTTTCGCTGTCAGACTTTCCGTGCTGCCGAAAAACCGCAGTAGCGCCTCTTCCACCTTGAGGGCGGAACGACTGGGAGCCTCGGCGGGCAATTTCAGCCTGCGCACCCCACCTTCCGCCAGTGGCAAGGTAACGGGACTGGTCGCCACCCAGCCATTGTGGGAATCGCAGAAGAACAGGTGCAGCCGCTGGCCGGCCTGTTTTCTGAGCAAGCCGGCCTTCTTCAGCCGTGGCTCCAGCGCCTTGCGGAAACCGCGCAGAAAGCGCTGTAGCTCGCGGCCATCATTGGTGTCCGGGTGCTCCAGGAACACCTCGCTGAAAGGCGCGGCATCTTCGAACAGGGGCCAGAGCTCACTGATCCTGTCATCACCGATATTGTCGAACTGCCCCACACACAGGCTCAGGCTGCGCGCGAAGATCAGACCGCTTTCCAGCAAGCCGGCCATGGAGCCCTGTTGGCTGTGCCACAGGGCATAGCCACTGCCGGAGGCGGTGCGCGGGTATCCCGCCACCATGTTTTCTGCGGCGTGATAGTTCAGTTCGGCAGCCAGATCGGCCTCGAAGCCGGGCCGGCAGAGGGCCAGCAGGGTTTCCCCTCCGCTGGCGGCAAAGTCGCTGGGCATAGTGCTCTCGCGTTGGTTACAATGTGGCACATTGTCCTTATCACAACGGCTGGATCAATAATGAAAACAACACTGCCGCTGACCCTGGGGCTCTGTGCCGCCCTGGTTTCCCCCTTGCATGCCGAAGAAGAGCTGGCGCCACCGGATGTGGATTTCTACGCTGAAGCCCAGATGCTGCGCGCGGACATGGACCCGTACGGGTTTGAGACTGCCGATGGCCTGAATATCAATCTGGGCCTGTGGTTAAACAGCGTCAATGCCGGCAAGGGATCAAGACTGGGGCTGGAAGCCGGCTTTATACGCCAGAGTGACGTCAGCAACGACCGTCAGTTTACGCGGGCCCCCAGTGTGTCGGAACAGGGCGCCGGTGCCGACTCTGTCCGGGTGCAGGAAGAAGACAGCCTGTCACTGAGCGGCTTCACCGTTGCCGCCGTCTGGCAATCCCCCTACTGGTTCTACCTGAAAGGTGGCGCCTACCTCTATGATTTCGAGCTGGAAAACCGGCAGCAACGGATTCTGCTGGATACCAGCGGGGATACCGTTTCCACCATCAAGGATGCACCGGCAAGTGACAGCCAGAGCGGCATTGCCCCCTATGCCACTGCCGGCCTGGCCATTCCCCTGCTGGACAAGCTCTCCCTCACTGCCGAATATCAATACACCGCCCTGGAATCCGAGGAATACGGCACCGTGGGCGTAGGGTTGCGGTTTACCAATTAGACAGCGAACACCTGGCTCCGCGATTCCACAAGGCTGGTGAAAGGCCTCATAGGGCGGAAATGGGCGTCAGCCCATCTCCGCCGACCAAAGGTTTGGTGGCGGAGATTGCCTACGGCAATTTCCGCCCTGCGATTCAGCCTTTTGGCTTTCGCACGCGTTACTTCACGAATACCACGGTCTTGTTGCCATCCACGATCACCCGGTCTTCCAAATGCCAGCGTACGGCACGCAGCATCACCTGGCGCTCCACATCCTGTCCCAGCGCTTTCAGCTCTGCGGCGGAGTGACGGTGGCTGACCCGCTGCACGTTCTGTTCGATGATCGGCCCCTGATCCAGGTCTTCGGTTACATAGTGACTGGTCGCCCCGATCAGTTTGACGCCGCGATCGTGGGCCTGCTGGTAGGGATTGGCACCGACAAAGGCGGGCAGGAAGGAATGGTGGATGTTAATGATGCGGTGCGGATGCCGGGCCACGAAGTCCTGGCTGAGAATCTGCATGTAGCGGGCCAGAACAATCACATCGACCCGCCCTTCCAGTAATTCCAAGGCCTGGGCTTCGGCTTCTGCCTTGTTGTCGCCGGTCACCGGGATATGGTGATACTCGATCCCGAAGCGCTCCACCTCGTCGCGCAGATCCTCGTGGTTGCTGATCACCATGGGAATGGTGGCTGGCAGATCACCGCGAGAGGTGCGCCATAACAGGTCCATGAGCACATGGTCATGCCGGGATACCATCACCGCCATGCGCTTTTTCTCGCTGGCGTAGCTGATCTGCCACTGCATGCCGTAGGGCTCGGCCACGCGGGTGGCAAAGGTGTTTCGCAGGGCCTCACGGCTGCAGTCCAGATCCGGGGTCTGGAATTCCAGGCGCAGGAAAAAAGTGCCGCCCTGGGCATCACTGGAATGCTGATCGAAATCGGTAATGTTGGCGCCGTGATTGAAAAGGAAAGTGCTGACGGCACTGATGATGCCCGGCTTGTCCGGGCAGGTCACCAGCAGGCGCGCCGTGGTGGCGTCATTTGCGGTCATGTCGGGTCCTGAATTGAAAGCTTAGCTGACGCCGAAATGTTCCTTGCGGAAGCTGGATGGTGTCTTGCCGGTCCACTTCTTGAAGGCCCGGTGGAAAGAGCTGGCTTCGCTGAACCCCATTAGCAGGGCAATCTCATCGATGCTCAGATCCGGCTTGGACAGGTAGTACACGGACGCATCCTTGCGGATGGAATCCTTGATTTCCTGGTAGCTGGTATTGGCCTCTTTCAACCGGCGGCGCAGGGTCTGCGGCGTCATATTGAGTTTACCGCAGATTTCCGTGAAATCGGGGAAACTGTTGCCATATTCATTGGAGATAATAGCGCGAATCTGAGCCGGCAGCCCCACGTTGTGGATATTGCCGTCAAACAGTTGGGCCAGGGAGTCCTTCAGGAATTTGGACAGGGACAACTCATTCTGCACCAGCGGCAGGTCCAGGAAATCCGCCCGGAAGCTCACCGCGTTTTCATCGGTGTTGTATTCGATGGGGCAGTCGAACAGGAAGCGGTGCTCCTCGTCATTCTTGGTGTCGGAGTAGTCCAGTTTCACCTGTTTCGGCTCAATCGCCTTGCCCACCAGCCAGCTCATGAAGCGCAGCCAGATGAACAGCGACGCCTCGATGATGACCTCGCGGAAATCCAGGCGCGGGTCCGCATACACCACCAACCGGGCCACGTCTCCGTCCCGCTCAATGCGCGAGCGCATGCTCAGCTCAAACAGGTCATAGAAGCGAATGCCCCGCTCGATGGCCGCTCCCAGGTTGGGGCAATTGATCACCGCGTGGGCCATCATGGAAAAGGTGCCCGGCTTGGACTTGCGACCCTGGCCAAAACCGAGAAACTCGTCCTGGGTCTGCTGCATGATCAGCAGCATCATCTTGATGAAGGTATCCCGCTCGATGGTGCCATCCGGGTCATCCAGCAGTTCGCGGGGAATGTCACACTGGTCCAGCAGCTCAGGAATACTGGCCCCGGAACGCGCTGCCCCCTGCAGCAATTTCACCACTCGATTGATATTGATCGTTCTGCGATGGTACATCGACCGCCACCCTCACACCGTAATCTGACTCGCCGCCCGTTCAGCATTATTGTCAGCCGGGCTGCCGCGGCTTCGCTGCGGAAACCTGACCGCCAATCATAAAGCAACTCTCGGCAATTAACACCGTGTTTACCCCGTCACAACCTTTCATTGTACGTGGCCGAGGAGAAAATTGCGCTGACGTCAATTTCACTCTTGTTATCACAGCCCGCATACGTTACAAAAAACAACATGAGCGTACTGGTCGTCGAAGACAACAAAGCCGTCAGCCTGATCATCTGTCGCATCATCGAAGAGCTGGGCCATGACTATGTGCTGGCCGCTGACGGTGAGGCCGCCCTGCGCCTTTACCAGCAGCGCGAGATCGACCTGCTCATCGTGGATGTGGAACTGCCGGTACTCGACGGCTTCACCGTTGCCCGGGAAGTGCGCAACCAGGATACACAGGTTCCCATTCTGTTCATCTCCGGCAATAACAGCGATGCATACCACCAGCAATGCCTGGATGCTGGTGGTGATTCCCTGATGCCCAAACCCCTGCGACCCAGCGAATTGCGACGCTGGCTCGATACCACACTGAAACCGGCCCACGGCAACCTCTCTACCAGTAGCGCGCCTGCCTGACGCGACATACCGGTATCCTCTTCAGGAGATGTCCATGCAATCCCGCATCAGCATGATCACTCTGGGGGTCCGGAATCTCGACAAGGCCATCCGCTTTTATCAGCAAGGGCTTGGACTACCCCGGCGCCCCATGCCCGAAGATGCACCTGTGGCGTTTTTCGAGCTCAACGGTACCTGGCTGGGCCTGTTCGGGCATGACGACCTGGCCGACGATGCCGGGGTATCGCCACAGGGAAGTGGCTTTCGCGGTGTTACCCTGGCCCATAACGTGGACAGCCCACAGGAAGTCGACCAGTTGCTGAAACAGGCTCAGGCCGCTGGCGCGACCCTGGTAAAAATCGGCCAGCCGACAGACTGGGGAGGCTATTCAGGCTACTTTGCGGATCCCGATGGGCATCTCTGGGAAGTGGCCTGCAACCCGCATTTCTGGGTCGGCCCGCGTTAGGAGCTGTGCTTTCAGGCACAAAAAAGGTTCATCGCGGATTAGTGGGAAAAAGGTACATGGTCTGAGGTCGGACGTCGGACGTCTGACACTACAAGCGGCAAATCTGCAGGCTTTGAATTGAATCAATGATCCTGGAGAAACACCGTCACTTTGGGGTTATTTGCTGCACTTGGGCTCCGGGGTCTTCTCTGGGGCTTGTCGCTTTTCTGAGGCTCCCCTGACACTCATGATCTGCGCCGAAAGCCTTGAAAGCAGGCCGGTTTTGTTTTTTGGCGTCAGACGTCCGACCTCGGACGTCCGAACGCTCTGGATTCCCTTAAAGGCACGATGAAGCACAAAAAAGCCCGGCGCATGGCCGGGCTTTTTTGTGGGATGAGATCAGTCTTACTTGTAGATCTCGCCCTTTTCCGCTTTCTCCACCAGGGACGCCGGCGGTGTGAAACGTTCGCCGTACTTGTCAGCCAGCTCCTGGGCGCGGGTCACGAAACCACGCAGGCCACCCTCGTACTGGTTGATGTACTGCATCACGCCACCGGTCCAGGCCGGGAAGCCGATACCGAAGATGGAGCCAATGTTGGCGTCGGCTACGGAATCCATCACGCCCTCGTCGAAGCACTTCACCGCTTCAATGGCTTCGATGAACATCATCCGTTCCTTGATGTCTTCGAACGGGATCTCGGTGGTGCCACCAAAGGCGTCCTTGAGGCCCGGCCACAGGTGCTTCTTGCCGTTTTCCGGGTATTCGTAGAAGCCCTTGCCCTGCAGCTTGCCGGGGCGACCCAGTTCTTCGACCATCTTTTTCATGACCACCTCGGCCGGATGCTCCGGCGGCGGCTCGGTGCCTTCACGCTTGGCGTCATCACGGGCCGCCTTGCCGATCTTCAGGGCGGTTTCCATGTTGATTTCGTCGATCAGGTTCAGGGTACCCACCGGATAACCCGCTTGCATGGCCCCCTGCTCAATGGACTGGGCATTGATACCCTCGCCCAGCATGGCGATGCCTTCATTGGCGAAAGTGCCAATCACCCGGGTGGTGAAGAAGCCACGGGCATCGTTGACCACGATGGGGGTCTTCTTGATCTGCTGGCAGTAGTCGTAGGTCTTGGCCAGCGCTTCCGGACTGGTGTCCTTGCCACAGATGATTTCCACCAGGGGCATCTTGTCCACCGGGCTGAAGAAGTGGATGCCAATGAAGTTGTCCTGCTTCTTCACGCCCTTGGCCAGGCCGGTGATCGGCAGCGAGGAGGTATTGGAACCCAGTACCGCATCGGGTTTTACCACGTCTTCGATTTCCTGGAACACCTTGTGTTTCAATTCGGTGTTCTCGAAAACCGCCTCGATCACGAAATCCACACCGTCCAGGTCCTTGGCATCGGCTGTGGCGGTGATACGGCTGAGAATTTCCTCTTTCTTCTCCTCGGTCATCTTGCCCTTGGAGATTTCCTTGTCGAGCAGCTTGCGGGAGTAGTCCTTGCCCTTTTCCGCGTTCTCGACGGAGATATCCTTCAATACCACCTGGGAACCGGTGCGTGCTGTCACATAAGCAATACCGGCACCCATCATGCCGGCACCCAGAATCCCGACCTTTTCAGCACGGAATTTCGGCACATCCTTGGGCCGGCTGGCACCGGCATTGATGGCCTGCAGGTTGAAGAAAAAGGCGGTAATCATGTTCTTGGCCACCTGGCTGGTCACCAGGGACACAAAGTAGCGACCTTCAATGTTGGAGGCGTTATCGAAATCCACCTGGGCCCCTTCGATGGCAGCGGACATAATCGCCAGCGGTGCCGGGTAGTTGGCCCCCTTGATTTGCTTTTTCAGGTTGGCCGGGAAGGCCGGCAGGTTGACAGCAAACTTCGGATTCTTGGGGTCACCACCGGGGATCTTGTAACCCTTCTGGTCCCAGGGCTGCTGGGCTTTCGGGTTGGCCTTGATCCACTCGCGGGCCTTGACCAGCATCTCGTCACGGTCAGCGACTAGCTCGTCAATCAGGCCGATTTTCTGGGCCTTGTCCGCCTTCATCCGCTGGCCCTGCATCAGCACCTTCATCAGGCCATCCTGAATCCCCAGCATGCGCACCACGCGGGTGACACCGCCACCGCCGGGCAGCAGACCCAGGGTCACTTCCGGCAGGCCGAACTGGGCAGATTTGTCGTTGATGGCGACACGGTGATGGCAAGCCAGGGCGATTTCCAGGCCGCCACCCAGGGCGGTGCCGTTAAGTGCCGCAACAACCGGTTTGCCCAGAGTTTCCAGAACACGCAACTGACGCTTGATTTCGGTCACGTTATCCAGGAAAGCCTGGCCATCCTCCTTCTTTGCCTTGAGTAGATCGCGCAGATCGCCGCCGGCGAAAAAGGTTTTCTTGGCTGAGGTGATGATCACCCCGGCAATGTTGTCTTTCTCTTTTTCCAGACGCTCCACGGTAGCCGCCATGGACTTGCCGTACAGCTCGTTCATGGTGTTCGCGGACTGGTTGGGATCATCCAGAATCAGGGTAACGATGTTGTCCGCGTCCTGTTCCCAACGGATAGCAGTTTGTTCACTCATCTCTTATCTCCGAATTCGTTCGACGCGGCTCACAGACGCTCAATGATGGTGGCAATACCCATGCCACCGCCCACACACAGGGTGCACAGCGCATACTTCTTGTCGCGACGCTCGAGTTCATCCAGGGCGGTACCCAGAATCATGGCACCGGTGGCACCCAGCGGATGCCCCATGGCGATGGCGCCACCATTTACGTTGGTGATGTCGTGGGAAATATCCATGTCTTTCATGAAACGCATGGCCACAGCGGCAAAGGCTTCATTGATTTCCCACAGGTCGATATCGCCGACTTTGAGACCAGCCTTGGCCAGGGCCTTCTTGGCAGCCGGACCAGGGCCGGTAAGCATGATGGTGGGGTCAGCACCACTGATGGCGGTGCATACAATGCGGCCGCGGGCTTTCATGCCGAAGTCCTTGCCCACCTGTTCGTTACCCAGTACTACCAGAGCAGCCCCATCAACGATGCCGGAAGAGTTGCCGGCGTGGTGGACATGGTCGATCTTTTCCAGCCAGTGATATTTCTGCAGCGCCACGGCATCGAAGCCACCCATTTCCCCCATCATGGCAAAGGACGGATTCAGGCTGCTCAGTCCATCTGCCGTGGTCCCGGCGCGGACATGCTCATCCCGGTCCAGAACAGTGAGGTCATTGAGATCTTTCACCGGCACGACGGAATTGCCGAAGTAGCCTTTCTCCCAGGCGGTCGCCGCACGAGCCTGGGACTCGGCGGCGTATTCATCCACATCACGACGGGAGAAGCCCTCGATGGTGGCGATCAGGTCTGCGCCGATGCCCTGGGGGACAAAACCGGTGTTGTAGTTGGTACGCGGGTCCATGGCCCAGGCACCCCCGTCGGAGCCCATGGGGATGCGGCTCATGGCTTCCACGCCACCCGCGAGAATCAGGTCATCCCACCCGGAGGCCACTTTCTGCGCCCCGGTATTCACCGCTTCCAGCCCCGAGGCACAGAAACGGTTGAGCTGATAACCCGCCACGGTATCCGGCAGGCCCGCCGCCAGGGCCGCCGTCTTGGCGATACAGGCCCCCTGATCGCCCACCGGGGTGACAACCCCCAGCAACACATCATCAATACGGTTGGTGTCCATATTGGGGAAACGGGCTTTCACTTCGTCGATCAGGCCGACTACGAGATCCAGCGGCTTAACCGTATGCAGAGAACCATCTTTCTTGCCCCGACCACGGGGAGTACGGATGGCATCATAGATATAGGCTTCGGTCATGGAACCTTCCTCTTGCCTCAGGCAGATGTCAGCAAGGCTGACGGGTTGTTAAGGGCGGGCCCATTCCGTGCATGTACAGGGTGTGTACGGGGCCCGGCCAAATGTAGACCCGAGAGAGTGCCCGACCCACGCCGATCACTCAATGACAGGAGTTACCAAGCCCTGTGAGCGGAACGGGCAAGGCTGAAAGCCCCTGAATTCAAAGGCGTCAGATTGGCCAATGTGTTGTCATTAAGAGCTGTTAACGTCAGTCACAATGACTTTGGAGATTGCTGTATGACACATACCACTGACGTGCTTCGCTCCCTGGCTTCCTCCACCCTTCAGCAGGGTCGCGGCATTGCCAGCCGGGGCCATGCCAGAATGCCGCAGGAACCGCTGGAGCTTTACGATATGGAGGGCTGCCCCTTCTGCCGTCTGGTCCGCGAAGCCCTGACAGACCTGGACCTGGATGTGCAGGTCTACCCTTGCCCGAAAGGTGGGGAGCGCTATCGCCCGCTAGTGGAAAGACTGGGCGGCCGACAGCAGTTTCCTTACCTGATGGACCCCAATACCGGCGCCGCCCTGTATGAATCCGCGGATATCATCGAATACCTGTATCGGGAATACGCAGACCGCCCCGCGCCCCGGCGCTGGCTGGTGCGTAGCCTGCGTACCGCTGCGGCGGTAGCCGCATCACTGCCCCGCGCCGAGCGCGGCCTGCGGGCCCAGGAAGCACGCGTGCCGGAAAAACCACTGGAGCTTTATTCCTTTGAGGCCAGCCCCTATGCCCGCCTGGTACGGGAAAGGCTGACCGAACTGCAGTTGCCCTACCTGCTGCGACAGTGCGGCCGTGATCAGTGGCAGGATTGGGTGTTGCCTCCGGTCCGCAAGCAACTGGTTCCGGATTACCAGCCGACACAACGAAACCGGGCTGCCTTGATGGACCTGGCGGGAACGATTGCCATCCCCTATCTGCTGGATCCCAATACCGGGGCCGGGCTGTTCGAATCGAAAGCGATTCTTGATTACCTGGACCACACTTACGCCCGTTAGGCGGCTTCCCGGGCCACTTTGGCCGGAACAGGCAGAAATGCTGCTCCGGCCCTTCTCCCTTTTCCGGTTTAGTGCTATATAACGCACAGAACATCCCTTAACTCACAGGAAAGAGAGCTGCACCATGGGTCGTCGACATTTTGATGACTACGAGCCGGAAGACTGGGAAGAAGAACACAAGCGCGCTGATCGTGAGCGCCGCAAGCGAGAGGCCAAAAGGCAGCGTCATCATGGCGAAAACCAGGATGACTCTCGCGACCGCGAGCCCCGCCCATACTGAACCCGCCTTCCCATAGATTCCTGGCGGCCTGGCAGGCTGCTGTTGGCGCTTTGCTCGCAAAGCGAAGTATTGAGTTTATCTCGCAAGCCTTGATCGCGTTGCGGCTAGTTTACCGCTTCGCTTTGCGAGCAAAGCTCCAGCGAAGGCCGACAGCCCCTTGCAGCATCACCTGCCAGCCTTTCACCATGCCAGGAAACGGAACGGGGAACGCTTTGGCGAAATCGCCCCTCCTGTTTTCAGCGTTCACCGTAACGGCTGGCCAGTGTGGTCAATAGCGCCGCGGTTTCATTATCGGTCTGCAGCCGAAAGCCCCCACGCCAATGTCCATTGGGCAGGTAATCATGCCAGAGCGGCTCTGCCGTGACCGTCAGCTCACGCAATCCCCCCAATGGCAATGGCAGGGACAACTGCAAGGGGCGAATGGTGTCGGGCGGGCTGCCCTTGCCTGTGAGACAGAGACCTTCATCGGTCAGATTCAGCACATGACCGACCGGCTGGTTGTTGGAAGAGGCTCGCACATTAAGGCGTAGCCGGGGCCTGCGAAAACGTCGACGCTCCATGACGGGAACCTCGCTGCGGGGACTCTCTGCCAGTTTCCGCCCGCTTTGTGTACCATGCAAGAAAAAGTCTGGATCAACGAATGTTGTGGAGCTGCGCCATGACCAGTGATGACAATGACCTGTTTCGTCAGGAAATGGCGGACGTCACCCCCATCAAGCCGGATGGCCGTGCGCAGACTCGCCCCCGCAAGGCCAACAGCCTCCGCGAACAGTTGCGCCGTGCCGCCGCTATGGATGAGCGCCGGGCCAGCAACCCCCTGACCGTCCCCGAACAGGTGGCACCCGTGGGCCCCACGGACATCGTCGGGGTTAAGAAAAACGGCGTACAGGAAGGCGTATACCGCAAACTTCGCCTCGGCAAATATACCCCCCAGGAAGTACTGGATCTGCACCGGGTCCGGCTGATGGATGCCCGACAGTTGGTCCACCAGTTGCTCAGCAAGGCCCATGAAAATGGCCTGCGTACCGTCCTGATCAGCCACGGCAAGGGCGTCCACAGCGAACGCCCCGGTTTTCTGAAGAGCTATGTCATGCACTGGCTGCAGGAAAGCGACCTGGTACTGGCCTACCACTCGGCACCGCAGAACCAGGGCGGCAGTGGCGCCACCTATGTGCTGATACGGAAAAGCAGTCAGTCACGACAGCGTAATAGGGAATTCTTTATGGAGGCGGGAAAGCAACAGAGATAATGAATAG
>JAKSCQ010000303.1 GCA_022360555.1 Pseudomonadales bacterium
AGTGCAGAACGCCAGCTGTTCTCCGGTCTGGTTGAGATCGTGGTGGCCTCCGGTGTGGAAGGCGATCTCGGTATCATGCCGGGCCACGCCCCGCTGCTGACCCGGCTCAAGCCGGGTCCGGTACGGGTGAAGAAGCAGAATGGTGACGAAGAAGTGTTCTATGTATCCGGCGGCTTCCTGGAAGTGCAGCCGAAGCTGGTCACCGTACTGGCCGATACCGCAGAACGCGCCGACAACATGGACGCTGCCGAAGCCGAGCGTGCCAAGACCCGGGCCAAAGAGGCGCTGGAAGGGAAGAACTCCGAAATGGATTACTCCCGTGCCGCCGCCACCCTGGCCGAGGCCGTGGCTCAGTTGCGTGCCATCGAACAGTTGAAGAAAAAGAGCCGGTAAGCCGAATCTTTTGCAATTCTTCAACACAGAAGGGGGTAGCCAGGTGCTACCCTTTTTTGTTTCTGTCATGGAGACAGAACCGTCATGGTGTGCTGGTATAAGAGAGCACCGTGAAAAGGGTAAAACGATAAGGACAGGGTATGAGTCTAGCTGTAGTCATTCTCGCCGCCGGTAAAGGCACCCGCATGAAAAGTGCCTTGCCCAAGGTCCTGCATGAAGTGGCCGGCAAGGCCATGGTGCAACATGTGGTGGACGCTGCCACCAGCCTGGATGCCGCCAACACCGTGATTGTGTACGGCCACGGCGCCGACAAGGTGCAGGCCACCGTGCAGGGCGAACACCTGCAGTGGGCCGAACAGAGTGAACAACTGGGCACCGGCCACGCCGTGGCCCAGGCCATGCCGCTGGTGAAGGAAGACGTGGTACTGGTGCTGTACGGGGATGTGCCCCTGATCCGCCCGGAAACCCTGCGCGACTTCGTCCAGTGCGTGGATGACAAGACCCTGGCCCTGATGACCCTGACCCTGGACGACCCCAGTGGCTATGGCCGCATCGTCCGCGATGGGCAGAACAATGTGCAACGCATTGTGGAGCAGAAGGACGCTTCGGAAGCGGAACTGGGCATCCCGGAAATCAACACCGGCATTCTTGCCTGCAGCCGTGAATTCCTCGCCGACTGCCTGCCCAAACTGTCCAGCAACAATGCCCAGGGCGAATACTACCTCACCGACGTGATCGCCATGGCGGTGCAGTCCGGCCTCAGCGTGGAAACCCTGCAACCGGAATTTGCCTGGGAAGTGGATGGCGTCAACGACCGCGTTCAGCTTTCCCGCCTGGAACGTCTCTACCAGCAGTCCCGCGCCGAAGCCCTGATGCGCGATGGTGTTACCCTGCGTGACCCGGCCCGGCTGGATATCCGTGGCAGCGTACAGATCGCCAGCGACGTGATCATCGATGTGAACGTGGTACTGGAAGGCGATGTCACCATTGAGGAAGGCGTCACCATCGGCCCCAACTGCATCATTCGCGATGCCAACATCGGCGCCGGTTCGGTGGTGGAAGCCAACAGCCTTATCGACGGCGCCATCATCGGCGAGCAATGCACCATCGGACCCTACGCACGCCTGCGCCCCGGCACCGAACTGGCCAACAAGGCCAAGATCGGCAACTTTGTGGAAACCAAGAAGTCCCATGTGGGCGAAGGCTCCAAGGTGAACCACCTGACCTACATCGGCGACAGCCAGATCGGCAAGGGCGTGAATGTGGGCGCCGGCACCATCACCTGCAACTATGACGGGGCCAACAAATTCCAGACCGTGATGAAAGACGGCGCCTTCATCGGCTCCAATTCATCACTGGTTGCCCCGGTCACCATCGGCGAAAACGCCACCGTGGGTGCCGGCAGCACCATCACCAAGGACGTGGACGACAACGGCCTGGCGGTTGCCCGTGGCCAGCAGCGCAACGTCAGCGACTGGAAGCGCCCCACGAAAAAAAGTTGACAGCTGATAGTGAACAGTCGACAGCAAAAGAGGCTGTCGCTGTTTACGCGTAGGGCGGAAATCGGCGTTAGCCGATTTCCGCCACAAACACCCGCTATCAGGAAAACATTGTTAGGGAAAAAACATGTGCGGAATCGTCGGGGCCATTGCCCAGCGTAATGTCACCAATATCCTGATCACCGGCCTCAAGCGCCTGGAATACCGGGGCTACGACAGTGCCGGCGTCGCCCTGCTCAATGATGGCGGCATCACCCGGGTGCGCCGTCAGGGCAAGGTGGCCGGCCTGGAAGCCGCCACCGTCGATCAGCATGCCTCAGGCTTCACCGGCATCGCCCACACCCGCTGGGCCACCCACGGCAAACCCTCCGAAGACAATGCCCACCCGCACATGTCCGGCAGCGACCTGGCCCTGGTCCACAACGGCATCATCGAAAACTTCCAGGAACTGAAAGACGAACTGGAAGCCGCCGGCTACACCTTCCAGTCCCAGACCGACACCGAAGTCATCGTCCACCTGGTACACCAGGCGCTGGAAACCGGTGCGGATCTGTTCAGTGCCGTCCAGCAAGTAGTGAAAAAACTCAACGGTGCCTACGCCCTGGGCGTCATCCACAAGGACGAGCCCCACAAGCTGGTGGCGGTACGCTCCGGCAGCCCGCTGGTCATCGGCCTGGGCATCGACGAAAACTTCATCGCCTCCGACCAGCTCGCCCTGCTGCCGGTCACCAACCGCTTCATCTTCCTGGAAGAAGGCGATCAGGCGGAAATCACCACCGACGACATCCGCATCGTGGATGGCGACGGCAACGCGGCCAGCCGCGACGTGCACGAATTTGATGGCAGCCATGAAGACGTGGAAAAGGGCGAATACCGCCACTACATGCAGAAGGAAATCTTCGAGCAGCCCGCCGCCATCCAGAAAACCCTGGAAGACCGCATCGACAGCCCTGCCGACCTGATCAAGGCCTTCGGCGACAAGGCCCCGGCCATCTTCGATAAGGTCAAAACCGTGCAGATCGTCGCTTGCGGCACCAGCTACCACGCCGGCATGGTGGCCCGCTACTGGCTGGAAGACATCGCCGGTATCCCCTGCCAGGTGGAAGTGGCCAGCGAGTTCCGCTACCGCAAGCACGTGGTCCCGGAAGGCACCCTGTTCGTCACCATCTCCCAGAGCGGCGAAACCGCCGACACCCTGGCCGCCCTGCGTGATACCCAGTCACCCAACTACGTGGGTCGGCTGGCCATCTGCAACGTGGACAGCTCCTCCCTGGTGCGCGAATCCGAACTGGTCTTCCTCACCAAGGCCGGCCCGGAAATCGGCGTGGCCTCCACCAAGGCCTTCACCACCCAGCTCGCTGGCCTGCTGATGATGGTCCTCGCCCTGGGCCGCCAGAAAGGCCTGGCCGACAGCGACATCGAAAAGGTACTGGGCGAACTGCGCCAGCTCCCCAACCTGATCGAACAGGCGGCAGCCTTGGACAAGCCCATCGAAAAACTCTCCGAAGCCTTCGTGGAAAAACACCACGCCCTGTTCCTGGGCCGTGGCGTGCAATTCCCGGTGGCCCTGGAAGGCGCCCTCAAGCTCAAGGAAATCTCCTACATCCACGCCGAAGCCTACGCCGCCGGCGAACTCAAACACGGCCCCCTGGCCCTGGTGGACAGCGAAATGCCCGTGGTCTCCGTGGCCCCCAACGACGAACTGCTGGAAAAACTCAAATCCAACCTGCAGGAAGTCCGCGCCCGCGGCGGCGAGCTGTATGTCTTCGCCGACAAGCACGCCCACGTCAAGGAAGGCGAAGGCATCCACGTGCTGAATATGCCGGCGGTGCCGGAAACCATCGCGCCCATCGTTTATACCGTGCCGTTGCAGTTGCTTAGCTACCATGTGGCCGTGTTGCGGGGGACGGATGTGGACCAGCCTAGGAATTTGGCCAAGTCGGTGACGGTGGAGTAAACGGCAATTAATAATTAATAGTGAATAATGAATAACGAAGCCCGGCGATGCCGGGCTTTTTTGTGGGTGTCTGGCTGAACAATCCGCCTTCTGAGAAAACCAGGTAGAGGAAGCCTGACAACCCAGCCGTAGTGCTTTCCAAAATTTCAAAGCGTATCCCCAATATGGGGGATTCAGGTTTTTCTTCTCACTGCTAACGTGATTGGACGCAAAGTTAGGGCGTTCGATCAAGAGTCAGCAGCAGCGGTTGCCCCAGCCTTGGGCTTTGTTATTAAAAACCGACATTGTGAGAGGTGCTCAAATGCGATTAACGTCACACAAGGTGAAGTTGTCATTGGTTCAGGCAGCAGCATGCCTGGCCAGTGGTGTTGCCTATGCCTGCAACATCGATGCGTATTACAAATGTATGCGCAGTTGCAATGGCGATGGGTCCTATCAGACATCCTGGAGTGGTTATCTGGATGGCTGCAAGGCGATATCTCAGTAATCGCTGTTTTTTTAGCGACAAAAGGGAAGGAGTCCGGGTGGGGCCTTTTTCATCGTGCGCTAACAGGCACGATGAAAGATCCGGCGCGTAGGATTTGATTTGGAGACCTGCCGCCCGTTTTGCGCCGCCGCTGATTACCCGACACAATAGGGCATGTGTGATTGTCGAATTATCCTGTTGGAACGAGTCGAGAGCGGGCAGTGACACCATTTGTGCCGACATTTCAGGCCGGGTCTTGCAGCGCTGGATTGGCAGCTGGCCAAGAACCTGCGTTTTGGAATGCTCCGGCTCTGTCAGGCTTTGTGGCAGCAAGTTGTTTGATTACTGGTTTGGGGGTAACAGGTTTATGCGCACGGTATTGGCTCGATTTTTTTTCTTGGCCTTGAAGCTGGTCCCGCTTTTCGCCGTGGCGATGACGACAGGCGGTTGCGCCTATGGCCTGTATTTGCATGGCAATGGTGGGGTAAGCGAGAAGGAGCTTTCTGAAGTGCCGACGCTGGCTGTCATGTCGCCGGAAAAATACCGCGAATTAATGGGCGGCGAGCCTGAAAAACGTGAGGCAGGCAAGGCGACCGAAGTTCAGGGCCCCGGGTTTCTTGATTCTGTGAACGGATGGGGAGGCCGCTTTGACTTTCACCCGTTATATGCCTACCAACAACCGGATGGCAAAATCGAGTGTGATGTGAGCTTTGCACAATCCTCGCCGGAGAATGCGGACTATTGGCTTGTCATCAGAACGGATAACGGCCTGTCGCTTTCTGATAACATATGGCTCCCTGAATTTCTGCCTTCGGGGCTTCTTGCAATCTTTACTTTTACGTTGTTCCCGGTGATTGATAACTCGGAAGTGTCCATGCCCTATATCGTCTATGCAGCCGAGAGCCCTGAAGAGATAAACAGTGAAGGGGCGGTGTCGATGAAATATGTGGCTGTCCAGCACTACCTGGAACACTTCAACCACACAACACCGGATGCCAGGCGCCAGGTTGCATCCTCAAAAAAGGCGGTGTGTGCATTATTGAGAAAGGCAGTCAAGGATGCAGAAGATAATTACTCTTTTTTCTAGGGTTCTGGTCGCAGCGGGCATTGGCTTGCCAAGTCTGACCTGTGCGGGGGAGATTGGTGTATTTACAGGCACTCTGGGTCCGGTCAGGGTCGTTTCTGAAGATGGTGCCATAGAGGCTGTCTATCGGGGGGAGGCCCAGCGCGCGCTGCGTGCCAGCCTGGCGGCTCATTTCTCCGGCGATGAGGGCACGCTCTATGGTCTGAAGGTCCGGGCGAGCCTGCTCGATTCCGACCACCGGTCTGTTGGTATTGCCAAGGCAAATGTGACCAGCGCCTCCTGGAAAGTGACCCTGGAATTGAGCGAGCTTCGGCCTGAAAAGCAGCCCGTTGCATCTTCAGATTTCGAGCTTTCTGCCAGTGCCCGTGGCAGCGCGGGCAGCGTCATGTTTCGCAACCCGGCCGCTTACTTCCCGGAATACGTGGCCAGGCGTGCGCAAATCGCCATGAACGAATTCGCCGGACTGGACCAGCAGGCGGAAATTGCCAGCCTGGGGCGTGAAATGGGGCAGAACCGCGGACTGGGGCTTATGGATATGATCGTCGAGGGGACGGCCAAGGTATCGGTCACTGTCGGCAAGGGGGTGGCCGGCGCAGCGTCTGGCATGGCAGAAACGATGAAAGACCCGCAAACCATGGCCGTTCTGAATAATGCCATGGAAAATGCCGCCCCCAGTCAGTCTGTTGACGAAGTGATGTCGGACCACCGTCGGGAAATGGACGCCATTTATGCGCAGAAAATGGCTGAAGCCGAGGGTTCGGCGGCGTCAGCATCCAGCGGGCAGGCGCGGCAGCAATATACGAATTCAGTACCGGCAACCGCCTCCACTACAGGCACGCGCGCAGTCGTCACTGCTCCGTCAACGTCTGGCCGTGACACCGGCAGTGGATATGGCAGCGACAACGAGGGCAGCAGCACAACAAGCGCCAGTAACGCAAAGGCCCCCTGTGTGGCCCACTCGGAGAGCGGGCAGGCGATGCCCAATGTCCCCGATCGTTACTGTCGCAAGGTGTTCGCCGACTACACCGGCAACGTAGAGTTCGGCCTGGATGAGTACAGCAGTGAATTCATGGACGAGTCCCACAGCGTCGACAGCGCGGAAGAAACCCTGGCATTCGAATTGCTGCAAAAAGCAAAGAAGCAATGCAGCCGGCGAGGTTACGACCGGGTCCACCACGATGAGACCTTTGAATACAATGAGGTGGCGGTCCGGGTGAATGAGTGCAAGGAAAACAACCGTATGGGGTCCACGTTTTACCTGTGCGGGGGCGCAGCGTCATTTATCTGTGCGCGCTAGCCTGCCCAGGCAGCGGGTGCGCCGGGGCCACTGGCCCGTCACGACGAACAGCTGATCTCCAGATGCTTCGACCAGTCCGGCGACACACGATAGGGCACAGGGGGCAGACCTCACATTTCACGTGAGCGTGGAAGTGGCCGACAAGGGTTCCCGGCATCGATGGTCGTCCCCCGTCGGTTTCATTGACGTTGTGAAACACCAATCAATTAGCTGTTTAACCCACCTTGCACACCACCCCATCGAGGCTTAGAAAGGGATCTCTGACAAGAACAAATGCAGGGGTTATCCCATGACAGCAGAGGTTAGTTCACTGCGCATTTCTCCCGGCAAGCCGGTAACTCACCACGGTGGTTTTGAAGCGCTGGATGAGGAGCTGGATTACATAGTTCCTCTCAACGACGTGAAGGGCACTATCCCGGATGCGGTTAGCGGCACTTTTTTTCGCATCGGGCCGGGGCGCAACAAGATCGGCGGGCAGGAATTTGGTCACTGGTTTGATGGCGACGGCATGCTGCATGCCGTCTCGTTCACGGATGATGGCGTGGTGTACCGAAACCGTTATGTGCGCACCCCCAAGTACCTGGCGGAAACCCGGGCCAACCGGATCGTCAAACGCAGCTTTGGTCACAATGCGCCGGGCGGCATTGGCAAGAACATCGGCCGCCTGCCGGCCAACTGTGCCAACACCAATCTGGTCTATCACGGTGGCAAGTTGCTGGCCCTGTGGGAAGGCGGGCGACCCTGGCAACTGGACCCGGCCACCCTGGACACCATCGGCGAGCATGATTACGACGGCAAGCTGGGCAAGTTCAATGCCTTCAGCGCCCACGGCAAGGTAAACCCGCGCACCGGTGTCTATTACAACTTCGGTATTCGGCCGGCTTTGAATCCCAAAGGGGCACTCACGGGCAAGGGCGCCATTGATCTCTACAAGATCGCGCCGTCCGGGCATCTGGTGGAAAAGGGGGCCTTCCAGGTGGACTTCCTCAGCTTCTGCCATGACTTTGCGCTGACGGAAAACTACATGGTCTTCTTCCAGTCCCCCATCGCCATGAAGTCCCTGGTGCCGTGGCTGGCTGGGCTGATTCCCTTCGACCAGGCGATTGCGTGGCGGCCGGAACTGGGCATGAAGGTGTATGTGGTGCGCACCGCTGATTTCGAACTGGAGAAGGTCTTCACCGTGGAGGATCCCTTCGTGGCGATCCACTTCTCCAATGCCTGGGAAACGGACGACGGCAGCATCGAGGTGGACCTGACCCGTTACGAGGATTTCTCTGTTAACGAGCAGTTGCGCAATGTGCTCCACAGCAAGGGCGACACCGCTGCCGGACGATTCATGCGCTACCGCCTGGATCTGCGCTGCGGCACCATGGAGGCGAAGGAATATAAAAATGCTCTGGGTGGGGAGTTTCCCCAGTGGGATCACCGCTACACCACCCGGCCCACCTCGGTGATGTATGCGGCGTGCATGATGTCCAGTGAATCCACCTTCTTTGACGGGGTGGAACGGATCGAGTTGGATACCGGCAAGGTTACCAGCCATGACCTGGGCGCAGGACGCTATACCTCCGAAGCCATGCATGTGCCGCCGCGCGAGGGAGACGACAACCAGGAAGGCTGGCTGGTGAGCATGGTCTACGACGCCCGGGGCCACAGCAGCGAAGTGGTGATTTTTGATGCCCGCACCCTGGACGAGGTAGCCGTGGTGCCGTTGAAGAACCACGTGCCGTTCGGGTTCCATTGCGGCTACAGCCCCAGATCGTTTGTTCGCTAGCTCGCTACTGATTTCCCCCTCTCATCAAAGGCTGACCCCAACGGTGGCCCTGTGCCGTTGTTGGTGGGGACAGCCCATTAACCTGATGCATGCTCTTCCATGCATCCCGATCAATGTCATCGATAACCCCGTCTGGCTACACTGTGGTCTTTGTTTTCCTCTCAAAGACTGGAGTGCACCGTGCCCGTCCCGTTTGCTGCCATCCTGATTGCCAACCGTGGCGAGATTGCCATTCGTATTGCCCATGCCTGTGCGGACCTGGGGATTCGTTCCGTGGGGGTGTTTGCCGAGGACGATCAACATTCCCTGCATGTCCGCCAGGTGGATGCGGCGGTAGCGCTGCCCGGGCGGGGTGTGCCGGCGTATCTGGACGGGGCGCAGTTGATTGCGATCGCCAGGGAGCAGGGCTGTGAGGCGATCCATCCCGGTTACGGTTTTCTGGCCGAGAATGCGGACTTTGCCGAACAGTGTGCCCGCGCCGGGATCACCCTGATCGGGCCGGGGGCGGAGACCCTGCGGCTGTTTGGCGACAAGGCCTCGGCCCGGGGGCTGGCGACGCAGTGTCAGGTGCCGCTGGTGCAGGGCACGGCGCAGGCGGTGTCGCTGGAAGAGGCGAAGGCGTTTATGGCGTCGCTGGATGGCAGCGGGGTGATGATCAAGGCGCTCAGCGGCGGCGGTGGGCGCGGTATGCGAGCGGTTACTGACCCGGCCGAACTGGAGGCCGCCTACCAGCGTTGTCAGTCGGAGGCGCAAGCCGCCTTCGGCAATGAGGCGGTGTATGTGGAGCAGCTGGTGCCCGCCGCCCGCCACATCGAAGTCCAGGTGCTGGGGGATGGCAGCGGGGCGGTGAGTCATCTGTGGGAACGGGACTGCACCCTGCAACGCCGCCACCAGAAGCTGGTGGAGTTCGCCCCGGCGCCAGGTCTCGATACTGCCCTGCGTGACCGCATCATCGACAGTGCCCTGACACTGGCGAAGGCGGTGAAGTACCAGGGCATTGGCACCTTCGAGTTTCTGGTGGAACCGGAACACGGCCGCCACTACTTCATGGAAGCCAACCCCCGTGTTCAGGTGGAGCACACCGTCACCGAGCAGGTCACCGGGGTGGATCTGGTGCAGAGCCAGATCCGTCTGGCCGCGGGCGCCAGTCTTGCCGAGCTGAAGCTGACAACACCGCCGGCCTGCGACGGCATGGCCGTGCAGTTGCGGCTCAACCTGGAAACCCTCAAGGCCGATGGCAGCACGGCGCCGGCCGCGGGTACCCTGACCGCCTATGAACCGGCCAGCGGCCCGGGCATTCGCGTGGACGGGTACGGCTATGCCGGTTATCCCGTGAGCCCGGCCTACGATTCCCTGCTGGCCAAACTGATCATTACCGGCGCGAATTATGACGCACTGCTGCAACGGGCCCGCCGGGCCCTGAAACAGACCCGTATCGAGGGGGTGCAAAGCAACTTGGGCCTGCTGCAGGCCTTGCTGGCCAGTGACCACGTGGCCGCCAATACCGTCACCACCCGCTATGTGGAAAGCCACCTGGATGCCTTGCTGGCGGCCATGCCGGAGCACGCCTCGCCGGCGTTACCGGCGGTGGCAGACACCGGCAGCAGTGCGGCCATTGCCACACCTTCCGGCTGCGACGCCGTGGCCAGCCCCACCACCGGGGTGCTGGTGTCCCTGCTGGTGACGGAAGGCGACACCGTCCAGTCGGGCCAGGTGGTGGCGGTGCTGGAAGCCATGAAAATGGAATTCGAAGTGCGCGCCAGCACGGCTGGCAGCGTGCACAGCCTGGCCGCCGGGGAAGGCGATGCCCTGAACGAAGGGGCGCCGCTGTTGTTTGTCGAGCCCGGTGAAGTAGCCGGTGATGCCATCGCCACGGAAGAAAGCGTGGACCTGGACCATATCCGCAAGGACCTGGCCGAGGTGCTGGACCGTCACCACGCCATCAGCGATGCAGGTCGACCGAAGGCAGTGGAAAAACGCCACAGCAAAGGCAGGCGCACCGCCCGGGAAAATCTCGATGACCTGCTCGATGACGGCAGCTTCCAGGAATACGGCGCCATGGCCCTGGCCGCCCAGCGCCGCCGGCGCAGCGCCGAGGAACTGCAGGCCATGAGTCCGGCGGACGGCTTGATCGGCGGTACCGGCACGGTCAACGGGGCGCAGTTTGGTGAGCAGGCCGCCCGGGACATGGCCATGAGTTACGACTACACCGTGTTCGCCGGCACCCAGGGGATGATGAACCACAAGAAGACTGACCGCCTGCTGCAACTGGACGGGCATTGGAAGATGCCGCTGGTGCTGTTCGCGGAAGGCGGCGGTGGTCGCCCGGGGGATACCGATTTTGTCGGCGTCGCCGGGCTGGACTGCCACACCTTTGCGGCCATGGCGACACTGTCCGGCCAGGTGCCGCTGGTGGGCATCGGTTCCGGCCGCTGCTTTGCCGGTAACGCGGCCCTGCTGGGCTGTTGCGATGTGATCATCGCCACCGGGGATGCCTCCATCGGCATGGCCGGCCCGGCCATGATCGAAGGCGGCGGCCTGGGCCGTTTCACCCCGGAAGAGGTGGGGCCGGTAAGCGTGCAGGGGCCCAACGGGGTAGTGGATGTGCAAGTCCGCGATGAAGCCGAAGCGGTGGCCGTGGCCAAACAGTACCTGTCCTATTTCCAGGGCACGGTGAGCGACTGGCAGGCAGCGGACCAGCGCGAACTGCGCCACCGCATTCCGGAAAAACGCACCCGCGTGTATGACATCCGCACCGTCATCGAGACACTGGCGGACAGCGGCTCGGTGCTGGAGCTGCGCCGGGCGTTCGCCCCCGGCATGATCACTGCGCTGGTGCGCATCGAAGGCAAACCGTTCGGCCTGATCGCCAACGACCCGCAGCACCTGGGCGGCGCCATTGATGCGGTGGGCGGCGACAAGGCGGCGCGCTTCATGCAGTTATGCGAGGCCTTCGGCCTGCCCATGGTGTCCCTGTGTGATACCCCCGGTTTCATGGTCGGTCCGGACGCGGAAAAGCAGGGGACCGTGCGCCACGTGTCGCGCATGTTTGTCACCGCCGCCAGTCTGACCATTCCGTTCTTCACCCTGGTGCTGCGCAAGGGGTATGGGCTGGGTGCCCAGGCCATGGCGGCGGGCAGCTTCCATTCGCCGTTGTTCACCACCGCCTGGCCCAGCGCCGAGTTCGGCGCCATGGGCCTGGAAGGCGCCGTGCGCCTGGGCTTCGCCAAGGAACTGGCCGCCCAGCCCACCCCGGAGAAACAGCAGGCCCTGTTCGACAAGCTGGTGGGCAAGGCCTACCAGCAGGGCAAGGCCCTGAACATGGCCAGCTTCCTGGAGATCGATGCGGTGATTGATCCGCAAGAGAGCCGCCAGTGGATTCTGCGTGGATTGAATGCGTCCGGGTTCAACACCGGCCGGCACGGCAGTCGACCGTTTGTGGATACGTTTTGAAAAGCCTGGTGCGAGGTACGAGTTTCGAGTTGCGAAAACCTGAAACTTGCCGCTCTTAGGGGTTTGCCTTTCGAAACTCGCTTCTCGCAACTCGCGACTGCTGTTATCGCGCCGCGAGCGACGCTCCTACGGCAGGTTTTGGTGTCGCGTGTTGCGTGTTGCGTGTTGCGTGTTGCGTGTTGCGTGTTGCGTGTTGCGTGTTAATCAAAACGTCTCCATCCACGGGCGCAGGTCGATTTCGTGGGTCCAGGCGTCGCAGGGTTGTTGGTGGAGCATCCAGTAAGTGTCGGCGATGTGTTCCGGGTTGAGGATGCCGTCCTGATCCTTTTTGGCGTACATGGCCGGGAAGTTGTCGCGGATGAAGGCGGTGTCGATGGCGCCGTCGATAACGGGATGTACCACGTGAATGCCTTCCGGCCCCAACTCCCGGGCCATGCTCTGGGCCAGGGCGCGCAGGGCGAATTTGGCGCCGGCGAAGGCGGAAAAGCCCTTGCCGCCCCGCAGCGAGGCGGTGGCGCCGGTGAAGATGATGGTGCCCTTGTGGCGCGGCACCATCACGCGGGCGGCTTCGCGGCCGGCCAGGAAGCCGGCGAAGGCGGCCATTTCCCAGACCTTGCGGTAGACGCGGGCAGAGGTTTCCCGAATGGGGAAGAAGACATTGGCGCCGATGTTGAATACCACCACCTCCAGCGGCCCCACTTCCTTTTCAATGGTATCGAACAGCGCCACCATCTGCTCTTCGTCGCGGGCATCGCAGCCGAAGCCCCGGGCACGGTGACCGGCGGCTTCGATGTCCCGAACCAGGGGCAGGACGGCCTCTTCGGTGCGCCGGGTGACGCAGGCGGTGTAGCCCTCGCGGGCAAAGCGCCTGGCGATGGCACCACCGGTGGCATCGCCGGCGCCGATGATCAGCGCGGCCGGTTGCTGGGGCATGGCTCCCTCCTGTGAGGCCCTGCTGGCCTATAGGTTCTGATTTAGAACTCAAGTTAAGTTCTTTTAGGGAACCCGTCAAGACAGTATCATCAAGGGACGCTTTCAGGAGACGCTTCATGCGCTGGCAAGACATCGACCAACAGCCCTGTTCCCTGGCCCGCACCCTGGCCATTATCGGCGACAACTGGACGCTGCTGGTGCTGCGCGACTGCTTTATGGGCGTGCGCCGGTTTGATGATTTCCAGCAACGGCTGGGGGTTACCCGCCATGTGCTCAGCGACCGGCTGCGCAAGCTCACCGACGGCGGCATTCTGGAAAAGGTGGCCTATCAGGAACGCCCGGCCCGTTACGAATACCGGCTTACCGATATGGGCCGCGAGCTTTACCCGGTGATCGTGCACCTGGCCCAGTGGGGCGACAAACACCTGGCCGATGATTTCGGAGCGCCGCTGATGCGCTTTCACCGCCAGTGCGGTCAGCCGCTGGAGGCGGAACTCCGTTGCGGGCACTGCGGCGAGGAAGTGCAACCCCGGGATATTCGGGTGGAGGAAAATCCGCATTGGCAGGGGCAGTTGATTCCCGGAAGGAAAACGGGGAGTGATTAATTGATAATTGAGAATGGATAATTGATAGCTCGCGAGACGCCTTCTCGCAATCCAAACGCAAGAGGCCGCGCCCACAGTCCGGGCGCGGCCTCTTGCGTTTCAATAACCACCGCGCTTAACGCGTGTGTTATCAATTATCCATTCTCAATTGCCCTCATTAATAGCATGGAAGATCACCTCCAAGGCCGGGCTGAAGCAGCCGTCGGCGCCAGTATGATCATGGTCATGGCGATGACTTGCCAGCGCCGGCGCCAGGCCCAGGGCCGGGGGCGGGTTGAAGGCCGCGGCGTCATCACGCTGGTAGATGCTTTCGCCTTCCTTGATGGTTTCCAGCACCTGCAGGTCGATCAGGGCGCTCTTGTCCACGGTCAGCGGGTTATCCGACAGCACCACGAAGTCCGCCAGTTTGCCCACTTCGATGGAGCCCTTGCTGTCCTCCTCGAAGTGCTGCCAGGCCGGCCACAGCGTCATGGCCTTGAGCGCGGTCATTACATCCACGCGCTGTGCTTCGCCCAGCACCTGACCACTGCAGGTGGTGCGGTTGACGGTGGCATCCAGCACGCGCATGGCATTGGGCAACACGATGGGGGCATCGTGGTGGGTGGTAAAACGCATGCCCGCCTCGCGCACCCAGCCGGTGGGGGAAATGTTTTCCGCCCGCTCCGGGCCAAGCACGGAATCGCGGTGCCAGTCGCCCCAGTAGAAGGTGTGCATGGGGAACAGGGAGGGAATGATGCCCAGTGCTTTCAGTGGCGGGATCTGGTCCTGGCGCAAGGTCTGGCCATGGATCAGCACCGGGCGCACGTCCACATCAGGCACCGCGGCTTCGGCCTTTTCCCAAGCCATGATCATCTGGTCGATGGCGCGGTCGCCGTTGGCGTGGGTGAGGGTCTGCCAGCCGTTTTCCAGGGCCTGGGTGTACACCTCCACCACCTTGTCATCGTCCACCACACCGTAGCCGGCGTAGTCCTTGCCCTTGCCATGGGGCGGCTTGTAGTAAGGCTCGGAGAGCCAGGCGGTCTTGCCCTGGGGGGAGCCGTCCAGGGTCAGCTTGATGCCGCCGATGCGGAAGTGGTTGTGGTACTGCGGCTGGCTGTCCACGTTGTGATAGAAGGGCGGCACCATCAACGCTTCCACTCCGTCGTTGAGAATATCCGGGTAGGAGACAATGTCCGCCTTGAGCACACCGGCCTGGGCGGCGCCCATGCCCAGCTTCACGTACTTGGGCGAACTGCGGCCATCCTGAATGGTGGTATAGCCGTAGCGGGTGTAGAGGCTTTCGCCCTGCTTGAGCATGCCCACGGCCTGCTTGGGGTCCATTTGCGGGAACAGTTTGCCCAGCGCCATGAAGAAGGCGTTCTCTTCCAGCAGGCCATTGAGCTCGCCGCTCTCCGGGTCCTTGCCGATGACGCCGCCTGGCGGGTTGGGGCTGTCGGCGGTGATGCCGGCCTTGGCCAGGGCCGCGCCGTTAAGGACACCAAAATGCCCGGACTGGTGGATGACCAGCACCGGCTTGTCCTCGCTGACCTGATCCAGCTCGGCGCGGGTCGGGTGACGCTGTTCCGCCAGTTGGGAATCGTCATAACCAAAGCCGTAGATCATGCCGAACTGCTGATTCAGTGCCGAATCGTCGGCGAAGGTGGTCAGGGTCTTCACCAGTGATGCCACGTCGGTGACCCCGCCATCCGGCGGCGGAAGCAGGTTGGCGCTCATGGCCTGGAAGCCCACGAAGGAGACGTGACCATGGGCATCCACGAACCCGGGCAGCAGGGTGTGCCCGTCCAGGTCATGCAGAACGGTGGCATCGCCCTGGTAGCGCAGGATGTCGTCTTTCTCGCCCACGGCGACGATGCTGCCGTCGCGCACCGCCACGGCCTGGGCCTCGGGCTGGTCGTCATTGATGGTGATGACCGGGCCGTTGTACCAGATGGCATCGGCGGGTTCCGGTGGCGGGGTATCGGGCTGACAGCCCATCAGCACGGTGGCGGCCAGCGCGGCTGGCAGCGCTTTCACTGAAAATGTCATAACTCTCCCGTTTTTATGTTTTATCAATCTTGTTGTAGCGCGAATCCAAACTAGCAGTGTGGATTCACCGCCAATAAACGGAACCTTTTCAGAATGTTTCCTGCCCTTCCTGTTGTTCCTTCAACAGCGCCAGCACCTTGTGGCGCAACCAGCTATGGGCCGGGTCGCCGCTCTGGTCGCGGTGCCAGTACAGGTGCATTTCCAGCCCGGGCAGGTCCGCCGGGAAGGGCTTGAGTACCAGCCCCTGGCGCGACAGGCGGCTGGCCAGGGTGGCCGGCAGGGTAAGCAGCAGGTCGGTCTTCTGCACCGTGGAAATGGCCGCCTGGTAATGCTGGCAACGCAGGCGGATATGGCGCCGGTAGCCCTGGCGGGCGAGACCGAAATCTTCCAGCCCCGGCCCCTCGCGACGGGAAGACACCAGCACATGCTGGGCAGCCAGATAGGCCGGCAGATCCATGGCCGAGGACAGCGGGTGGCCGTCGCGCATCATCACCACCATGGGACCACTGAGCACCGGCACATGGTCGATGGATTCCGGCAGCGCCAGCATCACATCACAGGCCAGGTCCAGCCTTCCACTGGCCAGCTCCGTGGCCATCTGCCGCCGACGGATAGTGAGTGACTGCAAACGGATGCCCGGCGCCTCGTCCATCAACTGCCCCATGAGTTCCGGCAGCAGGCCGCCCTCCAGCCCATCGCGCAGGCCCAGCACGAAGGTACGCTCGGCTTCGGTGGGGTCGAAACCGCCCTCTTCACTGAGACAACGCTGGAACCCGCCCAGCGCATGGCGCACCGGGCTGACCATGGCCCGCGCCCGGGCAGTGGGCACCATGCGGCTGCCCTGGCGCACGAACAGGGGGTCGCCCAGGCGATCGCGCAGCCGCCCCAGGGCATGGCTGACCGCGGGCTGGGTGAGGTTGAGCACCTTGGCGGCGCGGGTCAGGGAGCCTTCGGTGTAAATGGCATCGAAGACCACGAACAGGTTGAGATCGAAGCGCGAAACATGCATGGCGTTTATCAGTAGTCATTGTGATGATTCATTGGATTTATTGAAACGCCGTCACTAGCATCGGTCAATGGGATTGAACGCTCGGGCCGGCCAGCCGACGCCTGCGGCACAACCGGCGACCAAAATCACCATCACAACAGGAAAAACCATGAGCCAGACCCCCCAACGCATTCTGATTACCGGCGGGGCCTCCGGGCTGGGGCGCGCCCTGGCCGAGGCCTGGCTGCGCGATGGCGCCCAGGTACTGATCGGCGACGTGAACGAGGACCGCGCGGCGGAAACCCTGGCCGCCCTGAAGGATCTGCCCGGCGAGCTGGCCTTCCAGCATGTGGACGTGCGCGATGCCGCCAGCCTGAATCACGCCCGCGAATGGGTGGAGCAACACTGGGGCGGGCTGGATGTGCTGGTCAACAATGCCGGCGTGGCGGCCGCCGCCCGTATCGACCGGGGTGACATGACCGACTGGGACTGGATTTTCGATATCAACGTGAAAGGCGTGGTACGCGGCTGCAAGGTGTTCGTGCCGATGATGAAGCGCCAGGGCCACGGCCATATTGTCAATATTGCCTCCCTGGCCGGGCTGGTGAATGCCCCGGTGATGGCCAGCTACAACGTGACCAAGGCCGGCGTGATCTCGCTGTCGGAAACCCTGCGTTTCGAACTGGCGCCCTATGGCATCCACACCACCGTGGTGTGCCCCGGCTTCTTTCGTACCAATCTGCACGAATCCATGCGCAGCCCGGAACCGGGCATGATCGAAACCGTGGACAAGCTGCTGGCCAGCAACGAGCTCACCGCCGACCAGATAGCCAACATGATCAAGCAGGCGGTGGCGAAAAAGCAGTTCTTCCTGCTCCCTCACAAGAGCGGCCGCCGGGCCTACTTCTTCAAGCGCTTTGTCCCGGCGATTTTTAACCGCATGATCCTGAAAGGGGCCGAACGCCTGCAACGCAAACTGGAAGCGGCGGAGAAAACCTGATGCCGGTGATTTACCTGATCCGCCACGGCCAGGCCAGTTTCGGCAAGGAAGACTACGACCAGCTTTCCGACGCCGGCTGGGAACAAAGCCGTATCCTGGGACGGGACCTGCAAGGCCAGGATCTGGGCGTGGCCCGCCCCATCTGCGGCACCATGCGCCGGCACAAGGAAACCGCCGAGGCGGCCCTGGGCGAACTGGGCCTGCCGAAAGAATGGCACACCGACACCGGCTTCAATGAATATAATCACACCGAACTGCTGGCGCTGGACTGGCCCCTGGCCAACGACCGCGCTGAGCTGACCCAATGGCTGGCGCAGCAGGAACAGCCCCGCAAGGTGTTCCAGGCCCGCTTCGAGCAGGCCCTGCGCCGCTGGCAGCGCAACGAGCCCGGTGACCACGGTGCCTACACGGAAACCTGGCCAGCCTTCCGCGAGCGGGTACTGGCCAGCACCTACAGCCTGGGCAACAGCCTGGCCAGCGGCGAAAGCGCGCTGGTGTTCACCAGTGGCGGCGCCATCAGCGTGATCATTCAGCACCTGCTGGGCATGAATGACGAAGCCTTGATCACCTGGAACCGCACCCTGATCAACACCAGTGTGACCCGCATTCTTGTGAATGCCGGCAAGCTGCGGCTAGTCTCGGTGAACGAGCATCTGCATCTGCCGAGCGAGCAGGTGACATATAGATAAAGCAACAAGCTTCAAGCCCCAAGCTGCAACGCGGTACTGGACTGTGCATATCGTCAATGCAGTGCCCGCGACCCAACATTTGGACGCGGACTGAAGAATGTCGACTTAATCACCTACATCCATCGCGTTGTAGCTTGAAGCTTGTAGCTTGCCCCTCGCCAACCCATGGAGAAAACAACAATGCCGACACGCAAGAATATTCTGATCACTGGCGCCAGTTCCGGCCTTGGCGAAGGCATGGCGCGATTGTTTGCCGCCATGGGCCGCAACCTGGCGCTGTGTGCACGGCGCATGGATCGGCTGGAAACCTTGAAGGCCGAGCTGGAAGAGAAGCACCCCGACATCAAGGTGCTGATCAAGCCGCTGGACGTGAACGACTACGATCAGGTGTTCGCGGTGTTCGATGCCTTCCGCACCGAGCTGGCCGGCATTGACCGCATCATCATCAACGCCGGCATGGGCAAGGGCCAACCCCTGGGCACCGGTTATTTCTATGCCAACCGGCAGACGGCGGAAACCAACTTCGTGGCGGCACTGGCACAGACCGAAGCGGCCATGGAAATTTTCCGCGCCCAGAACAGCGGCCATCTGGTGATGATTTCTTCCATCAGCGCCATGCGCGGCATGAAAAAGAATCTGACCACCTACGCCGCCACCAAGGCCGGCGTGGCCATGCTGGCCGAAGGCTTGCAGGTGGAACTGCAGGATTCGCCGATCCAGGTGACCACCATCTTCCCCGGCTTTATCCGTTCTGAAATCAACGAGAAGGTAAAGAACACGCCCTTCCTGGTGGACACGGAAACCGGCTGCAAGGCGCTGGTAAAAGCCATCGAAAAAGAACCGAAAAACGCCTCCGTCCCCGGCTGGCCCTGGGGCCCACTGGGCTTCGCCATGCGCCATCTGCCGCTGAAGATGGTGGGAAAAATGATGTAGGACAGCAATCAATAGTTAATAATTAAGAATGAATAACTAAAAAAACCAATGTCAGAATCGAAAAGAGGCCGCATCCGATAACGGATGCGGCCTCTTTTCGATTCAATTATTAATTATTCATTGTTAACTATTAATTGCTTTTTTCAGTCTATCGGCCCCGGGTTTTTCTTTTTCTTCACCGTGGCGAAACCACCCTGGGTATCCGGTACAGCGGGTTTGCTGCGGCGTGGGCCTTTTCTGGCTGCGGCCTTTTTCTTCAGGGGTTTCCTGCCTTTTTTGGCGTCGGCCTTGGTCTTGTGTTTTTTCTTCTTGCTGCCGGCCGCCTTGCCGTTGGATTTGGTTTTCTTGGGGCCCAGGTACTTGCCCCGGAGCGGTTCGACGATGCGGAATTCGAACTGCTGGCGCAGGTAGCGCTGGATGCTCGCCATCAGGTTCCATTCATGGGCGGCGATCAGGGAAATGGCGGTGCCTTCGCCACCGACCCGACCCGTGCGGCCGATGCGGTGAACGTATTCATCGCCACTGCGCGGCATGTCGAAGTTGATCACCAGATCCAGGCCGTCCACATGAATGCCCCGTGCCGCCACGTCGGTGGCCACCAGCACATTGACGGCGCCGGCCTTGAGGCGGTCCATGGCCAGCTTGCGTTCTTTCTGATCCTTCTCGCCGTGCAGCACAAAGACCTTCTGGCTGGTGGCACGCAGTACGCCGCCGAGCCGGTCCGCCTGGTCGCGGGTGTTGGTGAAGATCACCGCTTTGCCAAAGGTTTCGTGGGCCAGCAGCCACTGCACCAGACGTTCCTTGTGGGCCACATCATCGGCGGTGATGATCTGCTGGGTCACCGCCTCGTTGAGGTCACGGACGGTATCGAGCACCAGGGATTTGGGATTGTTCAGAACACTGCCAATGATCTTCACCATGGCGTTGCCACCGCTGGTAGCGGAAAACAGCAGGGTCTGGCGCTCGGCTCGGCACTCCGCCGCCAGGCGCAGCACATCATCGCTGAAACCCATGTCCAGCATGCGGTCGGATTCGTCCAGCACCAGCACTTCCAGGTCACCGAGAATCAGGTTGCCGGCTTCCAGGTGTTCGATCAGGCGCCCCGGGGTGCCGATGAGGATTTCCGGGTTCTTGCGCATCTTCGCCGCCTGCACCTTGAAGTCCTCACCGCCGGTGACCAGCTCGGCCTGGATGAAGGTGTAGCGGCCCAGCGCTTCGACCTGCTTGAGGGTCTGCTGGGCCAGTTCCCGGGTGGGTAGCATGATCAGTGCACGGGTATCGGTGCGCGGGCGGGAGTGTTCCATCAGCCCCTGCAGCAGTGGCAGCAGGAAGGCCGCGGTCTTGCCACTGCCGGTGCGCGCCACCACATGCAGGTCGTGCCCGGCCAGGGCTTCGGGAATCGCGGCTTGCTGGACCGGGGTGGGCTTGGTGATGTCCTGTTCGGTCAGCGCACGGATCAGGCGCTCGTGCAGATTGAGATCGGCAAAGGTGGTCATTTCATGGGCTCCACTAACATGGGCGCATTGTAACGACTATCGGGCGGCAAGGCTTGTTTATTGCCCCCTGTAGGAGCCATCTCTCGGACGGCGAATGTTCCAGAGCGCCTGGGAGTTCGCCGTCCGAGAGACGACTCCTGCAGGGTTAATCGCCGATGCGGGTGAAGCGTGGCTGAACCTTGCCGTCGCGTTCCACGGTTTCGGTGAACATGGTCAGTGGGCGCACCCAGAGGTCGCCGTCGCCGTAGAGGGGGCGATAGACCACCAGGGACTCCTCGGTTTCCGAATGCGTGGCCACACCGATGACCTGGTACTCATTGCCCTTGAAGTGCCGGTAACGACCGGGTTTCAGCTCATTCATTGCCTTTCTCCGGGCAGCGGGCCAGGCGCTCGGCAATGGCCGCCAGCACCTGAGGGTTCCAGGGCAGCCCCACATGGGTGCCCTGCACTTCCACGTTTTCCGTCAGCGGCCCCGCTTCTTCCAGGCTGCATTGCCAGGCGACGATACCATCCTCACGGGTATAGATGGCCGTGCAGGGTACCGGCGGTGCCGGGATGCGCTGTTCGAATGCCGCCCGGTCCGGGGGTGGCCGGTTGGGATTGAACAGGTTGAACAGCGTGGTCACGTTGTTGGCTTCCGGGTCGCCGTTGATTGGGCTGCCCAGGGTGAAGACCTGGCTGACCAGGTCCGGGAAGGCCCTGGCCAGTTCCCGGGCAAATACCCCACCCAGGCTCCAGCCCACCAAGGCCACCGGCTGACCGTGGCGGGTATGAATCGCCTGCAACTGGCTGACCAGCATGCCTTTGCGCTTGCGATTCATGCCCAGGTTGGTGCCCTGGGCCCAGCCGTAGACGGAGTAGCCCAGCTTGCCCAGTGCCCGGCGCAGCGGGCGAGTACTCACATCACTGGCACCAAAACCGGGCAGGACCAACACCGGCTGACCCTGCCCCACTGGCAATTGCCGGTGTCCCAGGCCACGCAGCAGATAGCGGCCATAGGCCAGTGCCGCCCGGCTTTCTCCCAGCAGCAGCCCCAGGGACGGGGGCGTTATCGTCGATGTCATGGGGTTTCCTCGACACAATTCTGGCGTTATTGCCTTCATGGTAACCTGTCCAAAGCCTGCCGGGATGGCCCTGTCGCAACCACCGCCGGCCTGTTCGCCAATGCGGGAAGATATGGCGAACGGGGAACACCGGGGGCGAAACGCAGTCATACCCAGCCGTCAGCCCTCACTTCTGAAAGGAGCTTCCATGTCCAGAGGACTCATTGCCTGCATTCTGCTTTCCCTGATCAGCAGCAGCGGTCTTGCCATGGCCAACAAGCCGGAGGACGGCAAGAAGGTATATGGCTGGGTGGAAAAAACCACACTGGAGCCCTGGGGAGTCGAGCTGAAGACCAAGCTCGACAGCGGCGCCCTGACCTCTTCGCTGCATGCCACCGATGTGGACATTTTTGAAAAAAATGATGAAGACTGGGTGCGCTTTACCGTGGACGTGGAAGACGAAGCCACCGGTAAAAAAGTGAAAAAAACGTTTGAGAAGCCACGTTATCGCAAGGTGATCATTCGTGGTGCCGGCGGCGAGGAGCGTCGTCCGGTGGTGCTGATGAATATCTGCATGGGTGACACGATTTATGAAGAGCAGTTCACCCTGAATGACCGCTCCGACATGATCTACCCGGTACTGCTGGGTCGCCGCACCCTGTCCCACCTGGGCTACCTGGATGTGACCGAGACCTTCCTGCACGAGCCGGACTGCGATCAGGCTTCCGTCATCAAGCGGGACAAGGATCAGGAGGATGACGAAGATATTGATGATTGAGCAGCGATCAAGGGGGCGTTCTAGCTGCGTCGTCGGCAGAAGCAAGCTACAAGCTTCAAGCGGCAACGCGAATCACTGCCATCATGCTGCCAAACGTTTCACCCGCGCCCGTGACCTGGTGCGCGGGCAAGGCTTTTCCGGCAACAGCCACTCAACCGCGTTGCCGCTTGTAGCTTGTAGCTTGTAGCTGATATTACGCCGGGTTTACTTCGAAATACCCGAACAGGCTGTCCAGCGCTTCCCGCAGCACCGTCCCCTGCAGGCTGATGCGAGCCTGCAGTTCATCCACGGCATCATCCGCGTCCAGGGCATCGATGTTTTCCTGCAGCATGTCCAGGGCCTTGATGCGCTTGATTTCCAGCTTGTCGTTCACGTCCAGTTCCAGCGCATCCTGCCAGGCCAGGTTCAGCCGGGTGGCCACCATGCCGGTGTCCAGATGGGCGAGGATTTCCTCCTGGCCCAGATCCACGGCGGTGAACTTCACCGCTGCCCCTTCGTCCTTGGTGCCCTTGAGCTCACAGCGATCCCCCAGGGTGAAACCTTCCGGCAACAGCTTGGTATCGCGCAGCCAGTTGCTGTAACTGGTGTAGGGGGCGGTGTTGGGCGCCGGGTAGGCGACCGGCAGGCTGCCGATAGCCTTGCGCAGACAGGCCACCACTTCTTCCGCCCGGGTGGCGGAGGAAGCATCCACCATGACGCGATTACGCGCCTTGTCGATCAGCAGGGAAATACGCCGGGAACGGGTAAAGGCCCGCGGCATCAGTTCAAAGGTGATCTGTTCTTTCAGTTCGGCCTTTTCCTTGCGGCCAACCCGGCGGCCTTCCTCTTCACGAATATGCTCCACCTTTTCATCCAGCAGCTCCTTGATCACCGGGCCGGGCAGCAGGCGGGAGGTTTCCTGGTAGGTGCAGTAGATGAAGTCATCCACCGCGTAGGCCATGGGGTCCTGCCCTTTCAGCGGCGGCACAAAACCTTCGGTGCGCAGGGTCTGGGAGTCACAGGGCTTGCAGCGATTCTGATCGAGAATCTGGTCGAGATCGGCCACGGAAAACGGGAAGGCCTCTTCACCCACATAGACAATCAGGTTCTTGATCCACATAAACAGGTTCCAACACAGGGGGCGACGGAATAAAGGCGTCGCCAAAACGGAAAGGGTGGGCCACAGTAGCGAAATGCCGGAGGCGGCTCAAGTCGGAGAATCGGGCAAGAATCCGGCAGGAACCACGGTGCCGGTGGCCGGTCAGTGTGGTTACAGTGGTGGAATTCCCTTCACACCCTCACCGGGCGCCAAAAGCGCTGCGGTACTGTCACACGGCCCCAACAGGAGCATGGAATGAAAACTCTGACCTTCGACAACGGCGACAAAATGCCCCAGCTCGGCCTGGGCACCTGGAAGTCCGAACCCGGTGACGTCTACAAGGCAGTAAAGGCCGCCATCGAGATGGGTTACCGCCACATCGACTGCGCTCATATCTACGGCAACGAAGCGGAAATCGGCCAGGCCCTGGAAGACGTGTTTGCCGCCGGCACCGTCTCCCGGGAAGCACTGTGGATCACCTCCAAGCTGTGGAACAGCGACCATGCGCCGAAGGACGTACAGCCGGCCCTGGAAACCACCCTGCGCAACCTGAAGCTCGATTATCTGGACCTGTACCTGATGCACTGGCCGGTGGCCCTGAAAAAAGGCGTGCCGTTCCCGCAATCCGGCGACGACATGGTTTCCCTGAGCGAGCTGCCGGTGGCCACCACCTGGGCCGCCATGGAAGACCTGGTGGACAAGGACATGACCCGCCAGATTGGCGTGTCCAACTTCAGCGTGAAGAAACTGCAGGCGCTGACCGACCAGGCCCGCCTGAAACCGGCCATGAACCAGATCGAGCTACACCCCTACCTGCAACAGAACGCCATGCTGGACTTCTGCCGGGAGCAGGGTATTCACCTAACCGCCTATTCCCCGCTGGGCTCCTTCGACCGCCCCGCAGGCCTGAAGGCCGAGGATGAACCGGTGCTGCTGGAAGACCCGATCATCCACGACATCGCCGACAACCATGGCGCCAGCCCGGCACAGGTGCTGATCGCCTGGGCACTGCAACGGGGCACGGCGGTAATCCCCAAATCCGTCAATCCGGAACGCCTGCAACAGAACCTGGCCGCCGCCGAGCTGACCCTGAGCGACGACGACATGCAGGCCATCGCCGCCCTGGACAAGCACCGCCGCTACGTGGATGGCGGTTTCTGGGCCCAGCCCGGCAGCGATTACAGCCTGGCCAGCCTCTGGGACGAATAAACGCCCAAGCCCATCAAAAACGTAGGGTGCACTGAGCCTCAGGCGAACTGCACCATGACCCCGGTGGTGACGGTGCAGTTCGCCTGAGGCTCAGTGCACCCTACGCAAACCGGGGCGCGTAGCCCACCAACCCCTCCCCCGTTGGAGCTTTGCTCGCAAAGCGAACCCGCCCCGGCAGGCTTGGTGCCTTCGCTTTGCGAGCAAAGCTCCAACGACAATCAGTAACGGTTTGTCCTGTAACGACTTGGCTGTCCCCACCATCTACTGGTATTTCTAACGGACACTTCAGGATCGACAAGGACACGCCATGGATTATCTGCGCACCCCGGATTCCCGTTTCGAACGTCTGCTTGATTATCCTTTCGAGCCGCACTATGTGGATGTGGGCGGCCTGCGCATGCATTACCTGGACGAAGGCCCCGCCGATGCCAAGCCGGTGCTGATGATGCATGGCGAGCCGTCCTGGTCGTACCTGTACCGGCACATGATTCCCATCTGTGCCGCCGCCGGGCACCGGGTGATCGCCCCGGATCTGATCGGCTTCGGCAAGTCCGACAAGCCCACCGATATCAATGCCTACAGCTACCAGTCACACATGGACTGGGTGCAATCCCTGCTGGACCAACTGAATCTCAAGGACATCACCCTGGTCTGCCAGGACTGGGGCTCACTGCTGGGGCTGCGCCTGGCGGCGGAAAACGAGGCCCGTTTCCGGGCCATCGTGGTGGGCAACGGCATGCTGCCCACCGGCGACCAGCAGGTGCCCAAGGCATTCCAGTTATGGAAGAACTTTGCCATTTACAGCCCGGTGTTTCCCATCGCCCGCATCCTCAACAGCGGCAGCTTCCGCAAGCTGGGCCCGGACGAAATGCGCGCCTATGACGCCCCCTTCCCCAACAGGAAATACAAGGCCGGGGCCCGGGCCTTTCCCAAGCTGGTACCGGTGACCCCGGACGACCCGGCCAGCGACGCCAACCGGCGGGCCTGGAAAGTGCTGGAAAACTGGAACAAGCCTTTCCTGACCACCTTCAGCAACGGCGACCCCATTACCCGTGGTGGCGACAAGTTCATGCAGAAGGTAATTCCCGGCGCCAGCGGCCAGCCCCACCAGACCCTGGTGGGCGGCCACTTCCTGCAGGAGGATTCCCCGGTGCAGTTTGCCGAGGCCGTTAACGCGCTGCTTGCCGACCTGCCGTAAGCGGCGCCCCCACTGCCACCCTTGAGCTGACATACCGGCCGGGCAGGAAGACGCCGAAACCGCGCTCCTTGCCCAGCCGCTCGTCGAAGCCGCACTGCCGGTCCCAGGCCACCCGGCCATTGATGAGGGTGGCGATCACGGCATCATCATTGCGCTTTACCAACCGCTGCATGTCGGTGCCTTCCAGGGTGGCCCAGCTCACGTCGTCCAGTTCGTCGGTGAGCCCTTCCGGGTCGACAATCACCAGGTCCGCCCG
>JAKSCQ010000170.1 GCA_022360555.1 Pseudomonadales bacterium
AGCTGCGCGTCCACGGCCTGGAAGGCCTGCGCGTCATCGACGCCTCCATCATGCCCACCCTGATCGGTGGCAACACCAATGCACCGGCAATGATGATTGCGGAAAAGGCGGTGGACATGATTCGGGGGCGATCGCGGGTGGTTGCAGCCAGCGGGCCGGCCTCCACGGCTGAAAGGGCCAGGTAGCGCTCTCCAACCGGGTTCTGCGCAACTGCAGGGCCCGGTCGGAACAGCCTGACCATGACGTTACCCTTACCATAGTCCGCCGCAGGGCTGTGCTACAATCGGCCAATGGAAAACGCCGGCAATCCCGCTGAAGGAGAAGTCTGGTGGCAGCAGCGTCACAGAAGCCCGGGACAATCGAGTATTACCAACCGGAGAAAGGCCGGGCCTTAAACACCTTCAACAGAATACTTTCCGTTTCTCTGGGCATCATCGAGCATGAAGGGGGCGAGGCGCTCAACACCAATCGCATCGCCGCTGATTCCGGCATCAACATTTCAACGCTGTATCACTATTTTCCCAACAAGGACTCCGTGCTCCATGCACTCTACACCCGCTGGTTTGACCAACTCCGTCTCGTGGCAGACAGACATCTGGGCATCCGGCAAGCACCCACCACGTTAAAAGCCGCCTACACGTCTTATATCCTCGACCTTCTGAATATCGACGGCTTCTCTCCGAAAGCTGCCGTGGAGCTGGAGCGGGCCATTAAGTCGAGGAAAAACCTGCTGGACCTGGACAACCGGATCGTCGAGCAATCGATAGCGGCCTACGCCCAGGATATTCTCGCCCAACAACCCGATGCAGACGCATCCCGCCTGACAGTGCCTTCCGCCTTCATGTTGGTCAGCATCTGGGGGGCCATCAGCATTGCCGCGGATATGGAAGAAGCAGACTATCGCGACATCGCGGAACATGGCGCCGAGATGATCATGACGCTGATACAACGCGCCGCCAGCTAGGGCCTGTTCACACTAATTCCACTTACCCGCCCCCGCCTCGCCCCCCTTCCCCGTCTGTCCCGAGGCGGCTACCCGCCACCCAAAAACCAAGTAATTACTTGATAAATGATTTGTTCACTCGTACGCTGACACTTGTGCCGACTTCATGAGACAAACCGATGAGAATTCTGGCTCTGGGTGGTTGCGGAGACATGGGCAGTATCGCGGTACGTGAAATCCTTCACGAACCGTCTGTTTCAGAAATCGTGATCGCAGATCATGATCAGGAAAAAGCCACCCGCTTTGCGGCATCGCTGGGAAGAAAGGCCAGGGCCATCCATGTTGATGCCCATTGTGACCACTCCCTCAGGCTGGCCCTGCAAGGCTGTGATGTCGTCATGTCGACCATCGGCCCCTACTACCTGTTCGGTCGGCGCGTACTGTCAGCCGCCCTTGAGGCCGGGGTGCATTACATTGATATCTGCGATGATCCAGAACCCACACTGGAAATGCTGGCGCTGGACGCACAAGCCAGGGATCGCGGGGTTACCGCGATCATTGGCGCGGGCGCGAGCCCGGGCATCTCCAATCTTCTGGCCGCCAGGGCACTGGCGGCTCTACCCCAGGCCGAGGAGATCTATACCTTTTGGGGAACAGGAGGCCCCCTGAAGCACGACGATAATCTGAACCTGATCGATAGCGCCGGCAAACCCAGCGCCGCTACATACCACTGGGTCCAGCAAGCCTCGGGGTCAGTCAAGATTTTCCAGCATGGCGCCATTGCCTCCGTAACACCGCTGCAATGCGTGAAGCTCGCCCTTCCAGGAAGAAAACCCGACCGCTGTCATATTATTGGCCATCCGGAACCGCTGACGCTCCCACGGACCTATCCGCACATCAAGCAGTCCCTGAACCTGATGAACATGCCCGGCTACATCATTTATGCGCTGGAAAAAGCCACCAGACGTGTGGACCCGGGTGATCAGCAATCCCTTCGGCATGCTGCCGAAGGGCTAGCAAAGAGGCTTTCCGACAACGTCAGCGCCCCGGTAGATATCGTTCATTACCTGGTTCACCAAGTGAAAGACCGCTTCAGGCATTTCCTGTTTTCTCTTGGTGCGCTCGCACGAGGCCCCGACTCACGGGGGAAGACCGTTGTCTCTGGCGTGCACATGCGATCCCGGTTCAGGATCGACGATATGGCGCATTCCACGTGCCTGCCCACCGCCATCATTCTCAAAATGCTGATCGATGGAACGATCATGAAACGGGGCGTAATGGCTCCCGAGGCCTGCGTACCTCCCGACAACTTCTTTCAACGCCTGGCACAGCATATGGTCATTGATGACGGCTTCGATCAAAGCCGTTACGTGGATTGCGTCGTCCAACAAACAGACCAGATTTATGCCCCGCTTAGCCTCGCCCCGGAAAATAATTAAGCAGGTGCTCACAGATGTGCATTGCCTTCCCCCGTAAAATTGCAATACGCCGTGTACCAGCATGGTCTGCCGCATTGATTCTGGTAGCAGCCGCGGCCCGCTCTGAACCACTTGCCAAGGGCTGGCTCTATGAATATGACATTTACATCAATGACAAACTGACAGGCTCTTCCTGCACAGAAATTACTCTCCAAGAAGAACATACAGAAATCAGAGAGCGAATCACCTACACGGAAACAGGCATGCTCGACCAAACCAACGTATCCCTGTCCCGTATCGAACATTTCACAGCGTCCGGCCGCCTGCTTTTTGCCGACGTTAAGCACATCGAGGACAAGACAAAATACTGGTCGCGAATGGAGCGGGTTGACGACGAAATATGGGCCGTCACTTCCCCCATCACCTCAGCGACGGAAAAAGAAGATGCCCACTTTATCAATCTGGCGCTTGCCGCCCTGGGAGACGCCTCAGCATCAGCCGGGGAGATACTGTCCTATTCCTCTCTTTTATTCGGGGATGACCAGGCAAACGAAGGGGACAACCGTTTTCCCGGCACTGACTATCAAACCTCCTTGCAGTTCCTCCCTCTTTACTGGCTGCATCAGGGCCGTACGCTCCCGGATACGATCGACTTGCTTGATATCCCTCACTTCCTGCCCCGCCAAGTAACAAGCCAAACGTTCACGGATGCCGAAATGCCCGGTGACTGCTATTCCCTTGAACTGTCCAGGCTGGAAAACCTTACAGCATGCATTCAGCAGGCTCCCATCGGTCCACCCCACTTCTCCCTGCTCCGTCGCTCGACCCCTGGAAGAGTGGTTGAATTCCGAACCCGAATACCGGAGGAAAATAATGGCGACAAGCCCATAGGCGAGAGGCAGGGACAATGCGAATGGTAACGCTGATCATCACAGCGCTTTCCCTGCTCTCTTTCTCGCCGCTTCATGCCGAAAGTTTCCGTTTCCAAAGCAACGGAAATACTCTCCATGGAACCTATCTGCCGCCCCTTACCGGGCAGGAAACCTGTGGCGTGGTAATCACAGTACACGGAGACGGTCCACTGGACCGGGTTGCGTATGGCTATTACCCCCTTATGTGGAACCTGTTGCGCTCGCGTGGCTATGCGGTGGTTTCCTGGGACAAACCCGGAGTGGGCGACTCATCGGGCAATTGGCTTCATCAATCCATGCAGGATCGCCAGCAGGAAGTATTGGCGGCCATCCGCCAGGTCAAGCGTCGCTTTGGCTCTCAAACTCCCTCCATCGGCCTGCTGGGTTTCAGTCAAGCCGGCTGGGTCATCCCTGCTGTTGCCACGCAAGATCCGAGTGTGGATTTCCTTATCGGGGCAGGATTTGCCATTAACTGGGCTGACCAAGGCTGGTACTTGATGCACACACGCCTGCAAAGACAAGGGGCCAGCCCCGCAGCCATTGAGACAGCCAGACAGCAGTACCTGCGCCACCTGGCCTTTCTTTCCAGCGGTCCCACTTACGAGGACTATCTGGAATCAGCCCCGGATTACACGACACCCATGTCACCAGACAGATTTATCTTTGCGCTGAAGAACATGCATTCTGATGCATCATCTGATTACCGACAGCTAGAACAACCTTTGCTGATGCTACTTGGCGAAGATGACCTCAATGTCGACATCGGCAATACAAAAACGTTTCTGACATCGCTACGCTCTCACCACCCGAACATTCATATCAAAGTACTACCCAACGCTACACATGCACTACTGGATAGCCGATTTTTCAACACCCAAAAGCCAGGCTTTCTTTTTATCATCAAGCTACATCTTTTCGGCAATGCCGCCCTGTCACCGCACCTGGAACCGGTACTGGATGATTGGCTGTCTGAGCTGGGTTGCCAGCAGAAGAAATAACACTGGCTTATGCAATAAAAAAGGAAATAGAGAAGCATCATCACAGGCATAGCAGGACGAGCCTTGGGATGAGGAGGAAAAGTAAAGGGTACGCATCGTCATCGGACCGATACGCACCCTCTTTCTTCAGGTCAGTTTCAGCGGTATATAGAAGCGTACAGTATCAGCATCCCCCCGATGCACAGAGACCGTTAAGCTCCTCGGCCATCCCATGGGATCGGGAAAAAAGTTCATCAATCCTGCCACCGATGGTATCAGCATCACCTTTCCAGAACCCGCCATTAAACCGGTCATCGCCCAAACCGGGCTGGGTCTGACCATAGGTCGGTGGCCGGATAACCACCACCACTGCACCGCCTTGCTGATGATCCGGCCCAACCAGAATCAGTGGGCCAAGATCATCATCACTGGAATCCAAATCCACCTCAGGATTGCCGCCGCCGGTGTCACCTGGCCCCGGCTGAGTGGTGCCATCGTTAGGGTCGGTCTCCGGCACTTCGCCGCCACCAGAATTACAGCCATCGATATTCGGGTCACAGGGCATTTCTTCGTCGCTGTTTCCGGGCTCACCCTGTCCATCACCGTCAGAGCCATTCTCTCCGCCCTCTGAGCCACTATCGGGGTTATTACCGCCATCGCCATCGGTTCCGATTTCACCGCCGTCACCGCTGCTGTCACCGCCCTCCGTTCCACTTCCGTTACCGGAGGAGCCACTGCCCCCTTCACCCTCATTTTTTTCGACACGGTCCATATTCCCGTCTTCATCAGTCCAGATAACGACCACATCGCCCTCACCGACTTCAACCTCTTCGCCTTCACCAGCACTGTCATCTTCCGGCCGATCCGGATCGGCACCCGGTGCTGCATCGTCGTTTAGGTAGTCATTCCAGGTATCTCCGGTTGCATCCACATCGGGATCATTAGGGTCCGGATCGGCACCCTGTGGAACCTTGTCATTCAGATAGTTGACCCAGGCATCATCACTTTCATTATTCGCACCCCGGTCGTTATCTTCCCCTTCACCTGGCCAGTCATCCTGACCTCCTTGCATATAATTCGACAACGAATCCATCAAGCCCCCCAGGGAAGATTCAAACCCCGACAGCCCAGGAGAACGGGACAACCCACTGGGATTGTCTTCCCCCAGATCATCACTCCTGTTCAAACCTCCCAGCTGATCTACCAACCGGCTATTGCTATTAACTTCAGCAAGCAGCTCTCCGGCCAAATCCGACGACCAGCCCATCATGTCGATGGCAAGGGCTGGATCACGAGTATGCAGGGTCGTTTCCAGGTCCGAGTCGAGTACGTTTTCCAGCGAAACGATCACATCTGCAAGTCGTTCCAACTCCCTTACATCGTCGATGCCCGCGCCATCCACACGTGAATGGAGCAACTCGATGAAGTCCGCCTTCACCGAGACAAGGGCGGGTACAGTCACAGTGGCAACCGGATAACGGTCTTCCTTGATATCACCATCACTGGACTCCTCTTCTTTGGGGGTACTCTCACATGCCGACAGCATGAATAGCGCCAACACGAACAATAGTGTTGATTTGAATAAGTACAGCAGCCTTTCTTGTTGCAGCATTATCTCCACTCCTTGTGAATGCACTTGAAAAACCATCATCTTGACTATCAATTGTGATCACCGGGGCACAACTCTTCCCCGGCAACAATTACGGATAACAGAACCCGGAAAGTCAGGATTGAAAATACAAGGCCGGCGCCTTTGCGAAGGGCGGCATCAGATAGGATGTGCGACCAAGCCCCCATGGCTTGGGACATGAGATTGAAACCCAATGCGACACACTCCCTGTGTTCCTTATATTCATTTTTCTCCATGCTGCCGTACACACACAGGTGTAACAAGCCCTCCGTGCAGCATAATGCGGGCCAGCACCAGAGCCTAACCATCAACCTCCTGCCCGCCTTGCATCTGACTTATTGTCAGGAAAGCCAAATTAATCCAGCATCGGCCCGGCCAGGCGTTCCTTTTGTGCCCGCACCGCCTCCGTAAGAAAATCCATCAGAGCATGAATCCTCACCACCCCGCGCAGGTCCGGGTGCATGAGAAACCAAAGCCCGAATTCCAGCTCGGGGATAGGGTCACTGAGCTGCACAATATCCGGGTCCGAGTCGGCCAGATAACAGGGCAGCACCGCCAACCCCATGCAGGAACGGATGGCACTGAGGATGCCCACCAGGGTATCCACCCGGTAGACACAGGCCGGCTTTAATCCGTTGCTGTCCATCCACTGGTCCAGTTTTGAATCCTGCAATCGGGGCCCCGCCCCAATCCACGGCTGATCAGCGAGATTGCTGATCGGCTCACCCGGCGTCAGGCCAAGGCTTCGGTGCCCGTAGACCGCCTGGCCAATGGTGGTCAGGGGGCGGCCGATCAGGTTTTCCGGGGGGCGGTTGGACGGGCGGATGGCCACATCCGCTTCCCGGCGCGTCAGGTTGAACAACTGATTGGAGATCGCCACGTCCACCACGATGCCCGGGTACTTATGCCGAAATTCCGTAAACAGCGGTGCCAGCAGGCCCATCAGCAACGAGTCCGTGGTCGTCGCCCAGATCTCCCCGCTCGGCTCCAGGTCCCGGCCGGCCACTTTCCGCTCCGCCGCCAGCGCCGCCTGGTCCATCACCCGGGCCGTTTCGGCCAGCTCCTCCCCCGCCGGGGTGGGCCGGTAACCGGTGCGGCTCCGCTCAAAGAGCGTCACCCCCAGGCGCTTTTCGATATCCCCCAGCCGTCGAAACACCGTGGCATGGCTCACCCCCATGGCGCGGGACGCCCCGGACAGCGACCCGGCCACCGCCACAGCCAGCACCACCTCGAAGTCGCTCCACGCCAGATGGCTGCGAGTGGTCGGGTAGTCCTCGGAGGTCGGGTCGCCTGTTCGTTTTTGCAAAGTCATTTCTCGCTTTTAGGGAATAGTTTGCAGCATACAACAGGACTAGCATGCCCATAAATCCATTGGATGGCCAAGGCCCCTGCGATCAGGGGCCGGGTAATGGAGGTCAGGCATGTCTGTTTTTGAAGAGATTCATCCCCTGAACGCCGGCGTTCCCGTCACTCGCCAGAGCAGCGGTAACGCCGCACAAGGCCCCGCCAGCAATCCGCCCAGCGACCCCATCCCCGCCCGCTACCGAGACGGGCGCGGCGGCATCAATCTTGAGCAGGTCAGACGAGACCAGTTGCGCGCCCGGCAGGAGTGGCTTCGGGCAGTGGTGCGGAGCATAAAAGCCTTGTGGGGACGCTGAGAAAGGAGGGAGGAAAGGCTGGTATCTGAGTATTAGGTCAGCTCTTGTGTATTGTGGTCTAGGACACAGGGCATGACCTGACCCTCGTCACCTCTAGGGCATGGGGCAAGACCTCGTATCTGTGAAATGTGAGGTCTGACCCCGTAGCCCCATGAATTTAATCAGTCCCAGCAATAACTTACCACTTGCACAACGCTTGCCCCAGCCCCCATTTACCTTGTAGGAGGAGATCTTCAAATTGATCGGTGCCACCTAATCTTAAATTTTTCCCATGAGTCAGTGCCGACCTTTCTCCCGCGCAGGGGCCAGCATGACTCACCCTCCATTAGGGCAGGCCTTCAACTCCGCAGAATCCATAGGTTACAAAATCTCAAGGCCTGCCCATTATTCACTTGATTAGCGAGGGTTTTGAATGAAGAAGTCCACCAACTTCGCCCCGGTGTCCATATTGGTGTAACAATTCAGCCAACTGCTGTATTGCGTCACCGGATGGCAATGACCCAACGCGGGAAAAGCGCTGCCGCTGTGCTTGATGCTTTCTAACACAACACCACCTGCCTGCAGACGAATGTGACGGTGATTACCCCGTTTACGAATACCACTCCAGCTAAGTTCCCATGTTGGCCGACTCCAGTCTGAGTCACCCACAATCACGGTTTTCTGATAACCTTGCATGGCTTTAACACTATCTTCCAAGGCATTATTCAGAGGCATCTTTCCAGGATCGTTGATCCCATTCAGAATCAACAAAGGTGCATCGATATCACAGCTAATTCCCCCACCGCCTACGGCATAGCTGGCAAACAGGTTTCGATTGGTCGCATTACAATATATGGCTGAGGCCGTTGACGCCCCGCGTGAGAATCCATACATGTGAGTACGGTCACGGTCGACATTCAACACGGCTATCACATGATCTACGAAGTACAGAATATTGGGGAGTTCATTCGTGTAGGCACCACCCGCCACGGAATTTGGATCCAGACCACCCTCATCAAATAAGTCAGTCAGGTTCGGCTGAACAACCACATACGGCGTGGCCGCACCACGATCTGTTGCCGACCAACCGAATTCGCGCAGATGCGTTCCCGCATTTTGTTGCGCAGCATTCATGCTGGCACCGTGATTATCGTAAATCAGACCACATCCGCCCATCTCACAGCCGGGAGGAATCGCTACGGTGTACACCACATTCGTACCGTATGCATCACAGCCATAATGCCGCACGCCGACAGAACCATCGGCATTTTCTGTGGAACCCGCAAGGCTAATGGGGCAACTGTCTTCTGGACTCGGCTGAGAGTCGATCAACGGCACAGATGATGCCATTGCTGAATGGGCGTAAGAACCGACAATCGCTGCCACAAGCATGCGCCTCAATATAAATATTTTATTCATAATCTTCTCCTGTATTTTTAATACTCTTTTTATATACCCCGATTTTCTCGGGCAAAGTTGAGCAACGCAGGTATAATTGGATTCTCGAAGTAAGACGAGGTATTCGCCGTTGCAAACATTGGGTCAAGGTGATTAAAACCAGGAATAATCCGTCGATCTGCTGTAGTCGGAAGCATAACGCCCTCGTTAATCAATGGCGCAATCACACCATCACCCCCAATCAGCTCCAAACGCGGTGTCAACTCGATGCCGCTCTCATGCAGCACCCTCAAACCTGAATCTTCAGCATGCTCGAACGGCAGCGCGAAAACAGTGTCAATAACAATGCGTGTAGGAAAATACCATTCGGTGAAATTGGTTTCACCAACATAGAGCGATCGGGAAAAATCACGAATATCGGACATTTCTTTATCGCGCTCAGTAAAAACATAACGTCCGGATTTGTCGGTATACGTACTGTCCCCATCCGCTGCAATTTGGTCGAAATTAGCCCAGCGATATAAATAATCAGTGGATGCAGCAATATGCTGCTGTTCGCCGGTATAGGCGGCCGATATCAAACCCCCAATGAAAGGCAAATCGGCCAGCGCAGCCAACGTTTTCTGCTTCTCTGCCAATGGCCCACCATTCAAGTGACCAAGACTGGTACCCAGGAAACCAATGGGCGAGAAATGATCATCAAAAAGCAAGCCCACCAAGGCCTCCTGGGAGTATCGGAATTCCCGAAGACCCGGACCAAATACTAAATTCTCCGCATTCCGTGTATGCAGAACTTTCACCATGAAATCTATATCGGGAAGGTGGGGCAAACGCGCCAACGCCTGGCTCTCCATCTGCGGCGCATCTTTAGCCACCAAGGCAATCGCTTCAGGCAGCGCCAGTACGCGCGGTGTAAAGGCGTTAGGAATAGCCGTATAGCGCGGCACAAGATTGTTATTCAGGCCACTTAGCGCCCCTTTATATGCGAGCTCACTCCCCGGCTGCACCGCCTTCAATCCCAGCGCCCCTAAACTGAACGGCACCATCCCGGCAATGTAATCTGGAATATCGGATAACGGCGTAAGAATCGAATCCAATGCGAACGCACCTGCCACATTGGCATAGCCAGCATCGCTGAGAGTTGAGGCATCACCATCCTGGTCCCACGCTAAAAATGTCGAGGTATGAATGCCACCCAAAGAATGCCCACCCACAAACAATCGCGCCTGGCGATCAGCCTGATCAGGCATTAAGGTTTGCATGACCGTAAACATATCCTGTGTAGCGAGAGCCAAGCCAAACTCCTGCAAATACGGCACCTCACTGCTTTCCAGAAATCCAGAAAATTTCTTGCCCGCCACAGGTCTGTCACGAAAGTAATAATCAAACAGCATTTGCTCCGCTTGCGCGGTGTCCCCCACCGTCTCGGCCAGCTGCATCGCGTGCAAATCTTCCAAACAATTAGCACGGCGATCCATGCCCCATACTTCAATAGACTCACCATGTTGTTGCGCCGCCACATACACCATTTGTCGGCCTAAATATTCGAATCCATTTGCCCCTTCGAGAATACCGGGCATCATCATGAATACAGCATCTGTATCGCCCGAATCCTGAGGGCCTGCGCGATGGCGAATACGCAATACTTGTATATCGTTACAGGCTTGCGGTGCGTGTGCTGCTGCCCCATTTAGAGGGGCGTGAATGCGCTCTAGCGCCACCTCCACCACCGCATCCACCTGCGCATCTGTCCAGTCTTTTGCCGCTGAAGGCTTCAGCGCCTCAGGCACGGCTTCACCACCACAACCCGATAACGCCAAAGCCCCCATAGACACGAGGCCCGCAAAAAACACGCAAATACGCATATTCCTCTCCATACATTTTATTAGAATGGTTTTTTCTAATTGGACACTGACTGCCGTGCTAAGCTGCCCTATATTGGCCTTAAATGCCGCCAGTCAGGGAGAGGCTCAGACGGTCGCTTACGGGTCAATACCGGCCAATGGCCAATGATTTACAAGAATAATAAAGAGGAACGCGTGATGGCCTCGCACATCGCATCACCCAGTGCTCAATCCTCACAATGGATGCGCACACGTTTATTGATCGAGAAAGCGGAATCGCTCGGCTGCAGTCGTCAGCAAGCATTAGTCGGAACACGCATTGGGCTGGATATGCTCGAAACACCGGGCAGTGTCTTTACGATTCCGGATCAAGTTCGGGTGATGATCAATACCGCACGGGCTCTGCCCGACTCATCACTAGGGATTCTCTGGGGGGAAACACTCAATGCTTTTTCCCGTGAGCGTATCGGCTTATGGCTCAGCGCCCACCCCACACTCGGCGCCATGCTTGACGCTATGCTTCACTATCAGGAATTGCTTAGTTCCCCGGTACGAGGAAAAGGGATTCGCGGCGAACATACCTTCCGTTTTGAGCTGCACTACCCACCGGGCACCGACGCCACCGCATCACTCATACGCCTGAACAACGAGTGCATGATGGCCAGCCAGCTACAAACCATGCGGCAACTGGTGGAAGCGCCCCTACACCCTGTCAATGTGAGCTTTAGCCACCCTGAGCCCAATGACAAGACGCACTATCATCGCGTTTTCGGAAACGATTTCGCCTTCAATGCCCCACATACCTCACTTACCTTTAACCTGGTTGATTTGGATCGCCCCATATCCAGTCACAACCCCGCCATTGAACGCTTTTACCTGCAAGAAACCGAGAAAGAGTTTCAGGCACACATGGCTCAGCAAAACCTCACCACACAGGTAAAAACGCACCTGCTGCAACTGTCTGACCAGCAGCATACTGCTGCCTCTGTTGCCAAAGCACTGGGCTGCAGCGAACGCACCCTGCGCCGTCGCCTGGAACAAGAAAAAACCTCATTCCGTGACATCCAGCATCAAGTATTGCTCGACAATGCCCGCGGATTATTACAAACGCCGGGAATGACCGTGCAAGCCGCCGCCCGGCAATTAGGCTTTTCGGATGTCAGCAATTTCCGCCGTGCGCTCAAGCGGCTTACCGGCCTATCGCCCAGCAAGCTTCGCTAACAAAGAAGCGGCAGCACCCTCAACTAACCCAATGCGTAAGGTGCTGGGATTCTTAGAGAAGTATATAAAGTAAGTAAAGAAGGTCAGGCTTGGTTTATGCGTGCGGAGCGCACGGGGCAAGACCTGACCCTGGATCCCATTATGAATTCCCTCTTTCCTCGAACTCATACAATTGACACACGGAAGACCTGACTCCGGATACCCGCGGAGACATCACGGAAGCCCCGTCACTGAAACGCTGGATGAAGAACGACATGTTCACCGAGAACGTGAAAAGCGACGACAGCGCCGTGGTCAACCCGCAACTGCGCGTCATCGACGCCTCCATCATGCCCACCCTGATCGGTGGCAACACCAATGCACCGGCAATGATGATTGCGGAAAAGGCGGTGGACATGATTCGGGGGCGATCGCGGGTGGGGGAACCCCTCCTCCATTCTCAACGC
>JAKSCQ010000332.1 GCA_022360555.1 Pseudomonadales bacterium
ACCATGGACCCGGTGGTACCGGAACAACTGGGCCAGCGGGCCGTGGCGACCCTGAAAGAGATGGGACTGAACCCCGAGTACCGTACCTACCCCATGGAACACATGGTGTGCTTGGAGCAGATCCGGGAAATAGGGCAATGGATTAAAGATCGCCTGAGCTGACACCTGTTGGCTTTCTGGCATCCCCCCACCTTGCTATAACCCGCTGCAGGAGCTTGCCTCGAGCCTTGGCCAGGTACGGGGCGAATACCGGGATTCGAAGACAGAATCCCTGACAAGGCTTCTGGAATCCTTACCTCGCTTGGGCTCGAATCGCCTGCAGGCAGGCTCCCACAGTGGCCAGGTCCAGAACCACGCAAGGGCCGGGCCCGCACTTTTGGCTTTGAACATTCGTCCCAACAAAAAAGCCGCGCCCTTTCGGAGCGCGGCTTTTTGCGTGCTAGCGTAAAGCGTGCTGGCGTGCCAGCGCTTACAACCAGTACACGGTCACGAACAGGAACAGCCATACCACGTCCACGAAGTGCCAGTACCAGGCACCCGCTTCCCAGGCAAAGCAGTTGTCTTCGCTGAAGTGGCCCTTGATCACACGAATCAGGGTGACCAGCAGGAAGATAGTACCGATGGTCACGTGGGCACCGTGGAAACCGGTGAGCAGGAAGAACAGGCTGCCGTAGATACCGGCATCCAGTGTCAGCCCCATGTCATAGGCGTGGACATATTCCAGCGCCTGCAGGCCCAGGAAGATCGCGCCCAGCAATACAGTAATGGCCTGGAAAGCGATCAGGGTGCCACGCTTGCCTTCCAGCAGGGCGTGGTGGGCAATGGTCAGGGTGATGGAGCTGGCCAGCAGGATGGCGGTGTTGATCGCCGGCAGGCCCCAGGCGCCCATCGGCGTGGTCGTGGTGCCGTCCGGGGTTTCGGTCAGCGGCCACATGGCCTGGAAACCCGGCCACAGCAATTCGTGAGTCATGGCCCCGGTGCCTTCACCAGCCAGCCACGGAATGATCAGCCAGCGGGTGTAGAACATGGCGCCAAAGAAGGCAGCAAAGAACATCACCTCGGAAAAGATGAACCACAACATACCCTGACGGTAGGAGCCACCCAGCTGATTGCTGTGCAGGCCGCCCACGGATTCCTTGATGGTGTCACGCCACCACAGGGCAATGACCACCAGCAACCAGGCCAGCCCCAGGAAAAACAGTGGCTTGCCGGTCCAGCTGGGCTCCATGTCGGCCATGGTGCTCTGCTGGATGAAGTGAGCACCGCCCACGGCGGTCATGCAAAGGCCCACGGACGCAGTCAGCGGCCAGGGGCTGCTTTCCGGGACGTAATATTTATCAGTCATTCTGAAATCTCCTCTACAACCGGCTGTTATCAGTTCACAGCCACGCTGTTGTTTTTACCGGCGACCCGCTCTGTCACATCGAAGATGGTATACGACAGAGTGAATTGGTTGATATGGCGGGGAATTTCCGGATCCAGATAGAAGATCATCGGCATGTCCTTGCGCTCACCTGCCAGCAGGGTCTGCTGATCAAAGCAGAAACACTGGGTCTTGTGCAGGTAACGCGCGGCTTCACCCGGTGTCACAGAGGGAATGCTCTGGGTCACCATGTCCGATTCACCCGGGTTGCTGGCATAAAAATGCACCAGGGTAATTTCACCCGGATGCACCTTGACCCGCTTGGTCTCAGAGGTGAATTCACCACTGATGCCATTCCCTTTCTGGGTAATGAATTCCACCGTCACGGTACGGTCTTTTACCACCTGCTCAGGAGCCTCGGTGGCGGCCGTACTGGATGTCTTGCCGTTCAGGCCAGTGATATCACAGATCACGTTATAGAAAGGCACCATGAGGAAGGCGAAGCCAAACATGCCTACCGCCCAGATCAACAGCTTCTTCAGCGTACGCTTGTTACGTTCTTCCACGCTAAGCTGTTTTTCGCTCATGGCGCCCGTCTCCGTGACCTGTTATTTCACCACCGGCGGGGTATCAAAGGTGTGGAACGGCGCCGGTGACGGCACTTCCCACTCCAGACCTTCGGCACCATCCCACGGCTTGGCCGGGGCTTTTTCGCCTTTCTTCATGGCGCACAGCACGGCCACGGCCAGGAACAGTACCTGGGACAGCCCGAACCAGAAGCCACCGATGGAAATCCAGAAGTTGTAATCCGCAAACTGCAGCGCGTAGTCAGCGTAACGGCGCGGCATGCCGGCCAGCCCCACGAAGTGCATGGGGAAGAACAGCAGGTTGGCGGAGATCAGGGAGTTCCAGAAGTGCAGCTCACCCAACAGTTTGTTGGGCATCACGCCGGACCACTTCGGCAGCCAGTAGTAGGCGGCGGCGAAGATGGAGAAGATCGCGCCGGTCACCAGTACGTAGTGGAAGTGAGCCACCACGAAGTAGGTGTCGTGGTACTGGAAGTCCACCGGAGTGATCGCCAGCATCAGGCCGGACAGACCGCCACAAGTGAACAGGATCACAAAGGCGATCGCCCACTTCATGGGCAGCTCGAAGCTCAGGGAGCCGCGCCACATGGTGGCCACCCAGTTGAACACCTTCACCCCGGTAGGCACCGAGATCAGCATGGTCATGTACATGAAGAACAGGGTACCGGCCAGCGGCATGCCCACGGTGAACATGTGGTGGGCCCATACCACGAAGGACAGCAGCGCAATGGACGCGGTCGCATACACCATGGAGGCGTAACCGAACAGCGGCTTGCGGGCAAAGGCCGGAATGATCGCCGATACGATACCGAAGCTCGGCAGGATCATGATGTACACCTCGGGGTGCCCGAAGAACCAGAAGATATGCTGGAACAGAACCGGGTCACCCCCACCAGCGGCATCGAAGAAGCTGGTGCCGAAGTGACGGTCGGTCAGCATCATGGTTACCGCACCGGCCAGAACCGGGATAACCGCGATCAACAGGAAGGCGGTGATCAGCCAGGTCCATACGAACAGCGGCATCTTCATCAGGGTCATGCCCGGGGCACGCATGTTGAAGACGGTTACCACCACGTTGATCGCGCCCATGATGGAGGAAATACCCATCATGTGAACGGACAGGATGAACAGGTCAGTGGACGCCGGGCCATACTTGGTGGACAGCGGCGCATAGAAGGTCCAGCCGAAGTTCGGCGCACTGGGGTTGCCATCACCGAACGCACTCATCAGCACGGCGCTGATCAGAATGGCGAAGGCGAAAGGCAGGATCCAGAAGGACCAGTTGTTCATCCGCGGCAGCGCCATATCCGGCGCGCCAATCATCAGTGGAATCATCCAGTTGGCCAGACCAACCGTGGCGGGCATCACCGCGCCAAACACCATGACCAAACCGTGCACGGTGGTCATCTGGTTGAAGAATTCCGGGTCCACGAACTGCATGCCGGGCTCGAGCAGCTCAGCACGAATGACCATGGCCATGAAACCGCCCGCCAGGAACATGGCAAAGCTGAACCACAGATACAGGGTACCGATATCTTTGTGGTTGGTGCTGAACAGCCAACGTTTCAGGCCGGTCGGGGCGTGGTGATGATCGTGATGATCATCATGGGTTGCAGCTGCTGTTGTCATCGCTATCCCCTCCCTTATTCGTGGTCGTTAACGTCGGCGGGCTGGATCAGATCGCCGGTGTCGTTGCCGAAGGCGTTACGCTCGTAGGTGATCACCGCCGCAATCTGGCGGGGGGTCAGCTGAGCCTTGAATGCAGGCATGGCGGCACGGCCATTGACCAGCACATCGATGTGTTCGTCCAGGTACTCTTTCTTGGTGGAGAAATCGGTACCGGCAAACGGCAGACCGATGCCGCCCTCACCGTTGGCACCGTGGCACAGGGCACACGCGCTGGCGTAAACCTGCTCACCTTCTTCCATGGCCTGATCCAGGCCGGTGAACGGCGTCAGGTCGGGGCCGGAAGCGGCTTTCTCTTTCTCTTCGGCGATCCAGGTCTTGAATTCGTCCTGGGTTACCACTTCCACAGCAATGGGCATAAAGGCGTGGTTCTTGCCACACAGTTCCGCGCACTGGCCGTAGTAGGTGCCTTCCTTGCCTTCCGGCACCAGCGCCCAGGTTTCGTTCACGAAACCGGGGATGGCATCTTTCTTGCCACCGAAGTCCGGAATCCAGAACGAGTGGATCACGTCGTCGGAGGTAACCAGGAAACGCACCTTCTGGCCTGACGGAATGATCAGCTTGTTATCCACTTCCAGCTGATAGTTGTGGTCTTTCTCGGGAGCTTCCTTGCCGACCAGATCTTTCGCGGTGCCATAGGGGAACAGACCACCGGCCAGGACCGGGTTGTTGTACTGCTCCGGCGGCGTGGCCAGGTTGGAGAAGAAAGACACACCAATGTCGTTGTCATCTTCGTAGGTCAGGTATTCGTAGCTCCACTTCCAGCGATAGCCGGTGACCTTCACGGTCAGCTCGGATTCGGTGGAGTCATCCAGCTTGACCAGCACCCGGGTGGCGGGCACCGCCATGGCGATCAGGATGACGAAGGGAATCACGGTCCACAGCACTTCCAGGAAAACATTTTCATGGAACGTGGAGGGGTTCGGGTTCTTGGAGCGGCGATGGCGGATCATGGAATACACGATCAGGCCGAAAACCAGCAGACCGATAACGGTCACAATCCAGAGAACGGTGGTGTGAAGATCTTGAATCTCCTGACTGACCTGGGTCACCCCCGGTCGCAGGTCGAGGTCGGAACGTTCGGTCCAGTCGCTGGCGAAGGTCTTGCCACTGATCATCAGTGACGCCAGACCCGCCGCCGCGCGGTGGAACAGAGTTGACTGCATGCGTTTGCTCCCTGTTTTCCCCAGCGATGCCTCTTTGGGCACGCTTCTTTTTTGCCGTCGCCGGCACCTGGAAAGCGAAGTTTCAGGATTGATGCGCAAGGACTCCGTCGACACCTTTCTACGGACGACAACGGCCAAGGGGGTGGCCATCAGCTGCCATCGCACAGAACACAAAAACCAATAAAATCAAACAGCTAGCACCAGACTGCCTGAATTCCACCGGATTGCCATGGGTGCGGCAAAATGTCCCATTGCATTTATGGGCGCCAACTCTAGTCATTCGCATGATTAAAGTCCAGCCAAATGGTACGGTTTTCCAAGCCTTTCAGGCAGATGCGACACTGTGTGGCTGTGCTAGACTCCGCCTCCCTTCATGCAGTCAATATGGGCCTTGCGCATGTCAAAACAGCGTCAAATCTATCGGGTCATATTCCTGAACCAGAACAAAGTATACGAATTGTATGCCTCACGGATATACCAGAGCGAGCTGTACGGCTTTATCGAGGTAGAGGAGTTTCTGTTCGGGGAACGCTCCAGCGTCGTGGTCGATCCCGCCGAGGAAAAGCTGAAAAGCGAATTCAGTGGGGTGCAACGCTCTTACATTCCCATGCATGCCATCGTAAGGATTGACGAAGTCGAGAAGGAAGGCACAGGCAAGATCACCGAGTCGCAGGCAGGCAACATCACCGCGTTCCCCATGCCCCCGATGCCGGGCAAGTAACCGCCCACAAAAAAGAAGGGCGTCAGCTCTGCTGTACGCCCGAGGGTTGCCTGATGTTGCTTGGAGGAGAAAACTCGTCTTGCCTGTCAGGTTAGTGTTCGGGAGAAGGCAAAGGTTCCCGCCACAGCCCGAAAAATCTTTACTGCCGGTAACTCACTGAACAAAAAGGCCTTTCTGACCCTGTCATTTCGCTGTGTTCGGCCCGGGCAATCAGACGGACAAACAGTACCAGCAGCACCCGAATCATCCATTCCATTGTTCCACTCCTGATCAAGTTCAGAAGCTGAGAACAGACTGGCGCTGGCAAGTTCTTGTCTGTGCAGGTATTTTTACCGCGCTTTTACATCTCCGGCTCTGCCGGTGCCGGCTCGCCCTGCTCAATGGGCTGGCCATAGCGCAAATTGGGGTTCACATCGTGGGGCTGGATCCAGCCCATCATCATGCTGAACAGAATGAACAGGAAGATGGCAGCCGAAAACCCCACCCGCCAGGCCAGGGCGCGCATGGTCTTGCCGGATTTGCCCTCGCCCTTCACCAGGGACATCAGGGCCCGCCCCAGGGAAATAACCGCCGCCAGCAGCAGCACGATGACAATCAGCTTGACCCACCACATATAGACACTCTCCAATCAGCCAACCGGAAAAACCCGGCCGGACAAGGGCCCGGATATTTTGATATCGGGCCAGTTATGTACAATGTGCCGCCATTGTAGCGGCCGCCCCGGCCAGTGCACGCAAAATCCGGCGGGGCCCCTTTTACTGTCCCGAGAGTCTCAGGCATGGCAAACCCGTCTCCATCCGGTCGTCACCGGGCACTGTCCCTGCTTGCCCTGATCGGCACCCTGCTTGTTGTTGCTGTCTGTCTGCGCCTGGCCTGGTGGCAACTGGACCGGGCCGGGGAAAAGCGCCAGTGGCTGGCTGAACAGCGCACGCGCGGCCAGCAGGCAGCGGCAGACCTGCCTGCGCTGCTGGCGATGAAAGACCCGCTACATCGCCAGGCCCGGATTCACGGCAGCGCAGACAATGCTCGCAACCTGCTGCTGGACAACCGGATACTCAACGGCCAAGCAGGCTACCACCTACTGACGCCCCTGCAGACCCCGCAAGGTCACTGGGTCTTGATCAATCGTGGCTGGCTCCCCCGGGGCCGCAGCCGCGAGCAACTACCGGACATTCCCCCGATCCACGGCCGAATTACCGTGGAAGGCACCGTTTATCACCCATCCGGGGAGGCCTTTGTGCTCAAGGAAGACACCTTGCCAGACAATCAGTGGCCGCTGCGGATCCAGAAGGTAGATTTTGACGCCATCGGCAAACGACTTGGGGTAGAATTGGCGCCCTTCGAAATCCGGGTGCGCCCGGATCTGGCCCTGGGCGGCAATGCGCCCCTGCCCAGACACTGGCAGGACGTCACCCCCATGGGGCCGGAAAGGCACAAGGCCTACGCGCTCCAGTGGTTTGCACTGGCATTGGCCGCCCTGCTGATTTATGTTGCCGCCGCTGTACGAAACCGGCGCAAAACCCGAGAGGACGCCTAATGTCTCCACGGACCAAGAATATTGCCACCCTGGTGGCGATCATTGCCCCCTTTGTCCTGTTTTTCCTGGCTGGACGCTACCTGATCGACCCGTGGGAAATGCCCCGGGAAAACAAGGGGCAACTACTGATCCCGCACATCGACATGGCAACCCTGAATGCCAGGGACGAAGCAGGCGAGCCCTACAGCGGTGAAGATATGGCCGGCCTGTGGACCATCCTCTATATAGCCGGCAGTGATTGCGACACCCGCTGCAAGAACGGTCTGTATTACCAGGTGCGTCAGGTACGCCTGACATTGGGCGAGGATATCGAACGGGTACGCCGGGTAATCCTGCACACCGCCCCGGCCGATGACAGCCTCACCGCCTTCCTCAATGACAATGTCGCCGGCATGGTCTCGGTCCACGCTGACCCGCAGGCAGTGAGCGAGGCATTGGCCCCGGTCTATGATCCGGAACCCAGCCAGCCGGTAGGCGATATTTTTCTGGTCAGCCCGGACGGCCAGATCTTCATGCGTTATCCCACGCACGAAGACATGGATGCCACCCTGGAAGAGGCGGAAAACATCCGCGTCGATCTCAAACGCACCCTGAAAGGGTCTCTGATCGGTTAAACAAGGCACGATTATGCAAACCCCCACCGCATCACAGCGCTGGCTGCGCCGTTTCTGCGTACTCGCCGTTATCCTTGCCGCCGGTGTCATCACCCTCGGCGCCTGGACCCGTCTGTCCGATGCCGGCCTGGGCTGCCCCGACTGGCCGGGCTGCTATGGCCACCTGGACGTGCGCAAGGCCATCGAACACGTCAACGCCACCAATGAAACCCAGCCCGGCGCCCTGCGCGAAGCTCACAAGACCATCCCGGAAATGGTGCACCGTTACTTCGCCTCTACCCTGGGGCTGGTGATCATCATTATCGCCGCGCTGTCCTTCATCAACCGCAAACGGGAAAAGCAGCCACTCAAGCTGCCCCTGTTCCTGGTGGCCCTGGTGATATTCCAGGGCATTCTCGGTATGTGGACGGTGACCATGGGGCTGCAACCCACCATCGTCATGCTGCACCTGCTCGGCGGCTTCACCACCTTTACCCTGCTGGTGCTGCTCACCGCCCGCGTCTACCGGTGGCCCAGCTTCCTGAACGATTGCGATGTGCGCATGCTCAAACCACTGGCGTCCGTCTCGCTGGCAGCGGTGATTCTGCAGATTGCCCTGGGTGGCTGGACCGCCAGCAACTATGCCGCCGTGGCCTGCACCGAGCTGCCAATCTGTGAGAAAGGCTGGCAGGACCGGCTGGATTTCGATGAGGCGTTTATTTTCTGGGGGCACGAGCACGACAAGCCGGATTACGAGTATGGCGTGCTGGATAATGATGCCCGCACCACCATCCATGTGATGCATCGCTTCGGCGCCCTGCTGGTCATCCTGCTGGTACTGGCCCTGGTGGCCAAGATCCTCTGGCGGGCCCGCAGCGTGTTCTTCCGCAACTTCGCCCTGGTGATTCTCGGCCTGCTCGTGGTGCAGATCGGCCTGGGCATCAGTAATGTGGTCTTTGCCGTGCCGTTGGACGTGGCTGTGGCGCACAATTTCGTGGCGGTGATCCTGCTGGCCAGCCTGGTACTCTTTATCCGGGCCATCAACGTAAAATGCGGCCAACGCCAACCGAACAACCCGCGCAACTCCCAAGGAGCGCTGTGATGAACGAAACCGCCACCTGGCGCGACTACCTGGCACTGACCAAACCCGGCGTGGTCATGCTGCTGATGGTCACGGCCGTGGCCGGCATGTTCCTGGCCACCGACCCGCCGGGCATGGTGCCCATGGAAATTTTCATTCCCTCTTTCGTCGGGCTGTCCCTGGCGATGATGTCCTCGGCGGCCATCAACCAGATCATGGACCAGAAAATCGACGCCATCATGAAGCGCACCGAAAAGCGCCCGCTGGTGGCAGGCAAACTGAGCCCGAAAGCCGCCATCGCCTTTGCCGTGCTGCTGGCGCTGGCCTCCATGGCCATGCTCTATTTTATGGTCAACCCGCTCACCGCCTGGCTGACCCTGTTCGGCTTTGTGGGCTACGCTTTCATCTATACCCTGTACCTGAAACGGGCCACGCCCCAGAACATCGTCATCGGTGGCATCGCCGGGGCCATCCCGCCTTTGCTGGGCTGGGCCGCCGTCACCGGCGATGTGCATCCCTATGCCTGGCTGCTGGTGCTGATCATCTTCGTGTGGACCCCCCCGCACTTCTGGGCCCTGGCCATCCATCGCCGGGATGAATATGCCAAGGCCGATATCCCCATGCTGCCGGTGACCCACGGCATCCCCTTCACCCGTGAGTCGGTGCTGTACTACACCATCCTGCTGTTCATCAGCACCCTGCTGCCCTACCTGACCGGCATGAGCGACCTGATCTACCTGCTCGCTGCGCTGATTCTGGGGCTGGTCTTTCTCTACCATGCGGTGCGGCTGCGGTTTTCCACCGACCCCAAACTGCCCATGAAGACCTTTGGCTACTCCATTACCTACCTGTTCGCGCTGTTCACCGCGCTGCTGGTGGACCATTACCTGCCGGTGACACCGCAGGCCGTGGCCGGGTGGCTGGGAGCGTAAAACAACCCCATTGAGAATGGATAACTGGCGCGAGCCAGGTTTTAGATTCTCAAACGCAAGAGGCCGCGCCCAGACTTTGGGCGCGGCCTTTTTGCTTTCAGGTTCCTGGCCGGCCATTCCGCGCCGCTATCAATTATCCATTCTCAATTATCAATTGCCCCCTCGCATCCTGGCCACCACATCGCGGTATACTGTCAGCATCGAAAAATTACCGGGAGGTAACCATGGCTACCCGCAGCATGGATGACTGGCTGGACGCCTACGGCGAAAGCCACCAGAACCCTACCAACAAGAAGGTCCACTTTGTCTGTGTGCCGGTGATTTTCTTCACCATCGTCGGCTTCCTGTGGGCCATACCCGCGCCGCTATTTACCGGCTTCTGGGCCTGCCTGGCACTGGTGGGAGTGACCCTCTACTACGCCCGGCTGTCCCCGCCCATCGCCGTCGGCATGCTGGTTTTCAGCCTGCTGTGCCTGCTTGCCCTGGCCCTGCTGGAAAGCGCCGGCGTTACCATCTGGCTATTCTCTCTGGTGGTCTTCATCCTCGCCTGGATCGGCCAGTTCTGGGGGCACAAGGTGGAAGGCAAGAAACCCTCATTCTTCGAGGACATCCAGTACCTGATGATCGGCCCGGCCTGGATCATGGGCTTTCTCTATCGCAAATGGGGCATCAAGTACTGAAGACGCGAGTTGCGAGTAACGAGTTTCGAAAGGCAAAAGAGCAAAAGCCATTTCAGCACAGAGTCACAGAGGTCATTGAGACAAGGAGCCCTTGGCACACGGATGTCCGTGACTCTGGAGCAAAGCAATCTTTTCGGTTTTTGCCTTTCGAAACTCGTTACTCGCAACTCGAAACTCCCCCCTGGCGGATTCGCACCTCAAGCGGCATTCCTGCAGCGCTTTCGTGCGCCCCTCCTTCCCCCTCTACGCGTTTTGCAGTAGGTTAGAGCCACAACAAACAGCACGGGGAAGGGATATTGTCATGGGGACCCTGATTTTTATCGGCGTCATCATTGCCGTCATTATCTACATCATCGCGATCTACAATCGCCTGATTGCGCTCAAGAACCGTTTCAAAAACGGCTTCGCCCAGATTGACGTGCAACTGCAGCGGCGCCACGACCTGATCCCCAACCTGGTGGAAACCGCCAAGGCCTACATGAGCCACGAGAAGGAAACGCTCACCCAGGTCATCGAAGCCCGCAACCAGGCGGTCAGCGCCAAACAGGCCGCAGCGGAGCACCCGGACGACGGCAATGCCGTGGCCAATCTTGGCAAGGCAGAGTCCCTGCTTTCCGGTTCGCTGGCCAACTTCTTCGCGCTCAGCGAGAACTACCCGGACCTGAAGGCCAACGACACCATGGGCCAGCTCATGGAAGAACTGAGCAGCACGGAAAACCGCATCGGCTTTGCCCGCCAGGCCTTCAATGATGCGGTGATGAACTACAACACCTACCGCGAACAGTTCCCACAGAACTTCATCGGGGGACTGTTCGGCAGCTTCAAGGAAGCGCAGCTGCTCAAGATTGAAAGCGAGGAAGCCCGTCAGGCCGTGAAGGTTTCCTTCTAAGCGGGCGTCCATGGACTTCTTTCAGCATCAGGAACGCGCCCGGCGCAAGACCGGGCTGCTGGTTCTGTATTTCATCCTTGCCGTGGTGGCCGTGGTGCTGTGCGTCAACCTGGCCCTGCTTTTGCTGTTTGTGTGGACGGACATGGAGGCCCCACCTGCGCAGCAATGGTTCAGCCACCCGATTACCCTGTGGATTTCACTGTTCACCCTGGTGGTGATGGTGTGTGGCTGTCTGGCCAAGACCTGGCAACTGCGCCGGGGCGGCGAGGGCCTGGCCACCATGCTCGGAGCCCGGCGCATTACCCCGGACACCCGCCACAGCGACGAGAAACGGCTGATCAATGTGGTGGAGGAAATGAGTATCGCCTCCGGTATTCCCGCACCACAGCTCTACGTGATGGACCAGGAATCCGCCATCAATGCCTTCGTGGCGGGCTTTCGCCCCTCCGAAACCGTTCTGGTGGTCACCAGCGGTACCCTGAAGCGACTGAGCCGGGATGAGTTGCAAGGCGTCATTGCCCACGAATTCAGCCACATCTTCAACGCTGACATGCGCCTCAACCTGCGTCTGATTGCCGTACTGGCCGGCATCCTCGCCATCGGCAAGATTGGCGAGTTCTTTCTGCGCGGCTCACGGCATTCATCCTCCAGCCGCAAGGGCAACAGCCTGCTTCTGGTGGCCCTGGCCCTGGTGGTAATCGGTTATCTGGGGCTGTTTTTCGGGCGTCTGATCAAGGCCGCCATTTCCCGTCAGCGGGAGCTGCTGGCCGATGCCTCGGCGGTGCAATTCACCCGCAACCCGGCCGGGCTGGCCGGCGCCCTGATCAAGATCCGCAATGGCGACGGCTCGCACCTGAAATCGGTCCATGCCGAAGACATGAGTCATATGTGTTTCGGCGAAACCCTGCGCTTCCGGTTCCGGCGGCTGCTGGCCACCCATCCACCACTGGATGAACGACTTGGCGCCCTGGGCGAGGACTGGGTAGCCCGCGCCCGTGTTCGCGCCCGCGCCGACGCCCCACAGCCGGACACCACAAGCGCCTCCCCCCCCCTGCCCGAGGGCGCCGCCGGCTTCAGTGCAGAGACGGCCACACCCGCCGCCGACGCACCACGCCCCTCCGCGCAGGTAGGCCGGGTGGACGAGGCCAATGTGGGCTATGCCCGCACCCTGCTGGACGCCCTGCCAGCGGATATCAACCGCACCCTGCATGACCCGGCAGGGGCCGAGCTGGCGCTCTATGCCCTGGTCATCAGCAGCTCCGACAGCGAGCCGGACGAACTGCTCAAGAGCCTGCCCAACCACCCGAAAAAAGCCGCCCTGACCGACCTGAGTCGGCAGCTGGGCAAACTGGGATCACGCCTGCGGCTGCCGGTCATTGATCTGGCCCTGCCGACACTCAAGTCCCTGCCCACGCCCCAGCGCCGGGCCATTCTCGCCAATCTCGCCGCTCTCACCCGGGCCGACGAGAAGACCACCCTGTTCGAGTGGGCACTGACCGGACTGGCTCACCAGCAGCTCGGGGACCGGGCACAGCGCAACCGGCACACCCGTTTTCACCGCTATGGCACCGTGGCCGGCGAACTGCAGGTGCTGTTTTCCGTGCTGACCTGGGGCAGCGGCGCCAGAGACCAGGCCGCCAACGAGCTGTTCCGGCGCAGCACCCATGGGCTGATCCCCGAAAACCGCACCCTGCTGCCCCTGACCCACTGCAGCAGCAAGCGGCTGGGCGAGGCGGTGGACAAGCTGGCCGATCTGTCACCGCTGCTGAAAGGGCCGGTCCTTGATGCCATGGCGGATCTGGCCATGGCCGACGGAAAAATCCAGGTTACCGAAGCAGAGCTGTTGAGAACCGTGGCCAGCCTGATGGAATGCCCCCTGCCGCCGCTGTTTGCCGGCACTTATCAGTGAAATTCGCGACAATGCACCCGTTTGCAGTGCCTGTTTTTTGTACGAAATCGCCTACGCACTTTGGCGACATTTCCCTATTCACTGGGACGGATGTACAGGCAGAATTCCCATTGCAAACCCAAGGAAGCAGGGGCAGGACGCCATGGAACTGACAAAAGCCAGCACTCGCAACACCTGGGAAGCCGTCAGGGATATCACCGACCGGCTGCGCAATGGCAATATCAGCCCAGCCCTGAGTCACTGGATTGGCAGGCAGGGCTTCACCCTGGAAGACACCGTGTGCTCCAGCGTCTGCCAATTCGATGACAATGTGTTCACCGGCACCCTGGTAGACTGCCACGGTCGGGCTTGGGAGTTTGTGGCGGATCTGGACGACGAGGCCGGCTGCGAGCTGGAAGACGTGACCGACATGCTCGGCCCGAAATCCCCGGACCACCCACAGGCCGACTTGTGCGACCCGGTGACCATGGGACTGTATTTCCAGAGGCACCAGCACCGCTTGGCGGGCTAGCCGTCAATCCGTTGGAGCCTTGCTCGCAAGGCGAAGGTTCCGGATCGCGCTGAGCTTGAATTAACTCTTCGCCTTGCGAGCAAGACTCCAACAGTGCCCCCGGTTACTTCCGGTATGGCAGCAAGGTCCTGGCTTCGTCACGATAACGCTGCACATGCAGCGCCTCTTCCCGGCAAAAATCCGCGATGGCCCGCTGAAAGGCCGGCTCTCTCAGGTGGTGCAGGGACCAGGTGATCACCGGCTCGAACCCCCGCAGTATCTTGTGTTCACCCTGTACCCCGGGGTCGAACTCCGCCAGCCCCTGCTCGATGGCAAATTCGATGCCCTGGTAGTAACAGAGCTCGAAATGCAGGCAGTCCCGCTCTTCCAGGCAGCCCCAGTAGCGCCCGTATAGCCGCTGGTCATCAAAAAAGTACAGGGCAGATGCCACCGGCCGGTCACCATCGCGGGCCAGTACCAGCAGGATCTGCCCGGCCAGGCTTTCGCCCACGGCAGAGAAGAAGGCCTCGTTCAGATAGGGCAACTGCCCGCGCTTCATGTAGGTGCTGGCATAGCACTGGTAGAAGAAGGCCCAGTCCCCGGCCGTAATCTGTGCACTATGGTGGCGGGTAATGGTGAGCCCTTGCTCCATGATTCGGCGCCGTTCCTTGCGCAGGTTTTTGCGCTTGCGTGACTGCAGGCTGGCGAGAAAGTCGTCGAAGTCAGTGTAGTCGCGGTTTATCCAGCGGAAATGACAGGCCTGACGCTCCACCAGAGGCAATTCGCGCAGCGACTCCCGGCACGCCTGATCCGGAAACAACAGGTGCCAGCCACTGGCCTGCTGGACCGCCAGCGCCTCCTGCACCCCGTTCCAGATCGTGTCGGCGGCCAGCTCGCCCCGCCAGCGCGGGCCCACCACCGGCGAAAACGGCACCGCCGTCACCAGCTTGGGGTAATAGGCCAGTCCGTGCCGATGGTAGGCATCCGCCCAGCTGAAATCGAACACATACTCACCCCGGGAGTGACTGCGGGCAAACAGTGGCATCCAGCCCTCCCCGGATGCCAGATGGCACGGCCCCCAGCCCGTGTCGGGCGACACCGCGCCACACCGCTCAAGGGCGTCAAAAAAGGCAGGCTGGAGAAAGGGATAGGCTGACAAAATGACTCCGTGTGAGTTTCCGTGTGGGCTTGGGTACAATGCGCGGATTGTACGGCAGTCCATCAAGCTGTCCGGTGACGGGGGATATCACTGTTCCACCGAGAAAACAGCCCGACCGTACAATCCCGCCTCATTTTCCGGCGGGCTTTATCCTGACTTTTATCACTCATTTATCAACAAGGTAACGTCAATTTCATGAATGTCTCCAAACCCCTGACTGTCTTTTATGTCATCGCAGCCCTGTTAATGGCCGTTCCCGGTGCCTGGCTGCTTTTCACGCCGGAAATGGCGCTGGTAACCATCCACGAAAACCTGGCCACCGTGCAGATTTCCAATGTGCACAGCCAACAGACCGGCCTGGGCCTGCTGCTGGCCGCCGTGGTCAACCTGGTGTGCCTGCTTGGCGGCGGTCAGCGCCTGCCGCTGCATGTGGCCGTGTTCTTCTACCTGGCCGGCCTGGTGGCCAGCCATGGTTCAGTCGTTTTCGCCGACCAGTGGTGGCTGTGGCTGCCGGTACTGGTCTACCTGCTGCCGCTGATCCCGTTCGGCAAGCTGGTACCCGCCAACCTGCCGCTGCCCGGCAATGGCCAGCAGCGCGGTGAGGTGAAGTGGTTCAACCCCAACAAGGGCTTCGGCTTCATCCTCACCGACAGCGGTGACGAGCTCTTCGTTCACTTCAAGGCGGTGCAAAACGGTGGCCGCCGCAGCCTGCGCACCGGTACCCGGGTCCGTTTCGAAACCCGCATGTCCGACCGCGGTGAGCAGGCCGACAACGTCTACATCGAACAATAACGCATCTCGCGGCACGCAGCAGGCAGCGGGTCTGTTGCGTGCGCTTGCTGCCTGAATCGGAATAACAACAATGAATCTGGCACTGGCTGACTGGATCGTCCTGGCAGGTTATCTGTGTGTGGTACTGGGCATCGGCATTTACTTTTCCCGCCGCAATACCAGTACCGAAGAATACTTCGTGGGGGGCCGCCGGTTCCGCGGCTGGGTCATTGGCCTGTCCCTGGTGGGCACCTCCATCAGCTCCATCACCTTTCTTGCCTACCCAGCGGATGCCTTCAAGACCGACTGGCTGCGCTACCTGCCCAACCTCGCCCTGATCCCGGCTATCCTGGTGGCCGCCTTCGTGTTCCTGCCGTTTTTCCGGCGCGGCAACATGACCAGCGCCTACGAGTTTCTGGAAATGCGCTACGGGCCCTCGATCCGGGTCTATGGTGCCATCGCTTTTCTGGTGGCCCAGGTGGTGCGGCTGGCCATGATCCTGTGGCTGCTGTCGCTGCTGATTCAGGAAGTGACCGGGCTTTCCCCCACCACCGCGATTCTTCTCGGCGGGCTCTTTGTGGGGTTCTATACCGTGATTGGCGGGATTGATGCGGTGATCTGGACCGATGTGCTGCAGACCATCGTGCTGCTGCTGGGCGGCATCCTGTGCCTGTGGGTCATTCTCGACGCCCTGCCCGGCGGCATGGAGCAGATCCTTGGCCAGGCAGGCCAGGCCGGCAAATTCGCCCTGGCCCCGTGGGAAAATGGTGCCCCCGGCGAAACCTCCTGGTCCCTGTCGCTGAGCGAAAAGACCGCCACCATGATGCTGCTGATCGGGCTGACCAACTGGCTCACCGAATACTCCAGCAACCAGAACACGGTGCAGCGCTACTGTGCCTCACAGTCCACCCAGGAAGCCCGGCGTGGCCTGTGGGTCTATCTGTTCACGGCGCTGCCGATCTGGGCGTTCTACATGTTTCTGGGAACCGCGCTCTGGGTGTTCTTCCAGGCCTACCCGGATGCCCAGGCCGGCGCCATTCTCAGTGGAGAAGCCCGGGCGGAAACCCTGATGCCCCACTTCATTACCGGCTACCTGCCGGCCGGCGTGGCCGGGCTGGTCATTGCCGCCGCCCTGGCGGCGGCAATGAGTTCGCTGGACTCGAGCATCAACTCAGTCACCACCGTCAGCGTGGTGGACCTGTACCGCCGGCATTTTCGGCCCGGCCACGATGACCGACACTATCTGAGGGTGGCCTGGGGTATTGCCGTGGCCGTGACTGGCCTGATGATTATCGGCGCCCTGTGGCTGCACAACGCCGACACCAAGACCCTGCAGGACACCTCCACGATTCTGGTCTCGCTGCTCGGTGGCGGCATGCTCGGTCTGTACCTGCTGGGTTTTTTCAGTAAGCGGGGCGATGCCCGTGCCGCCTGGTGCGGCATTGCCTGCACCCTGGTGTTCACGGGCTGGACAGTGCTGACCAACAAGGGCCTGCTGCCGGAGGCACTGAGTGCCCCCTTTGACCTGTATTACACCGGCCTGATCGGCAATGTGCTGATGTTTGCCGTCGGCTACCTGGCGGCCTGTTGCTGGCCGGCAGGCAAGGAGGGCTCGTCCTCTTTGGCACCCTGATCGGCAGCCGGCAAAGCGCGGGCGCGAATGATGCGGTCGCGCACCAGCCAGCCGGCAGCCCAGAACACCAGCCAGGGATCAATCAGGTAATCCCAAAGGTTGTCGCTGGCAAGCACGTCAAACCGGAAGGCAAACTGGGCTGCCACCAGGATCAGGCAGGACGCATAGGCGCGCACCACCCAGGCCAGCAGCCCCACCAGCAACAAGGCCGTGCTGAAGGCAAAATTGCCGAACCCCAGGGCATAGGGGTCGGCATAGCTGGAGCCCATGCTCATGGGGTAGAACCATAACGCCAGCCCCACCATCATCAGACAGGCGCCACGCAATTGCCCCACCGGCAACCAGTAATGGCCAGCCAGGCGATGCTGGATAGCCAGTACCGCCAACAGCCCCGAGGTCACACTGAAAGCCGAGAGATAGCTCAACACCCAGCCTGACAAGCCCCACGGAAACGGCAGCAGCGCCCACACGAAAACCACCACCGCCAGAGCCACACGCCAGCCGCGAGGCAGCAGGGCGGCACAGATGCGCAGTTGAACCGCCACCAGTACCAGCGCGCAGATTATCGTATCAAGCATCATCGGCGCGCTCCTTGTTCTTCTTGCTGTCGGCCTTCAGCCAGGCATGGCGGATAGCGCTCTTGTTCCAGGTATAAAGCATGTGCAGGTCACCGTTACGCGTCTGCAGCATATAGGGATAGTCGTACTGGAATTCGCAGCCCTTCTCAGCGTGGCACTTGTTGTCCCGGACACGCTCCAGCAGCACTTTCAGGTTTTCCGGTTTGGCGGCCCCCACCAGCTCATCGTCCACCAGATCTTCGAACTGCGGGTATTCCAGGTGCTTGCCTCGCCAGGCTTCACGGTCATGCAGCTCCCAGCGTTCCTGCCAGTGTTTACCACCATCGCGGGTTTCCCGGATACACAGGTCGTCGCGCTCGTAACGATTACAGTTGGCGGCGATCAGCCAGTGACCCCGCCCCAGCGCCACGCCGCCCAATGCGGCGCTGGGATTTTCCAGTGGCGAATAGCTGAGCGACTCCCAGTGCCAGCCGCCATCGTGACTGTGCGACTGGTAGAGGTAGCCGTTATTGGGTTCGTTCTCATTGCGCAGGAATGCCACCGCCTCGGTGGGGCTGTCCACCAGCACCAGGGGCTGGATCGCCTTGCGGCCATGACCAATACGCGCCTTGCCCAGCACCCGATTGTCCTCATCCAGCCGCAGAATCTCACCGAACTTGCCAATCATTTCGTGATAGACCGGCAGGCCGATAGAGCCATCGCTGTAACGGATCGGCGGCGTTTTCACCAGGGTACTGATGTTCAGGAAAGGGGTAGAGGCCAGAGCCTTGTCGAAAGACCAGCTCGCCCCCTGGTCGAAGGACTCCAGGACAACCAGCCGACTGGCAGCCCAGCCACCAAAGCTGACGGCCACCACAAACAGACGCATGCGACCGTCACTGTCCAGCACTGGAACGGCGTTCCCCAGTTTGCGGATGTGTCGCCCCCAGGCATCGCTAATCTGTTTACGGGTTACCACTGGCGTTTCATCAGACCAGCGACCGGAGGCCGGGTCGAACACCGCGGAATGAATGGCCACGTCCGCGGCCCCTTCCCGGCTGCCGGCAAACCAGAATGCCCGCAGGGAACCGTCAGGCAACTCGACCATGGACGCCGCGTGCACCAGACGGGTATCGGCGTCTGAAGCGAAACGGCTCTGCCAACGGGACTGCTCCGGGATATCCTCTGCTGGCTCAACCTGCATGGAAGGCGCGGGCTGCCAGATATGTGCCGGTGAGGCAGCGAAGTAACCCGCCACCAAGGCCGCCCCCACCAAAAGATGAAAAGCACGTTTGCGCATAATGAGTCTAGTCAGGCAGTTATGAAATTTTTTTCTGCCTTCTCTCCACTGGGATACTACGGGCGTGCCAGTCTAGCAGGCATCCATAAAATTGCTTGCCGTTAACGTGGAAAACGCCCACCGATTATCAGAATCCCCCAGCGCCGGCCTGGCCAATCCGGCCAAAATATATCCAGTGATGCCAGGACAATGTCATAATGGGGATGAGGGAGCCTCTGAATAACTCCTTGCGTGCTCAGTCTTTCAGGCTGACCCGCCCCCTCGGCAAAAAGTAAAGAGGGGGCGCGCTTTTGAAGGTGTATGTCCATCCATCG
>JAKSCQ010000334.1 GCA_022360555.1 Pseudomonadales bacterium
AATTTCTCGATGGATGGACATACACCTTCAAAATTGTGCCTAGATTACGGACCAGCCTGAAAGACTGAGCATGCAAGGAGTTATTCAGAGGCTCCTTAACAGCGGCGAGGGCTTGCGTCGATTGCGCTGAACGCGAAGAGGCCGCGCCCCTGATTGGGGTGCGGCCTCTTGCTTTTGCTGTGTGTACTGAGCCTGAGCGATAAACCCCGGTTGGCATCAGTTGACAATGTGATGCCCGTTGGAGCCTTGCTTGCAAGGCGAACGCTGCCGGCAGCGCCATTCGCCTTGCAAGCAAGGCTCCAACGGAGGGTGGCTGGCGAGCATCGGTGATCTACCTCAGAAACGCCCCCAACACCCGCCCCAGCAACTGCCGGGCATCGTCAAAGCGCCGGGCATCGGCAAGCATGCTGTCGCGGTTTTCCACCCAGGGGCCGGGGGCCAGATCCTCCGGGCAGGCCTCGCACAGGGCCGCGGCGTTGTCGGCCTGCAATTCCAGGTGAAACTGCAAGCCCAGGACATTGTCGCCATAGCGGAAGGCCTGGTTGGGGCAGCCTTCGCTTTCCAGCAGGTGCACGGCACCGTCGGGGATGGCAAAGGTGTCGCCATGCCAGTGCAACACCGGTTTGCCGTCGCTGAAGAGCTTGCCGATGCTGTCCTGCTGGCCGGCGGTGGTGGGGCGTACCGGGAACCAGCCGATTTCCTTTTCCGGGTTGGCGCTGACGCTGGCGCCCAGAACCCGGGCGATCAATTGGGCACCGAGACAGATGCCCAGCACCTTCTTGCCGGCGGCAATGCTGTCATGGATCAGGGTTTTCTCCGGGGCCATCCAGGGGTACTGGTCGTCGTCATCAGCGCCCATGGGGCCACCCATCACCACCAGCACGTCAAAGTCGTCGGGTTGTGGCAGTGGATCCTCCTGGAACAGCAGCGAGCGGGTGATGGTGAAATCCCGCTCCTGGAACCAGGCTTCCATGGCGCCGAGCTGTTCGAAGGGAACATGGGAGAGATAGTGAATGCGCATGGGATCCTCATCTTTATGTTATCCCGAGTGCGAGAAGCGAGTTTCGAGTTGCGAAAGGCAAAACCCGGGGAAAGAACGCACTGTTGGTTTTGAATTACGCAACTCGCTTCTCGCAACTGCTCTCAGGTGTCTGCAACCAGACGCTGCGACGTGGCGCAAACCGTCACGGGATTTATAAATACACCGCCTGGAAACTGGCCACCGGCTTGTCGTCATCGTCGAACAGGGTAAGCAGTTCGCCATCGATGCGGTAGCGGGTGCCGGTTTCCAGGGCTTCCAGGTAATGCTGTTCGGTTTCCAGGGCCGGGCAGGCCATCTCGGTGGAAGTCAGCGGGCCCAGGGTCAGTTGATTGTTATCACGGTCGTAGCTGCCATTGAAGGTGTTGCAGCCGCCGTTGCCGCGGGCCTCGCCCTGGTCGGTGAGGAGCAGGTGCGGCGGGCGCTGGTCGCTGCCCGGTTCGACGGGCTCGTCGCCCAACTGGACCAGTTGCCAGCGGGTGTTGGTCAATGCGGCAGCGGGCAGGCGGCAGTTATTGCTGTCGTCTTCCAGGGTGAAACTTTCCACGATCACCGCCGCCTGGGTGCTGCCCGCCTGCTCGCCGGGAATCTTGCGGATCAGCCCGCTGACGGTGGCGACCCGGGGCTGGCGGGGATAGGCCGTGGCGTCGCGGTAGCTGGTCAGCAGGTCCGCCTGTTGGGGGCCGGCCACTTGCAGGCGGCGGTCGGTGTTGCAGAGGGTGAAGACCACCTGGTTGCCCTGATACGCCAGCGCGCCGCGCAGGGTCTGGCTGGGAGTCATCACGGCACTGAGTGGCAGGGTAATGTTGGCAAAACGGCCCCGGCGCATGGTCAGTGGGGTGATCTCGGACTGATAGAACAGGCCTCCGTCGGCCAGGATCTGGCTGCTGATCTGGTAGTCCTGGTCGCCGCTGACGGCATCGGCGGGGTAGTAGAGCCGGAACGGCTGGGCGGGGTTGTCATCCGCCAGCCGGATGACCCGACGGGCCAGGGTGTCGGTTGCCGAAAGCAGCGATACGGTGAGTACGGCGTTGTCGGGCAGGTCACTGTCTGGCGGGCGCGTCACCGTGCCGCTGAGAAAACCCACCGCCTGGCTGTCGCGGCGGTAATCGCCGGTGAATGGCGCGTTGCCTTCACTGTCGTTCAGGCTCAGGGTCAGGCGGTCGCCCTGCTGGTCGGCGTGGACCTGCTGCTGGGCCACGGTCAGTTGGGCGATGTCCAGGAAACGAAAGGTCAGGGTGGTGTCCTGCTGTTCCCAGCTCAGCCCCTGACGCTGGTCATCCATGGGCAGGTAGAAGTCGCCATTGTCTTCCAGTACCAGCACCTGTTGGTCGCCTTGCCAGATACCGGTCAGGGGGTTGCTGCTCTCGGTGGTGGCAGGCTGGGGCTGGTCGGGGGTGTCATTGTCGCTGCAGCCCAACAGGGCCAGGCCGGTAAGGCAAAGTACGGCAAACTGCTTCATTGCGTGGTTCCTTCAACGGGTTCCGGTTCTGATACCGGTGGCAGGGGAAGGTTCCCCGGATCGGGGATCCTCACCAGTGCCATCTGGCCCAGAATCCAGTCGGCCCTTTGGCTGATGTAATCGGTGGGGCCCTGGAAATCATAGTAGTTGGGGCGCGGCAGCATGGCGGCCAGTTGGGCGGCCTGTTCGGCGGACAACCGGGCGGCGCTGACCGTGAAGTAGTGGCGGGAGGCTGCTTCCGCGCCGTAGATCTGGTGGCCCCACTGGGCCACGTTCAGGTACAGCTCCAGAATGCGCCGTTTGCTCAGCCCCAGTTCCAGCGCCAGGGCAATCATGGCTTCCTGCCCCTTGCGAACGTAGGAGCGCTTGCCGGACAGGTACAGGTTCTTGGCCAGTTGCTGGGTGATGGTGGAGCCCCCGGCCACGGGCTTGCCGGCTTCCAGGTTGCGCTTGAGCGCATAGCGGATGCCTTGCCAGTCAAAGCCACTGTGGCGGGTGAAGTGGGAGTCTTCGGAAATCAGCACGGCGCGTTTCAGGTAGTCGCTGATCTGGTCGTAGTCGCGCCAGTACTGCTGTACCTGCCCCTGTTCCCGGGCACGCAGCATGTAGGCGCTCTCTTCGGGGTTGTGGTACTGCAGGCGCAGCGCCTGCCCCAGGTACCAGAGCAGGTACAGGGTAAAGGCCACAAAGATCAGGGCCAGAAACTGTAGCAGGCGGTATCGCAATGTCATGGTCATACCGGCAGAACAGCCGAATCGCTCCCTGAATATCTCAATCAAGCCCTGTGGTATCGCCCCAATTGTCGGTGAAAGTTCCGGCTTTGTCAGGTGAGTCTGGCAACGACAGGGGGACAGAGGTTCCCTAGGAAGTGGGGATAATGCGGGAACACTGGCCGCAGGCCAATGATTCCGATAACAACAAAGGATGGCTGCATGCAGGGTATGCTGATTGGCGCAGCAACAGTGGCGGTGGCACTGGCCGGGGTGGTGGCGGTGCTGTGGCGCCGTGAGCGTGGCAGCCGGGCCAGCCTGGCGGAAAGCGAGCAGCGTTTCCGGCTCGCCATGCGCCATTCCTCCATCGGTATTGCCCTGGTCAGCCCGGCCGGTCGCTGGCTGTTGGTCAACCCGGCGCTCTGTGAGATCACCGGCTACAGCGAGGACGAGCTGCTGGGGATGTCGTTTCAGGCGCTCAGCCACCCGGATGATCTGGACGCCGATCTCAGTCATATGTGGAAGCTGCTGGCGGAGAACGAGCCCAGCTTCTTCATGGAAAAACGCTACATCCGCAAAAGCGGCCGGGAAGTCTGGGTACGGCTGACCATGTCGGCGGTCCGCCAGAAGGGCGAAATCCGTTACCTGATTGCCCAGGTGGAGGACATCCACAGCGCCAGAATGGCGGAGCAGGCCCTGTCGGAAAGCCGTCACCAGTTGCAGATGGCCCTGTCGGTGGGCGGTGTGGGCATCTGGCAGTTCCACCCCAAAAGCGGCAAGCTGGTCTGGGACGAGCGCATGTACGAGCTGTACGGCGTGGCCCCCGGTGCCGAGGGCGATGGCACCGTGGATATCTGGCTGAACCGGCTGCACCCGGACGATCTGCCCGCCCTGCAGGAACGCCTGCAGGAGATGATGGTCCACCACCGGGAACTGGATGCCCAGTTCCGCATTCTTACCCCCGCCGGCGAACTGCGCCATATCCGTGCCCGGGCGGAAAACATCACCCGGGGCCCGGAAGGGGCGCCGCTGATCGTGGGCACCAACTGGGACGTGAGCGACGAGCAGGCCATGAAGCAGTCCCTGGCCCACGAGAAGGAACGCCTGCGAGTCACCCTCAATTCCATCGCCGACGCCGTGGTGGCCACCGATGAAAAGGGGCGCATTACCTTCATGAACCCGGTGGCCGAGTCGCTCACCGGCTGGCGGGAGGCGGAGGCCTGCGGCCAGCCGGTGGATGCCATCCTGCGCCTGACCAGCGAAGAAGAGCGCGCCACTGTGACCAACCCCATCGCCGTGGCCCTGCGGGGCGGGGATGTCTGTTTCCTGCGCGAAGGCAGCATCCTGATCAGCCGCGATGGCAGCCGCTACGAAATCCAGGATTCCGCCGCCCCGCTCAAGTCCGCCACCGACGAGGTGGTGGGGGCGGTGATGGTGTTCCGCGATGTCACCGCCCGCCGGGCCATGCAGAAGAAACTGCGTTTCCATGCTACCCATGATTCGCTCACCGGCCTGAGCAACCGCCGCGAATTCGAGAATGCCCTGCAACATGCCATCGATGACGGCATCGGCGAGCAGAACATGCTCTGTTTTATCGACCTGGACCGCTTCAAGGTGGTTAACGACACCGCCGGCCATGTGGCTGGCGACGCCCTGCTGCGTGAATGCGCCCGGGTGATTAACCGCCAGGTGCGCGAAGGAGATGTGGTGGCGCGGCTGGGCGGGGACGAGTTCGGTCTGCTGCTGCGCAACTGCCCGTCAAAGCGGGCCATCCAGATTGCCGAACGGCTGATCGCCGCGCTGGGGGAAATCCGCTTTGCCTGGAAGGAAACCCTCTACGATATCGGTGCCAGCGTGGGGCTGGTGCAGCTCGACGGCAACCTGATCAGCGTGGAAGAAGCCATGAGCCGGGCGGACGTGGCCTGTTACGCCGCCAAGCACCGCGGGCGCAACCAGGTGTCGGTGTACACCCCGGATGACAGCGAAGCCTCACGCCGTCATCTGGAGCTGCAGATGGCCGCCGGCCTGCGCGAATCCCTGGAGTCCAACCGGTTCCTGCTCTATGCCCAGGAAATCCGGCCCATCCACGACGGGGCCGGTTCTCACTACGAGATTCTGTTGCGTCTGCGCGACCGCAATGGCGACATCCTCAACCCCGGCGCCTTTATCCCTGCCGCCGAGCGCTACCAGATGATGCCGCACATCGACCGCTGGGTGCTCACCCAGTTGCTGGTCACCCTTAGTGACGAGCTGGCGGCGCTGCCCGAGCTGAATATCGCCATCAACCTGTCCGCCACCTCCCTGGATGACCCCACCTTCATTCCGTTCCTGGAGGGCCTGCTGGAAAAAACGTCCCTGTCTCCGCAGCGGCTGACCTTCGAGATCACCGAAACCACGGTGGTCAACCAGCTCTCCTCGGCCAGCGAACTGCTGGGGCGCATCCGCGAGAAGGGCAGCAAGGTGGCCCTGGACGACTTTGGCAGTGGCTTCAGCTCCTTCAATTACCTGAAGCACTTTCCGGTGGACTTCATCAAGATCGACGGCAGTTTCGTGCGCAACCTGATGTACTCCAGCGTGGATCGCACCATCGTGGAATCCATCAGCGAGGTGGCCCACCGGCTGGGGGTGCAAACCGTGGCCGAGTACGTGGAGGACACGGTGCTGATTCCGGTGCTGCGCGAGGCGGGGGTGGATTTTGTGCAGGGCTATGCCATCGGCCGGCCGCAGCCGCTGAATGCCCTGTTCGAGCAGCTTCACAAGAGCGCGGGCCATGGTGGCAAGGGCAAACTGAAACTGCTGGCCAGCCGCGACTAGTGGCAGGCCAATTCCCGCTACCGTTGGAGCTTTGCTCGCAAAGCGAAGCCCCGGCGCATGCTCCTTCGCCTGGCCAGTAACGCGCCAACGGCTTTACTCACCTACTCCATGCCGGGCTCGGCCCGGCGCTGCTTGAGTTTCTCCAGCGAATCCCACTGTTGCAGTTCCCGGGTCATGGACGGCTGGGTGGTGTCCTGTTGCAGCTCACGGGCCTGCTGTTTCAGCCGCCCGGCAGCACTGTCGCCGGCCTGGCCCGCACCGCCACGCAGCCGTGTCTGAGCCTGCGGCACACTGCTCAGGCCGTCGTAGTCCAGCCCGTAGTGATAGTCCTCCTCATAGATGTCATCACCACGAATGTAGTCATAACCATCGGCCTGCACTGCTAGGGGCGGCAGCAGCAGGACAAGCAGTATCCATCGCATCAGGAGCCTCCCGGGTTGCTGGCAGGTGTGACAGGGCCTGGCGGGCCATGTTCCGGGTGAGCTTTCGGGGTTGTTTGGAATTGCCTATCGCCGCTATAAGAAGTTTCAAATTTAACTATCGCCGAAAATTCCCCATTCTACTCCTCGCCGAAACGACGTAACGACCAACCTAGGGAGTCATAAACACATGGCACTGATTAACAGCGAGATCAAACCGTTCAACGCCACCGCATTCAAGCAGGGCGATTTCGTAGAGATCTCTGAAGCAGACGTGAAAGGCAAGTGGGCCATCTTCTTCTTCTACCCGGCCGACTTCACCTTCGTTTGCCCCACCGAGCTGGGCGACGTGGCTGACAAGTACGAAGAGCTGCAGAAGCTGGGCGTGGAAGTGTTTTCTGTCTCCACCGACACCCACTTCACCCACAAGGCGTGGCACGACACCTCCGAGACCATCGGCAAGATCAACTACTACATGGTGGGCGACCAGACCGGCACCATCACCAACAACTTTGGTGTGATGCGTGAAGGCCAGGGCCTGGCAGACCGCGCCACCTTCCTGATCGACCCGGATGGCATTATCCAGGCTATGGAAATCACCGCTGAAGGTATCGGCCGTGACGCCGACGACCTGCTGCGCAAGGTGAAAGCCGCCCAGTACGTGCGCAACAACCCCGGCGAAGTGTGCCCGGCCAAGTGGAAAGAAGGCGAAGCCACCCTGGCACCGTCTCTGGACCTGGTCGGCAAGATCTAAAGGGTCTGTCGGACGTCTGACGTCGGAAGTCTGACGCGAAAACCTTGCCGGGTTTTGCGTCCGACGTCAGACCTCTGACGTCCGACCGCTCAATGCTTTGGTTCCAGAACCGGAATTAACTCCGTCACTGACGACTGAACTTACGTTAAGGGAAGACCCATGCTCACGAACGAAATTTTGCAGGCTCTCAAGGGCTACGCCGCCAACATGCAGAAGACAGTCACTTTCGTGCTGCAAAGCGGCTCCCATGACAAGCGCGATGAACTGGTGAAATTTCTGACCGACATTGCCGCTGTCAGTGACAACCTGGCGTTCGAAGAACGCGACCTGGGCGGCAAGCTGCGCAGCCCGATCAGTTTCCTGCTGGAAGCCGACGGTGAAGACACCGGTATCCGTTTCTCCGGCATTCCCGCAGGCCACGAATTCAATTCCCTGGTGCTGGCGTTCCTGCATGCATCCGGGACCGAGATCAAACTGGACGACAGCCTCCAGCGCATGGTGGCGAACGCCCAGGGCGAGCTTAACTTTGAAGTGTTCATCAGCCTGAGTTGTCACAACTGCCCGGACGTGGTCCAGGCGCTCAACCAGTTCGCGCTGCTGAACCCCGGCATCAATGTGGAAATGATTGATGGCGGCCTGTTCCAGGATGTGGTCAACGAGCGCGACATTCAGGGCGTGCCCAGCGTGTACCTGAACGGCGAGCTGTTCGCCAATGGCAAGGTCACCGCTGCCGAGCTGATCGACAAGCTGCTGGAGCACGATCCGGGCATCGCCCAGGCCGGCGCCGGCGAGAAACTGCCCCTGCAGGACGTCACCGTGATCGGTGGTGGCCCGGCGGGCGTGTCTGCCGCCATCTACAGTGCCCGTAAAGGCCTGAAGGTGACCCTGATCGCCGACCGTATCGGTGGCCAGGTGAAAGACACCATGGACATCGAAAACCTGATTTCCGTGAAGAAGACCACCGGCCCGGAATTGTCCGGTGCGTTGCAGGCGCACATGAACGAGTACGACGTGACGGTGAAAGAGCACCTGAAAGTCGCCCGCGTGGAAAAAGGCGAAATCAAAAAGGTGGTGCTGTCCTCCGGTGAAGAGATCGACACCAAGACCGTGATCGTTGCCACCGGTGCCAAGTGGCGCGAACTGGGTGTGCCCGGCGAGAAGGAAAACATCGGTAACGGCGTGGCCTACTGCCCGCACTGCGATGGGCCTTTCTTCAAGGGCAAGGATGTGGCCGTGATTGGTGGTGGTAACTCCGGCATCGAAGCGGCGCTGGACCTGGCCGGTATCGTCAAGTCCGTCACCGTGTTCGAGTTCATGCCGGATCTGAAAGCGGACAAGGTGCTGGTGGACAAGGCCGAAGAAAAGGCCAACGTGACCATCCTGCGTAACGTGGCCACCCGTGAGATCAAGGCCGAAAACGGCAAGGTCACCGCCATTGAGTACGCGGACCGTGACACGGAGGAAGTGAAGGAAATCCCGTTGGCTGGGGTGTTCGTTCAGATTGGTCTGGTGCCCAACAGCGAGTTCCTGGGTGATGTGGTAGCCCGTACCCGCTTTGGCGAGATCGAGATCAACGAAAAGTGCCAGACCTCCGAGGAAGGCATCTACGCCGCCGGCGATGTGACCACCGTGCCCTACAAGCAGATCGTCATCAGCATGGGCGAAGGCTCCAAGGCCTCCCTGGCCGCCTTCGAATACCTGATGACCCAGGGTGATCGTCTCGACGCCCTGTATGAGAATGGCAAAGACGAGCAGCAGGACGCTGCCGTTGCCTGACCCCGCTGGCGCTCACCAGCCGTAACACCAGAAAGCCACCGCCTTTGCGGTGGCTTTCTGGTTTCAGGCGACGCGGCACGCATCATACTTTACGCAACATGCCAAACTTCGCCTCCTTTGTGGGAGTGGTCGTTCGACCACGATAGAGGCATCGGTGAACCCATCGCGGTGGAACCTCCGCTCCCACGGTATCTGGCATGGCGATATTTCCCGTAGCGAGGCGCCAGTATCGCGTTGCGAGGATCAACGGTGCCCACCATGCAACAGCCGTGACCCGGCGAAGTCTTCCTCCCTCAAATACCGTTACCCTTCACCCACCCGCCACACCCGCTGGTGGACACTGTAGGGGCATCCACCCACACAGAGGCGTAACGTGAAACTCGGTATTGTTCTGGGGGATCAGCTCAGCCCCAACCTGCCCACCCTTAATGCTCTGAACCGGAACACGGACAGGGTGGTCATGGCGGAGCTGGCGGAGGAGGCCTCCTACGTCAAACACCACCAACAGAAGATCGCCCTGATTTTCAGCGCCATGCGCCATTTCGCCCGTGATCTGCAGGAAGCCGGCTGGCGCGTGGACTATTACCGCTACGGCGAGCATGAATTTCCGGACTTTGAAACCTTACTGGCTGCCACCACACAGGATGCTGAGGAAGTGGTGGTGACTCACTGTGGTGAATACCGGTTACAACAACGGATCGATACCCACTGGCACAAGGCCTGCGGTATCCCGGTGACCTGCCTCGACGACAACCGCTTTCTTTGCTCCACGGCGTTCTTCCGGCAGTGGGCGTCTGGCAAGAAACAGTTGCGCATGGAATTTTTCTACCGGGAAATGCGTCGCCACACCGGGTTGCTGATGGAAGGCGATGAGCCCGTGGGCGGGCAGTGGAATTTCGATAGCAACAATCGCCAGCCCTACAAGGGCAAGACACCCTTGCCGCCGGTACTGACATTTGATCGCGATGACACCGATGAAGAGGTGCTTGCCCTGGTGGGTGAACAGTTTGCCGGTCACATGGGCTCACTGGAGCGATTCCAGTGGGGCACCACCTCTGCGCAGGCTCAGCAGGCGCTGGATCATTTTATTGAGCATCGCCTGCCGCACTTTGGTGACTATCAGGATGCCATGGTTAGCGGTGAGGACACCCTGTTTCACAGCCTGCTTTCCCCCTATATCAACCTTGGCCTGCTGGACCCCATGACGGTGTGCCAGGCCGCCGAGCAAGCGTACTTTTCCGGTGAGGCGCCGCTCAATGCGGTGGAAGGCTTTATCCGTCAGATCATCGGCTGGCGCGAATACGTGCGCGGCATCTATTGGCTGCTGATGCCGGATTACGCGAAAGAAAACCGGCTGGGTAACGACCGCCCGCTGCCCGCGTACTACTGGACCGGCGAGACTAAAATGCACTGCATGGCCGAGTGTTTTCGCAATACTCTGGATCATGCCTACGCCCACCATATTCAGCGCCTGATGCTGACCGGCGAGCGCTTCCTCTACCACTCGGTGCTGTCGCACTATATCACCGCCGGTTTGCTCGACCCGCTCGCCGTCTGCCGCCGGGTCGAAGTGGCCTACCGCGACGGCGCCGCGCCGTTGAACGCGGCCGAGGGCTTTATTCGCCAGATTATCGGCTGGCGCGAATACGTGCGCGGCATCTATTGGCTGAAGATGCCGGACTACGTCGACCGCAATTTCTTCGCCGCCGACCGGCCCCTGCCCGAGTTCTATTGGACCGGCGAGACCGACATGGCCTGCCTCCGGGCCGCGATCACCCCGACCAGAGAGGACGCCTACGCCCACCACATCCAGCGCCTGATGGTCACCGGCAACTTCGCCATGCTCGCCGGCGTCGACCCGCGCGAAGTGCACGAATGGTATCTCGCCGTCTATGCCGACGCCTACGAATGGGTCGAGCTGCCGAACACGCTCGGCATGAGCCAGTTCGCCGACGGCGGCCTGCTCGGCTCCAAGCCCTACGCC
>JAKSCQ010000265.1 GCA_022360555.1 Pseudomonadales bacterium
CTGAGGGATCTCTATGACCGCCGTGAACGACTTTCTCACGCCCCGCTCGATCGCGGTCAACGCGATCAACCAGACCCACGCCAAAGTGGTTCTGGAACCGCTGGAGCGTGGTTTTGGCCACACTCTGGGGACTGCGCTGCGCCGCATCCTGATCTCCAGCATGCCCGGCTGCGCGATCACCGAAGTGGAGATCGACGGCGTACAACACGAATACTCTTCCATTGAAGGGGTTCAGGAAGATGTGATCAACATCCTGCTGAACCTGAAGGGCGTGGCCCTGAAGATGGAAGACCGCGAAGAAGCGACTCTCGAGCTGGTCAAAAAAGGCCCGGGTGCTGTCACCGCGGACGATATCCAGCGCGATCACAGCGTTGAGATTGTTAACCCGGATCACCTGATCTGCACCATTACCGGCGACACCGAGCTGCGTGTGAAGCTGAAAGTGCAGAAAGGCCGGGGTTATGTGGCGGCAGACGCCCGTCAGTCCGATGATGACGAGACCCGCGGCATTGGCCGTCTGCAGCTGGACGCCAGCTACAGCCCGGTGCGTCGTGTGGCTTACGTGGTCGAGGCTGCCCGTGTGGAGCAGCGTACCGACCTGGACAAGCTGGTTATCGATCTGGAAACCGACGGCACCATTGATCCTGAAGAGGCGATCCGTCGCGCGGCTACCATCCTGCAGCAGCAGATCGCGGTGTTCGTGGATCTGGAACAGGATGCCAAGCCGGAGCCGAAGCAGGAACGTGAGGAGATTGATCCCATCCTGCTGCGTCCGGTAGATGACCTGGAACTGACCGTCCGTTCCGCCAACTGCCTGAAGGCAGAGAACATCTACTACATCGGTGATCTGGTACAGCGTACCGAGGTGGAGCTGCTGAAGACCCCGAACCTTGGCAAGAAGTCGCTCACCGAGATCAAGGATGTGCTGGCTTCCAAGGGCCTTTCGCTGGGTATGCGTCTGGAGAACTGGCCGCCGGTCAGCCTTCGTGACGACGACCGGCTGAACACCAAATTGCGCTAAGTTAGTTGTTGTGGACGCTGTGAAGCGCCC
>JAKSCQ010000185.1 GCA_022360555.1 Pseudomonadales bacterium
CTGAAAGAGGCGCTGAGCCAGCTTGCCGCCCAGGGGGGCGCTGAAACCCGTGATTTCGTGCAGAGCTACCTGAATGACCTGACGGATGAGGATTTCAATCCCAACCTGCGCGTCAGCCTGAAGTAGGCAGCCGGGCAAGAGTCCGGCTTTGGCTTTGTTGTGGGAGCGGTCGTTCGACCGCGATTTAGCCCCGACATTGTCGGCATTGAACGATCCTCTCCCTCGATGAACGGGGGCGCCTGGAGGCTCCGGGCACCCCGGCATTATCCCCCGTTTCTACCCGCCGGCCACAGCCGCTATAATCGCCCCCGCAGTTGAACGCCGGGACCCCTATGTCAGACCAGCAGGATCGTATCTATTCCACCACACACCAGCAGGTGGCTCGCTTTTCCTTTGACGAGACCGTGGTTCGTGTCTTCCCTGACATGATCCGCCGCTCGGTGCCCGGCTACGCCACCATTATCGACATGATCGGGGTGCTGGCGGCGCGCTACGCCCAGCCCGATACCTGCCTGTATGACTTGGGCTGTTCCCTGGGAGCGGCCACTACCGCCATGGCTGCGCTGACGGAAGAGCAGGGTAACCGGCTGGTAGCGGTGGACAATTCCCCGGCCATGATCGACCAGGCAAGGACCCTGCTGACAGAAGCGGGCCTGTCCCACCGGGTGGAACTGCTGGAGGGCGATGTGGCCAGCCTGGCGTTTGACCCCTGTTCCATGGCAGTGCTCAACTTCACCTTGCAGTTCATTGCCCCGGACGCCCGGGATGCCCTGATCCAGCGGTTGGCCGATGCCACCGTGCCCGGCGGCATTCTGGTGCTGTCGGAGAAAATCCGCTTTGCGGACGAGGCGGAGAACGCCTTGCAGACCGAGCTGCATCATGCCTTTAAGCGTAACAACGGTTACTCTGATCTGGAGATCAGCCAGAAACGCACAGCCCTGGAAAATGTGCTGATCCCGGAAACCCTGGCTGATCATGAGGCGCGACTGCGTCGGGCCGGTTACCGGCATATCCACGTCTGGTTCCGGTGCTTCAACTTCATGTCCCTGCTGGCGGTACGCTAATGCTCATCAAGTCCTACCTGGAGGCCTGCCGGACGGCCCTGTCAGACCTGTATTCCCCGGACCGGCTGGGCCGCCTGATGGCATTGAGTGAAGAGCGCCTTATCACCCGTCCCCATGGCGACCTGCCACGCTGGCTGGATGCCCTGTCTGCTCTGCCGGAAGGGCCGGC
>JAKSCQ010000330.1 GCA_022360555.1 Pseudomonadales bacterium
AATGTGAACAGGGACACGATGGTGAGTGTCGGGTGATTGAAGCGTTGAGTGATCATGATCAGTGTGGGGAAGAACACTGAGGGGAAAATTAATAATGAATAATTAATAGTTAATAACGCGCGAAAGCGCGTTTCAGGTTCTGCAACGATAGAGGCCGCGTCCAAAGGTTTGGCGCGGCCTCTGCCGTTGCAAGCAGGCAGGACGTCTGCTCGCGCAATTATTCATTATTCACTATTCACTATTAACTCCCCCAAGATCTCCTTGCCCCGCCGGCGCGCCCCCAGTTCCCACCAGAGAATCCCCAGCCACAACATGGCGTCGCGGTCTTCGGCGTTGCCGGCCAGGGCCTGCTGTGTCAGGCGCAGGGCCCGGCGCAGCAGGCCCTGGCGGCTGGCGGGGAAACGGCGGGTGGCGCGCAGTAGCCGTTTCAGCCGACGTTGCCGGTCCCCTGTCACGATGCGGGCCCCGTGGCATTCACTTTGGCCATGGCCTTGCCGGGGACGGCAAAGGCATACCAGTCCAGTTTGCGGGTGACCACCATCACCGCCGCCAGGGCCACGAACAGCAAGCCGGCGCCCATCAGCAGGGCATAGTCTTCCGCCATGAGGATGCCGTAGATCAGTCCCTGCACCAGCAGCAGGCTCAGTGCGAAGGTCCAGCCGGCTTTCACCGATCGCATTACCGCCATCAGGTAGATGCCGATCAGCGCGCAGCAGGACAACGCCGCCACCAGGTAAGCCCAGACAAAATCAATGTGCTCGCTCAACGCCACCAGCAACAGATAGAACATGGCCAACGCCAGGCCCACCAACAGGTACTGCATGGCATGCAGCGGGTAACGACGCAGCACCTCGAACAGGAAGAAAGCGGCGAAGGTCAGGCCCACGATCAGGTAGCTGTATTTCAGGGCCCGCTCACTGGACAGCAAACCGGTGACCGGCTGCACCAGCCGTACCCGCAGTGCCTGGCCACTGTCACCGCAGGCGCCATCGCCCCGGGCACAGTGAATGGCACTGGCCGCCGCCAGGTTGTTGGTGCGCCACTGGCTGGTGAACCCCTCGCTCGTGATTTCCCGTTCCACCGGCAGGACCAGACCTTCGAAGCTGGGGTGCGGCCAGTCGGCGCGCAGCGTCATGCGGGTTTCCTTTGCCAGCGGCAGGGCGCCCAGAGACTGCGTGCCGTTCAGGTTCAACCGTACCTTGACGGTGAAGGCCCCGGTGAGGTCGTCCGGCAGGCGCACCGCCACCGCGCTGCCCCCGACCCCGTCGGGCAATTGTTCGTTTTCCACCAGTGGCAGCGGCACGTCGTTGACCAGAATCTGCGGCCGCTCCACCAGCCCGCGCAGGTCACTGATCTGGAGAAGCAGCATGGCGTCGTGGGACGCCACCACTTCCGAGGGACGCTTTACCTCTCGCCAGTTGGCCGGAAACATGGCTTCGATATGCAGCAGGCTGCGGTACACCGGGGTGCCGTAGATTCCCCGGTAGCGCACCTCGCTTTGCAGCTCGCCGTCCAGGGTCAGGCTGTCGGGGATCTGGCTTTCCAGCACCGTGCGCCTTTCCATCACCGTGCAGTGCTCACCGGCCCGGCAATCCTGCTTTTCCACCAGGTGTTTACGGGTGCGCGGGGTGACAATAACGGGCCCACCGATCTGCTGCTCGCCACTGACCTGGCGGGCGATCTGGAACTTCACCCGCTGGGCCTCGTGACTGCGGTCGGTAATCTTTCCCTGGATCATCAGTAACGGAATCACCAGCACCAGCAACAGGCCGGCGATGGTGAGCATTTTCAGAAACAGATTGGCTCGCATGGTTCCTCTCCCTCATTTGGAGAAGCCAGCATGCGAGACCCGATTGGGGGTTTTGTGGGGATTGTGTGGGGAAAACCAGCTACAAGCCTCAAGCAGCAAGCCACAAGAAAAACCAAACCCAAACCTGGCCACAGGAACCGAGCTCGCGAAGGTAACAGCCGTAAAGGGGGAGCGAAGCGAATAATATCGCTCCCGGGCGATAACAGCAGTCGCGAGTTCCGAGAAGCGAGTCCCGAAAGGCAACACCTTAAAGAGCGGTCGTTTCAGGTTTTCGCGACTCGAAACTCGTGTCTCGAAACTGAGTTATCGCTGAGAGAGGGTCAGGGTGGCGCGGACACCGCTGTCGGTGTTGGCCATTGTCAAGCTGCCACCATGGAGGCTGGCGATTTCCGCCACCATGGCCAGGCCCAGGCCGGAGCTTTTCTCCTGGCCCGGGGCCGGCAGGGAGTAGAAGCGTTCGGTGACGCGGTGCAGGGCGTAGTCCGGGATGGCGGGGCCGGTGTTTTCCACGGTCAGCCTGCCCTTGCCCGAGCGCACGCGAATGGCCGTGCCCTGGTCGGCAAATTTCAGGGCATTGTCGAGCAGGTTGAACAGAGCCAGCTGCAGGGTTTCCGGCTCGGCCTGCAACGCCTCCGCCTCCACGTCCAGGGTCAGTTCCCTGTCCGCCAGCAGCGCATAGCGGCTGCCCTGCCAGTCTTTTACCAGGGCCGCCACCTCCAGCGTTCGCACCCGGTCCGGCAGGCTTTCCAGTTTTTCCAGGCGGGCCATGGCTAGTAGCCGGTCCAGCAGATCGCTGAGGCGCTGGCTTTCGTGAATCACGTTGCCGGTAAACCGTTGCAGTGCCGGGTCGTGAATTTCCTCGTCGAGAATTTCGCCGGCGCCGCGAATCGCCGCCAGTGGACTTTTCATTTCATGGGTCAGCAGGGTGACGTTGTCTTCCAGCCGGGCCCGTTCCTCCAGCCGGCGACGCATGGCGGTGACCGCTTCCGCCAGATCGCGGATTTCGTCGTTGCCGTGAAACAGCGGCGGGGCCGGTCGTTCATCATTGGCCACCGCTTCGGCATAACGGCGCAGCCGGTTGACCCGACGGCTCAGCCACCAGGCCAGCAACCCGCCCAGCAGCAGACACACCAGCAGTACCAGCCCGCCGTACAGGGTCAGGTAACGCTCCGCCCGGTGCACGAAGGGCTCGATGGCGCGGCCCGGTTTGCCCAGGCTGATCACGCCGATCAGGCTGCCGTTGTCCCGAATAGGCGCGGCCACGTACATGACAGAGGTGGACGGGTCATCCGGATCACTACGGGTAGTACGGGCACCGTAGCGCCCCTGCAGGGTCAGGTGGACATCGTTCCAGCGGGAAAAGTCCTTGCCTTCATCACGACCGCGGGAATCAAACAACACCGTGCCGTTCGGGCCGGTGATGTACACATGGGTGTGAATACGGGCTTTTTTCAGGCCCCAGATATCCGCATCCGGGGTACGGCCGGCATAGCGGGTGAGCGCCTCGCGCAATTGCGGGGTGATAACGATAGCGCCATCTTCGGCATCCACGGCCACCATTTCCGCCAGCAGGTTGGCCGCGTCCACCAGGGTTTCCTCGGCGGACTGGCGCACCAGTGGCTTGGCCTGGCCGAACACCAGATCCAGGACGAACCAGCCCAGCAGCCCGAGAATGAGAAAATAGAACAGCAGCAGCCGCTGACCGAGTTTCACGCCGGCTCCAGGTAGTAGCCGATGCCCCGGCGTGTGGCAATCAGGCCATCGGCCTGCAGGGGTTTGAGCTTGGCGCGCAGGGTCTTGATATGGGTGTCCACGCTGCGTTCAAAACTGTCTTCGTCGCTATCGCAGATATCCAGCAACCGGGTACGACTGAACACCTGACCGGGGTGACGGATCATGGCGGCCAGAATCCGGTACTCCGAGCGAGTCAACGACAGCGCTTCGCCCTTGCAGAGAATCCGCGCACCGGCCTCGTCCAGTTGCCACAGGGCCGATGGGGGTCGCGGTGACAGCCGCTTGAGAATGGCGCGGATACGGGCCACCACCTCACGGGGACTGAACGGCTTGGTGACATAGTCATCGCCGCCCAGTTCCAGGCCGAGGATGCGATCCACCTCATCCTGGCGGGCGGTGAGAAACAGCACCGGTATCTCGCTGGTCTGGCGCAGTTGTTTGAGCACCTCAAAACCATTGAGATCCGGCAGCCCCACATCCAGCACCAGCAGATCAAACGACCGGGTGGCCAGGGCATCCAGGGCATCACGGCCCAGCGCCACATGACTGACCGCATAATGTTCACGCTCCAGCGCGAACATCAGCGGCTCGGCAATGCGGGGTTCATCATCGACTATTAAGACACTGGCCACTTGCGGTTTCCTGATCGGCGGTCACGGCATGATAAACACACCACCGGTCAGTTCCCACACCCGCCGGTTTCACCCCTGCCGGGGGCGGGTATGGAGGCGCTTTGCCACAGTAAAGCCATGATCGGTGGGCAAAAGCCGCGTTAGCCCGCCTTGCGCACCGCCAGCTTCAATGCTTCCAGCAGATCGCGACCGGCGTTGTGCAGCTCCTTGATGTCCTTCAGGAAGAAGGTCTTCCTGGCCTCGGTCTGCACCACCAGCACCCCGTACAGGGTGTCACCGTCTTCCAGCGGAATCCCCAGATAACTGGCGAAACGCTCCTCATCGGAGCCGGGCACATAGTGATATTCCGCATGGCTGCGGATATCCCGGGCCACCACCGGACTGCGGGTACGGGCCACCTTGCCGGTCAGCCCCTGTTTAAAGGACAGGGTCGCCCCCAGGGCGCGGCGGTTCAGCCCGCTGGTGGCGACGATTTCCAGTGTTTCCTGAAACGGAACCGCCCGATAGAGGCTGCACACCTGCACATTGAGCCGGGTTTTCACGGCTTCCACGCGCACCTGCATGAAGTCGGGAGAGAGGGACACGTTGCTACCTTTTACTGCCTTCAGGGTGAACCGGATGCCATTCAATATACGTGCCGGTTCCACCGGGCCCGTCCCGCTCAGCGGGCAACCGGAGTCCTTTCGGCAACCGGCAGGCTCATGGTTTACACTGTAAGCCCCTTCACCCCGAGCCGGAGCCGCCGCCCTTGGCCAAGAAAGCAAAAACCGAAGCAGAGATCGCGGACTTTCGCCAGAAGGTCTGTGACGCGGCGACCCGGCTGTTTATCGAACGCGGGCCACAGAATGTGACCATGCGGCAGATCGCCAGCGAGGTGGGCGTCAGCCCGATGACGCCCTACCGCTACTTCCAGGACAAGGAAGAAATCCTCGCCACGGTGCGCGCTCAATCCTTCCATCGTTTCTCCGAGGCGCTGGAAACCGCTGTGGCGGCAGCGCCGGATGCCCGCGCCAGGGCCCGGGCGGTGGGCGACGCCTACGTGAATTTCGCCAAGACCTACCCCGCCGCCTACCAACTGATTTTTTCCTTCAGTCAGCCGAACGAGGAGCGCTACCCGGAACTGCGCAAGGCCAACGCCCGCGCCCAGGAAACCATGGTGGATTATGTTCGCCAGATGATTGAGGCCGGCCTGCTGGAGGGCGATGCCCAACTGATCGGCTACATGTTCTGGGCCACCCTCCACGGCATCGTGGTGCTGGAACTGGCCAGCGGCCTGCGCGGCATGGACGGCGACACCCTGCGCGAGAAGATCATGCGCACCCTCTACGCCGGCATGAAGGTCCACCCGCCCACCCTGAACGACTGACCGATCCGCTCACCGGGATCAACAGAAGGACTTGACCTTATTGGTATACGGTGTAAATTTTACTTCGTATATTTAATCGCCCCACCCTGTCCCGGGGCCTGTTACGAGGAACCTGTCATGTCCCTGCCCGATACCCTCAGCTCCCGCCTGCGCCTGCCGGTGATGGGCTCGCCGCTGTTCATCATCTCCAACCCGGATCTGGTGCTGGCCCAGTGCAAGGCCGGCATCGTCGGTTCCTTTCCTTCGCTCAATGCCCGCCCCCTCTCCCAACTGGACGAATGGCTGCACCGCATCACCGAGGAGCTGGCCGCCTGGGACCGCGACCACCCGGACCAGCCCGCCGCCCCCTTCGCGGTGAACCAGATCGTGCACCGCTCCAATGACCGCCTGGAGAAGGATCTGGAGCTGTGTGAGAAGTACAAGGTGCCCATGGTGATCACCTCACTGGGCGCCCGCGAGGAAGTGAACCAGGCGGTGCATGGCTGGGGCGGCATGGTCATGCATGACGTGATCAACGACCGTTTCGGACGCAAGGCCATCGAAAAAGGCGCCGACGGCCTGATCGCCGTGGCCGCCGGTGCCGGTGGGCATGCCGGCACCCAGTCGCCCTTCGCCCTGATCCAGGAACTGCGTCAGTGGTTCGACGGCCCGCTGGCCCTGTCCGGCTCCATCGCCAATGGCCGCGCCGTGCTGGCCGCCCAGGCCATGGGCGCCGACCTGGCCTATATCGGTTCCATGTTCATCGCCACCGAAGAAGCCAACGCGGAGCAGGCCTACAAGGACATGATTGTGGACAGCAGCGCCGCCGACATCGTTTACAGCAACCTGTTCACCGGCGTGCACGGCAACTACCTGGCGCCGTCCATCATCAAGGCAGGCATGGACCCGGCCAACCTGCCGGAAAGTGATCCGTCGGCCATGAACTTCGGCTCGGGGGGCAATAGCGACAAGAAAGCCTGGAAGGATATCTGGGGCTGCGGCCAGGGCATCGGCGCGGTGAACGCCGTGCAAGGAGCCGGCGACGCCATTGCCCGGCTGGCCGACGAGTACCATACCGCCAAACAGGCGCTTTGTCGTTGAGGAGACAGCCATGAGACAAGAGACCGCCATGCGCCAAACCGGCCTGAGCGCCTGGCACCGGATGATCGCTGAACAGAACCCCGACGGACTGGTCAATCTGGTGGCCGACGATGCCGTGTTCCATTCCCCCCTGGTGCACACACCCCAAGTCGGCAAGCCGCTGACGCTGGCTTACCTGACCGCCGCCATGCATGTGCTGGCCAACGACAGTTTTCACTATGTGCGTGAAATCAGCGAAGGGCCACATTCGGTACTGGAATTCGCACTGGAACTGGACGGCATCACCGTCAACGGTGTGGACATGATTACCTGGAATGAAGACGGCAAGATCGTGGACTTCAAGGTAATGATCCGCCCCTACAAGGCCATCGAAACCGTGCGTACGCGCATGGCCGCCATGCTGGAAAAACTGAAGCATTGAGAAGCCTCTGAATAACTCCTTGTCGCCCCGGACTTGATCCGGGGTCTCCCGACGTGTCTCGCAGCCGCTGCTGACAGAAGGAGAGCCGGTGTCAGCCTATGGGCGTCCAGTCCGGCATATACTGGCGGAAGGCTTCGGTGGCAGCGGCTACCGTCACCGCCACGAAGACCCCACTGAACATGATACCCACCGTGGCCGTGGCCAGTGCCAGCAGCTTGCTCTTGCGTGATGACGGGCGAAAGTCCCCATAGCCCACCGTCAACGCCGTGATGAACGACCAGTAGAACGCATCAAATCGCGACCAGCCTTCCAGCTTCCCGACCCATTGCCCAAGCAGCACAATCAATAGAAAAAAGAACGCCAGCAGGGGCGCCCCCAAGACCAGCGCCTTGAGAAAAAATTTCAGAAACAGCAGCGTGAATTCCATTTTTTCGCACTCTTTTCACGGTTAGCAACACGCGTTTGGGCCCCTTTCGAGAGTCGCGCATTTTCCCTTCGCTCGCCCCGCCCTTGCAGCCATGCTCCGTGCACGGATGCTCCCTGTGGGAGCTTGCCTGCAAGCGATATGGCGCCGGGCCGTACTCCTTCATCAGCCCCTGGCAGGCTTGTCGCTCACTACTGACTAAAAGTAACCCGGCAGAACCAGCTTTTCAGGTAGGCGGTTTCCGGGATGGCCGGGTGCACCGGATGGTCCGGGCCCTGCCCTTCGTAACCGATCACCTGTACGCTGCGATCAATATGCCGGGCACTGGACTGAACCACATCCAGCAACTTGCTGGCAGGCATATGCATGGAACAAGAGGCAGAGATCAGGTAACCGCCCGGCTTCACCAGCCGCATGGCCAGTTCGTTGATGGCATGATAGCCGGCCAAGCCATTCTTGAAATCCTTCTTGCGCTTCACGAAAGCGGGCGGGTCCAGCACCACCAGATCGTATTTTTCACCGTCTGCAATCAGCTGTTTCATGGCGGCGAAGGCGTCGCCCTGAATGGAGCCTACCGTGTCGGCCACGCCATTCTTTTCCGCATTGCGGTGTACATAATCAATGGCGGTTTCCGAGGCATCCACACAGGTTACCGACTCGGCCCCGGCCAGTGCCGCCTGAATGCCCCAACCGCCGCAGTAGGAAAATACATCCAGCACCCGTGCCCCTTTCGCCAGCGGTGCCATCTTCAGGCGAGCGGCGCGGTGATCGTAAAACCAGCCTGTCTTTTGTCCCTCGGCCAGCGGCGCCACGAAAATGGCACCATTTTCCGTCAGGCTGATTTCATCCAGCAGCTCTCCCTTCAAAGCCCGGGTATAGCGCTCCATGCCCTCGATTTCCCGGGCCGCCGCTTCGTTCTTGGCAATGATATGGGCAGGGTCCAGCACCGCATCCAGCGCACTGACAATCACCTCCAGGTGCGCTTCCATGGCACCGGAACCGGTCTGCACCACCAGCACATCATTGAAGCGGTCCACCACCAGGCCAGGCAGGCCATCGGCCTCACCAAAGATCAGCCGGTAACAGGTGGAATCAAACAGCCGCTCACGCAGGGCCAGGGCCTGCTCGATACGTTTCTTGAAGAAGCTGCGCGACAGTTCCTGCTTCACATCCCGGCTGTACAGGCGCGCGGCAATCAGGGAATGGGGGCTGAGCAGCGCCCGCCCCAGGGGTTTGCCCCGGCTGTCTTCCACCACACAGGCGGCCCCCACTGGCAGCTCCTTGAGCGGCGTATGGCGGGTATCGATCTCGTTGGCATAGATCCACAGATGGCCGGCCTTGAGACGGCGTTCCTCGTTCTTGCGCAGGCGAATTACGGTCGGTTCAGTCATGGTGCATGCCAGTGGCTAGCCGGAAAGGGCGCATCATAGCATAGGGCCCCATCCCAAGATCGGCGATTTCAGACCACCGCCATCAGCGCCTCCGCGCCCGTTGGAACCATGCTCGCATGGCGAATGGGGTTGGGCCTGGTCCGGATTGGGGCTGTTTGAGTAGACCTGTCGAGTGCGGAAATTGCCTGATCCAGCCGAGCATAGCTCGTAATCACAAAAAAAGGGCGCCCGAAGGCGCCCTGATATTTCAAGGAAATCGTTGTTGAAGATTAGCTCTTCACGAATTCCGGGTAGGCTTCCATACCGCAGTCGGCGATATCCATGCCTTCGTACTCTTCCTCTTCACCGACACGGATACCCATGACGGCTTTCAGGATGCCCCAGACGATCAGGCTGGTGACGAATACCCAGATGAAGATGGTAGCGGCGCCGATCAGCTGGCCGGAGAAGGAAGAGCCATCGTTGGTGATCGGTACCAGCAGCAGACCCAGCAGACCCACAACACCGTGTACGGAGATGGCACCCACCGGATCGTCAATCTTCAGCTTGTCCAGGGTCAGGATGCTGAATACCACCAGCACACCACCCAGAGCACCGAACAGGGTTGCCTGCAGGGCTGTCGGCGTGGACGGCTCGGCAGTAATGGCAACCAGACCGGCCAGCGCACCGTTCAGCAGCATGGTCAGGTCCGCCTTGCCGAACAGGATGCGGGCAACCATCAGGGCGGCGACCGCACCACCGGCAGCAGCAGCGTTGGTATTCAGGAATACCATGGCCACGGAGTGGGCGTTGGCAGCATCGCCCAGCTTCAGCACGGAACCACCGTTGAAGCCGAACCAGCCCATCCACAGGATGAAGGTACCCAGAGTTGCCAGCGGCAGGTTGGCACCCGGGATAGCGTGCACTTCACCATTGGGACCGTACTTGCCTTTACGGGCACCCAGCAGCAGGACACCCGCCAGGGCAGCCGCCGCACCAGCCATATGCACGATGCCGGAACCGGCGAAGTCGGAGAAGCCCAGATCGCTCAGCGTGTACATGCCGAAGACGGAAGCACCGCCCCAGGTCCAGGAACCTTCCATGGGGTAGATCACACCGGTCATGACCACGGCGAAAATCAGGAACGCCCACAGCTTCATGCGCTCGGCCACGGCACCGGAGACGATAGACATGGCGGTAGCCACGAACACCACCTGGAAGAAGAAGTCAGAGGCACCGGAGTACACGGAGCCACCGTCAAAACCCGCTTCGGCGGAATCCGCCAGCACGCCGGTCAGATCGAAGGCTTCAATGCCACTCAGGAAGATGCCGCCGTCGTACATGATGGCGTAACCACACACCAGGTACATGATGCAGCTAATGGCAAACAGCGCCACGTTCTTGGTGAGAATCTCGGTGGTGTTCTTGGCACGCACCAGGCCAGCTTCCAGCATGGCAAAGCCGGCCGCCATCCACATTACCAATGCGCCACACACCAGAAAATAAAAGGTGTCCATGGCGTACTGAAGTTCAAAAATTTGGTTTTCCACAATGCAACCCTCCGAAATTGGAAGCGTGTTTCTAAAGCCCTGGCATGGGTCGATTTCAAAACACGGTAAAACTTAAATCGCGTCCTCGCCGGTTTCGCCGGTACGGATACGAATGGCCTGCTCGAGGGAGGTGACAAAGATCTTGCCGTCACCAATCTTGCCGGTGTTCGCGGCTTTCGCGATGGCCTCGATCACCTGGTCCAGGCTGGACTCGGCGATAGCCACTTCGATTTTTACCTTGGGCAGGAAATCCACCACGTACTCGGCACCCCGATACAGCTCGGTGTGACCTTTCTGGCGTCCAAAGCCTTTCACCTCGGTAACGGTGATGCCCTGAACGCCGATCTCGGAGAGTGCTTCACGCACGTCGTCCAGTTTGAACGGCTTAATTACGGCAGTAACCAGTTTCATTTCATTCTCCTCAGCTTTCACCGCGTCCGGTGACGTCCATTTCCTCCGAGCCCCAAGACGGGCCCCGATCCACAGTTGCTCGAACGCTCTGACCCAATTAGTGCACGACCCATGCCAGTTTTAGAAAATCATGCAATTTCAGTGGGTTATAACCCGACCCGCATTCATGCATCGGGCGAGGCGCGCCATTATAGCGCACCACTCTGGGGCGAGTTCCATCTTGGTGCAGGCACTCTGCCCACCTGCCGATGCCGCCCCTGTGACACCGTGCTACCATCCGCCCATCAATACAAGCAGTGACATCACGGCCACTGCCATTGCAGACATCACGGAGACGGTTTCATGTCCGACCAGCCCTTTATCGACCGCCTGATGGCCGACATCAGCCGACGCCTGCCCACCGATCTGGGCGGCCTGCGCAGCGAAGTGGAACGCAATGTCCGCAGCGTCCTGGCGGAAACCGTCAGTCGGCTGGACCTGATTACCCGGGAAGAATTCGATATCCAGCAACAGGTACTGATGCGCACCCGGGAAAAACTGGAAGCACTGGAAAAACAGGTGGCGGAACTGGAGAAAGCGTCCGAAGACTGATCTTGTGGGCACGCTGGTCGGCGCCCTGGATCAATGACGCCGGGAGCGCGAAAGGGGGATCTGACACCGTGTGATCGGGCACCTTCGCCTTGCGAGCAAGGCTCCAACGGCGTGGGTGAGTTGACGTTGGACACAGGCCAGCCCCCACTCACCCTCGCCCCGTCATGCCGGGCTCGCCCCGGAATCTCCCTCCGTTGGCAGCACTTTTCCGAACACACCCGGCCCGACCCCGGAAAAAACCAAGGCACAAGCGCAGCGAATCACTTCGGCATGACGAACGCCCTTCTCCCATTGGCGCTTGGCTCGCAAAGCGCAGGGGCCTGATGCAACCCTTCGCCTTGCAAGCCAAGCGCCAACGGGCTTCTTTCCTACAGCCACCATCAGCGCCGACCTACAGGCATACCGGCCTTTCCCCCGTAGACTCCCTCATCCACCCATTGCATTCATGAGGGACAGTGACACACGCATTGCTCTACAGCCGGGTACCCTTGGGCATTGAAGCCAGGCAGGTGCGGGTGGAAACCCATCTGGCCCCCGGGCTGCCCGCCTTTACCATTGTCGGCCTGGGCGATACCGCCGTGCGGGAAAGCCGCGACCGGGTCCGCTCGGCGCTGGTCAACAGCGGCTTCGAATTCCCGCAACGGCGCATCACCGTGAGCCTGGCCCCGGCGGACCTACCCAAGGATGGTGGCCGCTTCGACCTACCCATCGCCTTGGGTATCCTGCTGGCCAGCGGGCAACTGGGGCGTATCGAAACGGACAATCATGAATTTATCGGCGAGCTGGCCCTGAACGGCGAGCTCAGCCCGGTACCCGGCATGCTGCCCTGCGCTCTGGCCTGCCAGCCCACCGGCCGCACCCTGATCGTCCCCCGGGACAATGCCGACGAAGCCGCTCTGGCCGGGGCCACCACCATCGCCGGCAGCCGGCTTGCCCAGGTGGCCGCTCACCTGATGGACCAGGCGCCGCTGCCCGTCCATGAAGCCGAAACGCCGACCCACAGCTCCTATGCCAAGGGCTGTCTGTCAGAAATTCGCGGTCAGGCCGCCGCCAAGCGGATTCTGGAAATCGCCGCCGCCGGCGGCCACTCCCTGTTACTGTGTGGCCCGCCCGGGGCCGGCAAAAGCATGCTGGCCTCGCGGCTACCCAGCCTGTTGCCACCGCTGCATGCCTCACAGGCGCTGGAAGTGGCGGCCATCCATTCGCTCAAACAACCTCGCCCCACCCAGCATTTCCACCAGCGCCCCTACCGGGCACCACATCACACCGCCTCGGCCACCGCCCTGGTGGGTGGCGGCAGCCATCCGCGCCCGGGGGAAATTTCCCTGGCGCATCACGGGATTCTGTTTCTTGATGAGCTGCCGGAGTTTGATCGGCGCGTGCTGGAAGTACTGCGTGAACCGCTGGAAACCGGCGAAGTCAGCATCGCCCGCGCCGCCCAGCAACTGACCTTCCCGGCCCGCTTCCAACTGGTGGCCGCCATGAATCCCTGCCCTTGCGGCTACCTGGGGGACCCGGAAAAAAGCTGTGGCTATCGTTGCGAAAAGGCCAAACGTTACCAGAGCAAACTGTCCGGCCCCTTACTGGACCGGATCGACCTGCATCTGGATGTGCCCGCCGTGGAGGCGAAGGAACTGCTGGGCGACCGCCAGGGCGAAACCAGCGCCTGCGTGCGCACCCGGGTACGAGACGCCTGGCGCAATCAATGGCAGCGCCAGCAGAAGCTCAACCGGGAACTGTCACCGCACGAACTGGAACGATTGCTCAAGCCCCACCGTCAGTGGCTGGCCAAAGTCATGGACCGGCTGGGCCTGTCCGCCCGGGCGCTACACCGCAGCGCCCGGGTGGCACGCACCATTGCCGACCTGAAGAACGTCAAAGAAGTCGAACGCGACCACCTGCGTGAAGCCTTGAGCTATCGACAGAACGTGCAGCAGGGTTAGGGGCTACTGCACACGCAACTCGACGCGCCGATCCGGCTGATAACAGGCCTTGCGTTTGTCCGCTGCAACGGATGCACAGCGGTCGCCGGACACCGCGCTATCTTCGCCATGCCCCTGCACCTGCAAGGTAGCAATGCCGCCCCCCTGATCTCGCCACCAGGCCGCCACCGCCTGCGCCCGCTGTTCGGCCAGGGTTCGGTTATACCCCGCCTCCCCCAGCGGATCGCTGAACCCATCGATGGTCACCACCGGCTGCGCCAGGCGCGCCACATCCTGATACCAGGCCTTCAGCGCCACCCGGCTTGCCTCCGTCAAGACGGCAGAATCGAACGCAAAGGTCACCCGCAGCATGGCGGGCACCACCGGCGCAGGCGCCGGGGGCGTTGGGGGTGGGGTGTCCTGTTCCTCCACCACCGGCACCCCGGTAATCGCCACATCGCATTCCGGCACGGCCTTGTCTGCAGTCCAGTCCGCCGTGCGCCAGCAGCGGCCATCCGCGGTTTTCAGCAACCGCCCCTCGCCATCGGTGCGATAGCCTGGCCAGTTCTCTTCCGCCGGGGTGTGCGCGGCACACCCGCCCAGCAGCAACACACTGGCGGCCACCCATGCCACGGCATTACAGGTTTTCATCATCACATCCTTACCAGGTCAGGTTGGCACTGAGCAGGCCACCGTGGCTTTCGGTATCCCCACCAAAACGTCCGCGGTAGCCCAGCCACAGGGAAAAGTCATCGGTCATGAACCACTCGACACCGGCATTCGCTGCCAGCTGAGTGTCGTCCTGGTCCGCGCCGTACACGGTGAAGCCCTGCTGGGCACCGGCGAAACGGGCGGTCTGTTCCGGCTGGGTATCACCGAACGGTTGCACCACCGCCAGGCCCCCTTCCGCCACCAGCCAGTCACTGCCCACCACAAAGGCGCGGGACAGATCCGTCCCCAGCCAGGCTTCGCCGCTGTTCAGCTCGCTGTCGTCCACGCTCAGGCCGGCGATGCCGCCGCCACTTTCGCGAAAGCCATCCCGCTCGATGCGGCTCATGGAAACCATAACGTAGGGGTGCAATCCGCTTTCCCCCCAGGCCAGATCCCAGCCCGACTCCAGCGCCAGACGCAACGCGTCCACCGTGCTGTCCGACTCGGCAGGTGCGCCACTGACAATACGCTGCTGGGACACATCGCTGCTGCCAACACTCACATCGCCACGCAGGAACCAGGCCCCGGCACTGCGCCAGCGGCCATACAGCCCCGCAAACCAGGAGGACACCTCCCCGTCGGCCTGACGGTTATCGTAATCCAGCGCGCCATCCGCGCTGCCCGCGGCCACCCCCAGCAGCAGGCTGTCCCACTGGTGATCCACCCCAAGGGCCAGCTGATCACCGCGGAACGTATAGGCCGCATTGCCCACACCGCTTTGCGACTGCTCCTCAAACCGGGAGGACTGGGCCTGAACCCAGACACCGCTTTCCTGTGGCTTCGCCCCACGCCCGGCGTTGTTCGCCACCGCCTTGCCGGCCGCCGCCTGGGCGTAAGGGTCGGACGGGGCCGCCAGGGCCTGCAGCTCACGGGCCACGCGGGCCTCCATGCCGCCACCGGACTGCCCGCCCGCGTTGCGGCCACGCTGGCGCATGCCGATGGCGAAGCGTTGCTGCAACTGCTGCCCGGCCGTCAGCCCGGCCAGCAGGCTGTCGCCGCTGTAGGAACGGAATGCATCAGCCGCCTGCGATGCGGACATCTGCAGCACTTGCCGGTACAGACCATGGGCCACGGGCAAGCCATCCACGTTGTTGGCCACCGCGCGCTGATTGTCGGTGAACGCCACACCGGCAAACGTCTGGTCGTTACGCAGCAACTCCAGGGTCACGGCGTCTGTGGTGTAGCTCAGGGCGGGGTTCAGGAAGGCATAGTTGGACGACACATCATCAAACTGGCCGTTAATGCCACCGGTCGCGCTGAGGAAGGTGTAAGCACTGAACGGCTGGTAATCGCCATCATTGCCCACATGCAGCACCGAGCCCGCCAGGTTGGCCTCCCCGGTCACATTGATCCTGTCGCTGCCGCTGCTGGCCGGGTCCACGTCCAGTGCCAGCTGGCTGCCGCTCTCGAGGGTCAGATCCCCGTTGATGGTCAGGGTACCAATGGAATTCCCCGCAGACAGGGTGCCACCAGAGGCAACCAGGGTCTCGCCCACCGAGCCACTGCCGCCCAGCAGGCCGCCGTTGTTCACGGTGACGTCCACGTCGTTCATGGCGCCGTTCACTAACATGCCGCCGCCGTTCACCGTGGCGGTGCCGGTCAGGGAATGATCCGCCGACAGAATGTAATTGCCGGCGCCATTCTTGATCAGGTCGCCATTGCCGGAGATCACCCCATCGTAGCGGTAGTCGTTGGCGCGGTGGATTTCCAGGGTGTTGCCATCAACGAACAGCAGATCCCCCACAATGGACCCGGTATTCCCCCCGGCCCCCAGGGACAGGCTCGCACCATTGTAAAGCAAGGTCCGGCCAGTGAAGGTATGGTCGCCCGTCCAGGTGAA
>JAKSCQ010000199.1 GCA_022360555.1 Pseudomonadales bacterium
CTCGCAACGACATCCAGTTCCAGAAGGTCAACATGAGCTTCAAGGGCTGGATTTTCGATCCGAAACTGAACTTCCTGTTCTATACCTGGACGTCCAACACCAGCCAGGGCGACCCTGCGCAGGTGGTGGTTGCCGGTAACCTGAGTTACCACTTCAACAAGGCCTTCAAGCTGTTCGGCGGTGTGGGTGCCCTTCCCTCAACCCGCTCCACCAACAACACCTTCCCCAACTGGCTCAAGAACGACCACCGGACCATCGCTGATGAGTTTTTCCGTGGCTCCTACACCATGGGTATCTGGGCGGAAGGTGAGCTTGCTGAAGGGGTACAATACCGCACCATGCTCGGCAATAACCTGAGTCAGCTGGGGGTGAGCGGCACTCAGCTGGATGACGGGCTGAACACCTTCTCCAGTGCCCTGTGGTGGATGCCCACCACCGGTGAGTATGGCCCGGGGGAGGAGCTGGGGGACTTCGCATTCCATGAAGAGTTGGCCACCCGCTTTGGTGTGCATTACACCTACAGCCGGGAAGACGCCCAGGCCCAACCCGACACCGATACGGTGGAAAATTCACAGATTCGCCTGTCCGATGGCACCCTGATTTTCCAGTCTGATCCCTTCGAGAATGGCACCCGTATCAATCAAGCCACCTACCAGATGGCGGCCGTCAATGCCGGGATGAAATACCGTGGCTGGTTCCTGGAGGCCGAGTTCTACCATCGCTGGGTAGATAACTTCGATGCCACCGGGCCACTCCCCAAGGACCGTCTGGATGACAAGGGCTATCAGGTTCAGGCCTCCATGATGGCCATTCCCAAAACCCTGCAACCCTATGTGGCCTACTCGGAAATCCAGGGTGAGTACGGCACCCCCCATGACTTGAGCGTGGGCTTCAACTGGTACCCATTCAAGCGCAAGGAGTTGCGCCTAAACGTGCAGGGCCTGTACCTGAAGGATTCCCCGGTGGGCTACAGCAGTGTGCCCTTCCAGGTGGGCGGCAATGGCTGGGCCTTCACCACGGACATGGTGCTGGCGTTTTAACGCCGCACGTCAAGGATGAACCCCCAGGGCGGACATTGCCTAAAGGACAACATTTCCGCCTGACAGGCCTGCCGTGGGAGCGGTCGTTCGACCGCTCCCACCAATCAAAACCTGAGTCAGCAGGCGCCAGCCTGCTGACGGAGCAGTCTGTTTCGCGTTGCAAGTCTTGGATTCAATGGCGAAGTGCAACACCACTGAATAGCGAAAGAGGGGGACCGGGGCTGGCAGGTCAAGATTGATGTTCGCAGGTAAGCACGGATCAGGCCCGGGGCAGCTTGTTCAAACCGCGCGGAAATACGTGCGTGACTCCGAGACATCCCGCTCTACAGCACAGCCACGCTGAGAATGCTGCCGTCTCTCTCATCCGTGATATGCCTGTTCTTTTTTGCGTGCAAGCGTGTTGCGTGTTGCGTGTTGCGTGTTGCGTGTTGCGTGTTGCGTGTTGCGTGCAAGCGAAACAAAACCCACCAGATTTGCGAAGCGCCCAAATTTTTTTTCGGGTCTCGCTTTTCGTTACTCGAAACTCGAAACTGAAATGAAACCCTACCGCACATCCACCAACCGACTGGCCTTGCGGTACTTCACCTGCCAGCCGGACCAGGCGGGCAGTTCCCAGCGTTTCGGGTCGCCCTTGCGGCCACCGCTAATGTATTCAGCAATCACCTGACGTATCTGCACCTTGTAGTGAATGCGCAGCTTCAGGTCGCTGAGATTGACCCGGCGGGGAAATTTTTCCTCGAACCGTTCCCGCTCCCAATCAGGAATGCCATCGAAACGCAGGTCATCGGCGGCCAGCAGTTCCCGGTCATCCAGCCGTTCCACACCGAGGACGGCCAGTTTTTCCAAAAGCCATGGTCGGGCTTGCGGTACCTCGCCATCCGCTTCCCCCAGGGCCACATAAAGCTGCCAGGCCTCCAGATCATCGCGTAATTGTTCGCCGGCCGGGGCCAGAAAGTCGCCATCCAGGATCAGGTCCGCCAGCACCTGACGGGCCGCATCGCCTTCCGGTTCGGCGGTTTCGGTGTGAATGACCCGCCCGGCGTAGAGCCACTCGCGTGTGGCCACGGGCTCGTCATCCGCCTGTTGCAGCGGCCCCACCCGGGGTTCGGCCAGCCCCCCGTCCACCAGGGCACGCAGCGATAGCGGCGCCAGGCAGGTGGCGGCGGTGAAGGTCTGGCGGGTACCCCTGCCCGGTACGCTGTGGCTGTCCAGCACCAGGGCGGCTTCCGCTGTGTCATCGAAGCGGGATTCCTCACTGACCCACACCTCGTCGCTGCCGTTGCCCATGGCGTCCCGACGTGTCTGTTTTTCCCGGCGCACGAATACCGCCCGGGGGCTGGCCTGCATGGCCGCCTGCCAGACCGGTTCCAGATCGCCCGGCGGGGTGTCCGGGATGGCGGGCAGGCCGAGGGCCTTGCGCATCTGCCCGGCGAGCTGGCGCGCCTCGTCCCGGGCGGCGTGGTTGGGCTTGAGCGCCTCCGGTGGCCGCTGGCGAATCGCCTGCACCAGGGTGGTGGCATCGCAGGGATGCGGCTGCCACGCCACCAGCGCCTGCCGCCCTTCCTCACTGCGCGGCAGGCTCAGCGGGCGGCGCCAGGCACTCAGGGCCGCCGCCAGGTCCACCATGAAGCCCTGACTGTCCGCGTCCGGCATGGCCATGATCAGGTGGGCGAAAAAGGTATCCACCGGCAGGGCGAACAGGGCCTGGCCCCTTTCGGTGGCCAGGCCGTCCTTGCCCAGCGCGCCCAGGGCAGCCAGTTGCTCCCGGGCCCGTTGCAGGGTGTGGGCGGGCAGGGGGGCGGGGAAATCCAGGTCGTCCACCCGGGCACCGGCACAGGCCGCCGCCAGCACCAGTTCATCCAGTTCCTCGCGCTGGATTTCCGGCGGGGTGCGCGCCTCCAGCGGGGCATTCTCGCCCCACAGACGGATGACCCGCCCCGGTGCCGTACGCCCGGCCCGCCCCTTGCGCTGGTCGGCACTGGCCTGCGAGATCGCCTCCAGGGACAACACGGTGCGGCCATTGCGCTGGTGGGTGCGGCGCTCCAGGCCTCCGTCCACCACCAGGGTGACGCCGGGAATGGTCAGGGAGGTTTCCGCCACATTGGTGGCGACAATAATCCGTCGCCGCGCCCCCGGTTGCAGGGCTCGCTGCTGGTCCTTCGCCGGCACGCTGGCATGCAACGCAATGACCTCCGCCGCCAGGGGCTGGAGCGTAGCCACGGTCTGCTGGATTTCCTTGCGGCCGGGCAGAAACACCAGCACATCGCCGTCGTCTTCCGCCATGCCCTGCTTCACCGCCGTCAGCACCCGTTGCGGCAGGTCCCGGGCAGAGGGCATCTGTCGGTCATTGGCGGCGTGATAGTGCGCCGTCACCGGAAAGCCGCGACCGTCCGAGGCCACCTGCGGGGCCTGGAGATAATGCGCCAGACGCGGCCCGTCCAGGGTCGCGGAGGTGACAATCAGGCGGTGACGATTCTGCATCTTGAGCAGGGCCAGCAGCAGATCCGTATCCCAGCGACGTTCGTGGAATTCGTCCAGCATGACGGTATGGAAACGGGCCAGCCGGCCTTCGCGCAGCCAGCGCAGGGCAATCCCCGGCGTAACGAAGACAATGTCGGTAGCGTCGCTGCAAGCCTGGTCGAAACGGATGGCATAGCCCACCGTGTGGCCGGGCTTTTCATTACGCTGCCCGGCCACAAACCCGGCCAGGGCGGTACAGGCCACCCGGCGCGGCTCCACCACCAGCACCGGCCCTCGCTCCGAGGCCCACACCGGCAGGCGGGTGGACTTGCCGGAACCGGTGGCAGCGGAGACCACCACCGGACCCCGGGCCAGGTGATGGAGGAAATCGTCGCGCAGGCTGTCGATGGGCAGGGTATCGCTAGCGGTCATGCCATTCCGTTTTCATGGTCAATGATGGCGCGATGGTAACGGGCGACCCCGACGAGTACCAATCGCGCCGGACGGGTATAATCGCCTCTGCACCCATTCATGCCGATACAGAGATGACCTCATGCCTTCTTTCGACATTGTTTCCGAAATTGATGAAGTGGCCCTGCGCCACGCCGTGGACAACGCCAATCGGGAACTGGCCAACCGTTTCGACTTTCGTGGCGTGGACGCCAGCATCGAGCAGAACGGGCTGACCGTGACGCTGAAAACCGAATCGGACTTTCAGGTCCAGCAACTCGAAGATATCTTCGCCAAGGCGGCGGTGAAACAGGGCATCAGCGCCTCCGGCGCCGACCGCCCGGAAAAGCCCGAGCACAGCGGCAAGACCTTTTCCCTGACGCTGACCTTCCGCCAGGGCATCGACCAGCCCACCGCCAAGAAGCTGGTGAAGATGATCAAGGACGCCAAGCTGAAGGTGCAGGCCTCCATTCAGGGCGACCAGGTGCGGGTCAACGGCAAGAAACGCGATGACCTGCAAAGCGCCATCGCCCTGATCAAGGAATCCAAGCTGGAGATTCCGCTGCAGTTCAATAATTTCCGGGACTGATTACAGTTTCGAGTTGCGAATTTCGGAACCCCGGGATCCGGTAGCGCTGGCGGAGATGGGCTGACGCCCATTTCCGCCCTACTTGGAGGAGCCGTGAAGGTTGGCGGGCCAGTTTCATCAGCGCCTTATTGACTCCGGGGGGCGCCATTCTGATCAGCTCCGTGCCCATGCACGGCGGCGCCTGGCCAGGCCAGAAGTCCCCGGCGGGGATGCGCGGCTGGCTTACCCGGTTCAGGCAGGCCGGATCAAGGGGAAGTTCGGAGTGCATGGCGGTCCTTGTCTGCTCCTTGCGAAAGCACAGCGCCGAAACCGGCGAGTTCCATTGCGCATAACAAGGGTGAAGGCCACCCCACCTGACCATAACCCTCAGTCGCTCTGTCCCTTCCTGGCAGAAACATGTCGCGCATTTTTATTCCGCAAGGGCCGTCATTTTCCGTTACGCTGCATGCCACAAGGAGAATAACGAGGGGATAACCATGACCACGCCACAACCCGGCCTACGCCAACTCAACCTGCTCTGGTTTACCGTGCTCGCCGCACCCATGATGATCGGCATTGCCATCGCCCTGATGGTATGGGTAGGCAACTACCAGGCGTCGATGCAACTGATGCCCACCGACACCCTGCGGATGGCGGCCATGGGCGCCATGGCGCTGACCCTGGTGGTGGCCCGCCCGCTACGCGATGCCTTGATGACGCCGCAGGCCATGGCACAACGCCCGATCCAGGGCAGCACCGGCCACTCGCCGGCGGTGATGAAAGTGCAGGCCAGCATGTTCATTTTGCTGGGGGTGCTGGATTTTGTTGCCGTCGCTATCGTGGCCCTGAGCCTGATGCACGCCGACGCCATGCTGGCGTTGCTCAATGGGGTCTACGGCCTGGTACTGGCGGTGATCGCCAGACCCGATTTCGCCACCCTGATCGAGCGCACCGAGCAACAGCTGAAACGCGCGAGCTGACACCCCGGAACCGGCCAATTGAACACCCCGGGACATGAATTGTTAATGAACACTGTTTAACAAATTCCTCGCCCTGCCGTACAACGAAACCCGTGATACCAACAAGGAGAATCATCATGGGTTTCGCAACAGGATATCGGCACTGGATCGCCGCCACCGTGCTGGCAGTGGTAACGCTGCTGGCCAGCACCAGCGCCCTGGCCGCCGGCCTGATGGCGCCAGCGGACCAGAGCCTGCCGCCGCTGAAGATTCGCGAGCAACACGTCACCGTGGATGTGGAAGACGGTTACGCCATTACCGAAGTGGAGCAGGTATTCCACAACCCCAACGACCGGGACCTGGAAGCCTGGTACCGTTTCCCGGTCCCGGAAAAGGGTACCGTGGCGGAATTCACGGTGTGGATCGACGGCAAGCCGGTGACCGGGGAAGTGCTGGAAAAACAGCAGGCCCGGCAGGTCTATGAACAGGAAAAAGCCGCCGGCCGGGAAGCCGGCCTCACCGAGAAGGACAGCTACAAGGCCTTCGACGTGATGGTCAGCCCGGTACGGGCGGGACAGGACACCCGGGTGCGACTGGTCTACATGCAACCGGCCTTCGTAGACACCGGCATCGGCCGCTACGTCTATCCGCTGGAAGAAGGTGGCGTGGATGAAGAGCTGCTGGCCTTCTGGACCGCTAATGAAAGCGTGGAGGAACACTTCACCTTTACCCTCAACCTGCGCAGCGGCTACCCGGTGGACGCCGTGCGCCTGCCCAAACATCCCCAGGCGCAGATCCAGCAACTCGGCCCGCAACAATGGCAGGTGACGCTGGATAATCGAACCGCCAGCGCCGGCAACCCCGGCGAGGCAAGCAGCGGCAACGCCCAGTTCGCACCACCGGCCGCCAATGGCCAGCCGGCAAACGCCTTTACCCTGGATCAGGACATTGTCGTCTACTGGCGCCACCAGCAGAACCTGCCCGGCGCCGTGGACCTGGTGGCCTACAAGCCACCGGGCAAGGACCGCGGCACCTTCATGCTAAGCATTACCCCCGGCGACGATCTGCCGCCCATCACCACCGGCAGCGACTGGGTGTTCGTACTGGATATTTCCGGGTCCATGAACGCCAAGCTGGCCACCCTGGCCGACGGAGTCAACCAGGCTTTGGGCAAGCTGCGTGGCGGCGACCGCTTCCGCATCGTGCTGTTCGACGACCGGGCCGAGGAAATGAACTCCGGCTTTGTGGACGCCACCCCGGACAGCATCCGCCGCTACAGCCAGAAGCTGATGCAACTGCAAAGCCGTGGCGGCACCAATCTGTTCGGCGGCCTGAGCCTGGCCCTGAACCCGCTGGATGCGGACCGCCCCACCGGCATCGTGCTGGTCACCGACGGCGTGGCCAATGTGGACAAGACCCAGCAGAAAGATTTTCTCGACCTGCTGAAAAAACACGACGTTCGCCTGTTTACCTTTGTCATGGGCAACAGTGCCAACCGCCCGCTACTCACCGCCATGACCGATGCCAGCAACGGTTTCGCCACCAGCGTCTCCAACAGTGATGACATTGCCGGGCAGATCCTGTCCGCCACCGCCAAGCTGACCCACCAGGCCATGAACGAGGTAAGCATCGATATCGACGGAGTGCGCACCGCCGACCTGCAACCGCAACGCATCGGCACCGTCTACCATGGCCGGCAGATTGTACTGCTGGGGCATTACTGGGGAGACGGCCCCGCTGACGTAACCCTGAGCGCCAATGTGGCCGGCCAGGACAAGACCTACCGCACCCGTTTCGATTTCCCTGCCACCGGCGGCGACAACCCGGAACTGGAACGGTTGTGGGCCTACGCCACCATTGAGCAGATGCAGCAGGAAATTGATTATTTTGGTGCAGAAAAGGATCTGGAAAACGGCATCGTGGACCTGGGCATCGAATACGGCCTGGTCACCAACTACACCTCCATGGTGGTGCTGCGTGAGGAGATGTTCGAGCAGTACGGTATCGACCGCCGCAATGCCAAACGCCGTGATATTGAGCGGCTGGCCAAGGCCCAGCGCGAAGCCAGCGCCCCCACCAGCAATCGCGTGGACAACCAGCAACCCATGTACACCCGTAGTCGGCCATCCTTTGGCGGCGGCGGTGGTGGCGGGGCTTTCGGGCTCGGGGCGCTTCTGCCCTTCCTGATGCTGGTGGTTGGCGGCTGGCTGCGCCGCCGGTAACCACTCACCCGGTGTGGCAGTTCGCGATGCGGTGCATCGCCTCCCACACCGGGGTTTACCCGTCGGTTAGCGAATTGGCCGGCTTTCCCCCAGCAATTGACGACACGCTTCGCTGTCCCGGTCCTGTCCCTCACAGGTCATGGAGACCAGTCTCTTGCAGACTTCCTCTGCCCTCTTCTTCGTCTCGCGCTGGTCCCGCCAGTCAATTTCATGGGCGTTCTCACGCATGACACGATCAACGCATTTGTCCACATCCTGTGACGGGGTGGCTGATACCGACAACGGCATGATCATCAGCGACAGCATCGCCACAACAATTCCCTTTCGCATGGTTTTCCCCAGTCCTTCTCTGAAATATTGGCAAGTCATGATCATCACGGGCAGAGCAACCTGTACGCGCTGACACCACCACTATGATAGCGTCTGTATCCTACACAGCCTGCATACCGCTCACAAAGGACGCCGGATAATGGAAAAGGCATTCTGGGAAGACAAATGGGCCCGGGAGGAAATCGGCTTTCACCTGCCGACCGTCCACCCGCTACTACAACGCCACTGGCCAAGGCTTGAACTGCCCCCGGGAAAACGCGTTTTCCTGCCTCTGTGCGGCAAGACTCTGGATATCGGCTATCTGCTGGAACAGGGTTACCAGGTAGTCGGCGCCGAACTGTCCACCAAGGCCATCCGCAGCCTGTTTGCTTCCCTGTCCTGTCAGCCCAAGGTCACACCGTGGGCCGGCGGGGACTGCTACCGGCATGGTGATCTGACGGTGTTCCAGGGGGACTTTTTTCATCTGGACCAGAACACGCTGGAACCGGTGGATGCCATCTACGACCGGGCCGCCCTGATTGCGCTGCCGGACGGGTTGCGCGACGACTATGCCCGGCACCTGATGCAACTCACCGATGGTGCACCGCAACTGCTGATCACCCTGGAATACACACAAAGTCAGATGCCCGGCCCACCGTTTTCCGTGGACGACGTACAGGTCAGCGAATGCTACGGCGATTACTACCGCATCGAGCCGTTATCCCGGAAAAACATCATCGAACACGAACCCGGCTTTCGCGAACGGGGACTGGATGCCCTGTATGAAAATGCGTTTTCTCTGACCAAACTCTGACGGTCATTGTGACCGCCGCCGGGGGATCCGCTGGAGCCTGGCCGGCAAGGCGAAAACCAATCATTCGCCTTGTAAACAAGGCTCCAACGGAAACCATATCGCAGGTGCTACCAGGGCAGCACACTGCCATCGCTGTGCCAGAAGGTGCCACTGTTTTCCAGCGTCAGCTCATCCATACGTGCCACCAGATTGGCGGCGGCCTGCTCCGCCGTCAGGTTACCGCTGTGACCGGTCATATCGGTTTTCACCCAGCCCGGATGGAGAATGGCCACGGCGATGCCTCGCTCCTGGAGATCAATGGCCAGGGATTTGCCCGCCGCATTCAGGCCGGCCTTGCTGATCCGGTAGCCGTACTTGCGACCGGAGGTATTGTCTTCGATGGAGCCCATTCGCGACGTCATCAGCCCCACCTTGCTGCCACTTTTCAGGTTCGACAACAGGGCCATGGTCACCCTTAGCGGACCCAGGGTATTCACCTCGAACTGCTCCTGAATCTGCTCAAAGTCCATGTCTTCCACGGTTTCGCTGAGCATGATGCCGGCATTGTTGTAGAGCATGTCCACCGGGGTATCGCCCAGCGCCGCTTGCAGGTTGGCAATACCGTCCGGCGTGCTCACGTTCACGCCGTCGATAACCTCCACGCCACTGTCCAGCAGCGCATCGGAAGGCTGCCGACAGGTGGCAATCACCCGGTCACCGCGGACTTTCCAGCACTGCGCCATGGCAAGGCCGATGCCCCGGTTTGCGCCGGTAATAACAATTGTCTGGCCCATGATTCTCTCCTTTTGCCTGCGGTCAGACTGACGGTGTGCATTTCATATTTCCAGCCTATGACAGGCGGCCCGGCCCGTAAGTTTCAAGAACTCCCGTGTTGGTAAAGCCCCGCAAGCAGTCTGCGGTTCATGCTGTCGCCCGGTCTTTGCTACAGTGGGGCTCCACTTTCAGCCAAGGACGCAGATCATGACCATTGAAGTCGGTGACACCCTGCCTGCCGTTACCCTGAAAACCAACGGCCCCGATGGCCCGGAAGACCTGAACACCGGCGACTTCTTCAAGGGTCGCAAGGTAGTGCTTTTCGCGGTTCCCGGCGCGTTCACGCCCGGCTGCTCCAATACCCACATGCCCGGCTTTGTCGTCAACGCCGATGCCATTCTGGAAAAGGTGGACGCCATCGCCTGCATGGCGGTGAATGATGCCTTCGTGATGGATGCCTGGCAGCAGGCCCAGAATGCCGAGCGCATTACCATGCTGGCCGACGGCGGCGCCGGATTCGCCAAGGCCCTGGGCCTGGAGCTGGATGCCAGCGGCGGCGGCATGGGCATCCGCAGCAAGCGTTTTGCCCTGATTGCCGATGACGGCGTAGTGACCTACCTGGGCGTGGACACCAAGGGAGTGGACAAAAGCAGCGCCGATACCATTCTCGCCGAGCTGGGTTAAGCCTGATTGCCCGCCTGTGGGAGCCGTCTCCCGGACGACGAATTTTCCAGAGCATGGGAAGATCGCCTGCCGGGAGACGGCTCCTGCGGGTAGGGTTTATTGCCCGGACAGGCGATTGCGCTGGATAAAGTGCGCGGACTCCGTACCGAACGACCCACCGTAATTTTCCCGCACCATGATGCGATCACCAATGCCGTGTAGCCGGTACTGCGCCTGCATGGCCAGGCCATAGTTGGGCAGGTGCGTCAGGTCCACGGACTTGGCAACAAACTCGCTCAGCGTCACCTTATGGTCAATGAAGGCGCCTTCGTAAACCAGCTCCAGCCGGGGCGCCTTTTCCGTCACATTACCCACGGCATGGCCATAGATACGACGCGCCGGATCATCATGGGGCAGGCGCTGATACAGCGGCCAGACGGATTGCTCAAGAAAGTTTTCCCGGAACCACTGTTGCGAAAAGGAACTCTGCCCGGTGGCCAGAAAGGCACCACGAATCGCCGAGGATTCGCGCCGCACCGGTGACGGGTCCTGGGGGCTGGCCAGTTCCTTCACCGCGGCATGCATGCCGACCCCCGCGCCCAGCGACGAACCGGTGATGAAAATATCTTCCGGGTTGATGTTGAACACGTCCGCGTGATGACGAAAGAACTGAACCGCATGGCTCAAGTCATCGCGGGACAGCGGATATCCCTGACCGTCCTGGTCAATCAATGGATGACGGAAATCCACCGCGGCCACGGCGACGCCACCGGCCCCGGCCTGAATATCCAGGTAATGCGTTAGCAGGCTTTTCTTGTCATCGCGCACGGACTCCTTGCTGTAGTTGGCGGAGTGGGCATAGATCACCAGGGTATTGCGGGCCGCCCCGTCATGCACCCGGCCATCCGCGGTGGGGTAGTACAGATCGGCACGCAGGCCATTGGCCTCGCTGTCCGGGCCCACCAGGGGTTGCCAGCTAACGCTCTTGTCACCGTAAAAAATATTTTCGTAATAGCCGCAAACCGGGTCGCAGCTATCATGGCTGACAAAGTGCTGTTCGAACTGGGTCGCATTGAGGCTATCGGGCACATCCCTGCCCGGAGGCGGTGAGCCAGCCGTGACGATCTGACTGCCACAGGTTTCGCCCTGTATAGCCTGCACACAGGCCTTCACTTCATGGCTAATCCCCGTATCAAAGCCTCCGGGATAGGTCACGGAGAATTCTCCGGCTTCCGGACTGCCCTGATCACGCACCACCCGGAGCTGGCCATCCACATAGTAGTAATGCTCGGCATTGCCGGGCTTCAAGACGTCGTAGTGAATGGGAAAACTGTTGTTGGCGGCGACATGATTCTTCACCCCGACCGCATGCATCTCCACGGCCTGTGGCGGGTCAAGCAGGTAACCGGCGCGCACCCGGACCTGATCACAAACCGGGCCACCCAGGGTTTGCAGGCAGATGCCAATATCACGCACGGTGCCGACAGAAAAACCACCAGGGTAGGTAACAGAAAAACGCCCAGGTTCACTGCCAAAGTTGCTGTTGTTACGAACCAGGCGAAGCGCACCGTCCACATAGTAATAGTGGTCTGATTCACTCTCCCCCGTGACATCATAGGTGATCTCAAAGGAGGTATTGGGCAGCACGACATTGCCGCTGCCGACGGCCAGAATTCGCACCTGAAAACTGTCTGCGGCCTGCGCCCCGGCGCAGGCCATCAGGGCCAGACAGGCAACCCGGAACGGTTTGATTAACATCATGCCAGCACCCTCTTGCCGATTTCGCACCATGCGAAAGCATTTCAAGCATAGAGGGCGGCCCGGCGTTCATCCATAAACAGGCAATTTCTTAGCTGATGGTGCAGGAATATCGTCTTTTATTTTTTGAAAAATATATTCTTTTTTATCGGTCTTATTTTGCTTTTCCAACCAAAAGAATGAAAAGCACCGCAGGAGCCATGCAAGCATGGCTCCTGCGGAATGTGGAGGATGCCGGTATCAGATTTCCAGCGACAAGCCGATGGTGGCGGTGAAGTCATCCTTTTGCGGGGTGATGCCATCGCTGTCCGGTTGCGGGCTTTCGATACGCTTCCAGGTGCCGGCCAGGCGCAGGTCCAGACGGCTGGTCAGGTCCACGTCCAGCGCCGTGTAGAAATCGTGCTTGGCACGACCGGCCTTGCTTTCCGTCAGGGTCACCTGATACTCCATATTGAAATCGATGTTGTCGGTCACTTCCTGATCGTAAAAGGTCCCCATCAAAAAGGCTGGGGTGGAAACGGTTCTGTCTTCACCCGGGGCCACGTCCACATATTCCGTACGCTGATAACCCGGGCCTGCCGATATGGACCAGTCCAGCTTGGAGGTATCAAAAATCTGGTACCCGGCACCAAAGCCCACCGTCCATTCCGCCGCCCGGTTCTGGAAAGGGTCACGGTAGTACTCTGCCTGGATCGGGCGGAAAAACCAGCGGTGACTGACCCGATAATCATGGGACAGGGATGCCGTATGGTTATTGGCCAGTTGTTCGGAATCGGACTCGGAATAGTTGCCGGTGTAACTCATGCGGGTATTGTTCTTGACGGTCCGTCTTTTCAGTACCGCCTTGGCATTCAAGTCACGCTGTTCCACGTTGCCGCTGCGAAAATTCAGACCGAATGAAACGTCGGCGGACCACAAGTCAAACTCTCTGGGCGAGGCCGAGGCAATACCCACTACCTCAGTAAACTCCACCGGTTCACCACCGACCAGCAACTTGCCCCTTTCGGTGGTCAGGCGGCCCAGAATGATTTCACCTCCATCCAGCAATACGGACATCACTCGCCCGGTCTTGACATAGATGATGTCTTCCCAGTCGATGGAGATCAGGTCGAAATGATCACTGTCGATTTCCACCGAGTCGTCATGCAATACCTTCAACCGCCCCTTGACCCACTCGCCGGTATCCACCTGTATCCAGTCCCATTGCTGGATATCAAAGGCTGGCGGTTGCCACACCTGGGGAGACTGGTCCGCGGCATCATAGGTCTGGTCGGCGGCCAGCACCGAAGACGGAAAAAACCCGGCAAGAAAACAGGCCATGAGTATCGCCAGAGTTCCTGCCGGGTTTGTGATGATTCCCGGTCCGGCCAGTCGCCACGAAGGCAACTGGCCGGTAACTACATGTTTTATCATTTCTTGTACGGCATCACCTCATAGGGGTTCCCACCCAGGGCAGCGGAAATATCCGCAATGGCCTTCTGGGCACGCACACTGTTACCTGCGGCGTCCAGCGGCGGAGACACCGCGGCAATACCGAACTTGCCCGGGGAAACGGCAATAATGCCGCCACCTACGCCACTCTTGGCGGGCAGGCCGGTTTTGTAGAGCCATTTGCCTGCATCATCATACAGACCGGCGGTCGCCATCACCGCCAGGATTTCCGGCATGTCCGCAGGCTTCACCAGCGCCTTGCCGGTCACCGGGTTCACACCGGCATTGGCCAGGGTAGAGGCCATGATGCCCAGGTCCTTGGCGTTCACGCCCACGGAACACTGACGGGTATAGATATCGGTGGCCTGCAGCGGATCCCCCTCGATATGCCCGTAGGCATACATCAGGTGGGCGATGGCCTGGTTACGCTGATTGGTGGCCGCTTCGGACTTGTAGATATCTTCCAGCACGGTAAGTTCCCGACCAGCGAACTCGCTGTAGTAGTTCAGGATCTTGTTCCAGATTTCGTTGTAGCTCTTGCCTTCCACCATGCTGGTGGTGGTGATGGCACCGGCATTCACCAGCGGGTTCATCTCGTGGCCCTGGTGCTGCTCGATGGCGTAGATGGAGTTGAACACCTGGCCGGTGGCATCCACGCCCACATTCTTGGGCAGGGCATCAACCCCTTTTTCTTCGGTCACCTTGGCCATGGTGAAGACTTTGGAAATGGACTGAATGGACACCTCCGATTCGATATCGCCAATGGAGTAGATCTGACCGTCCACGGTGACCAGCACAATACCGAAAATGTTGGAATCCACTTTGGCCAGGGCCGGGATGTAATCCGCATTGGCGCCTTCTTTCAGGCCCTTGTACTTGTTGTAGGCCTCTTTCAGTGCGGCATTGATGTTGTCTGCCGTCAGCTTGTTGTCCGCCGCACCGGTGGCGGCGGTGTCCGCTGAACAACTGGCGCTGAACAGCACCAGCATCCAGGCAAACATGATGCTGAAAAACTTGCGTGAATATTGCATTGCTCGAGCTCCCTCTGAATCACTCAGCCTGCTGACTTACAGCAGGTTTCCGCTGGAAAAACTGTACTTCACACTGAACTGGATACGGCGGTCGTAGCCGGTGTCACCATCATTGGCGGTGCGCTTGCCGAACAGATATTCCACACCCATCAACACCTTGTCGTTGGGAGCATGGAGCAGGTTGACGGAAGCATACTCGCCTTTATTGAAGGCATCGTCCGCCTGGAAATCCATATTGTCGATTTCCGTGGAGCTGTAACCCACGGCGGTACTGTAGGTGTCGTTCCAGTAGTGTTCGTAGTAAGCCTCCAGGCCGGTGAGCGGTACGACCTGATAGTCCGGATCGGCGGCATTGCCATCCGGCGCCATATCCACCCCGCCATCGTTCATGTAGTTGGAAATACCTTCACCGTGAACGACGCCGAGAATCAGGCGATCCTTTTCCAGCAGATTGATGGTACTGGTCAGGTTAATGCCCCAGCCCAGCTCACTGTCATCCGGGCTGCCGTCCGGGCCACCGGGGGTGTCATAGCCAACCTGGCGGAGAATGCCCGCCACCTGGAAGTGCCCCCAGTCACCGACCTGGCGAAAGTGGGCGGTGAGATCCGGGTATTCGTTATCCCCACCGACGGTATTGGGGTCCAGTCCATTATCCACACCACTTCCCGGTGCCTCGATAGCCATGGCAATGGTCTGGTCGCCCTTCACCGGCGTCCAGCGAATCTGCGGGTTGCGCAGGAACACCATGCCGGAAGGGCCCCAGTAATCGATCACGTTGGGGAACACATCGCCGTCCATGAACACACTGTTGGTCTGCCCGGCAAGAATGGATTTCCACTCGCCATAAGCATGACGCAAACGGATAGTGGTCTGGCCTTCGTCCGGGCCGACACCGTACATGTCGAACTCGAACTTGGTGGTCAGCTCACTGTCCCCGGCCATGGTGCTGGCATTCACACCGAGACGGCTCTGGCGAACACTGAGCGTTGCCTGGCCATCGCTGCCCACATCCGAGGCATTGGTGGGAATCCGGCTGGGCCGTAGCGAGGCTTCCCAGTCCGGGTTGGGCCGATCGAAGGCCTGCACATAATCCACCATGCCGAAGCCATAAACCTCGAAGGAAGAATCCGCCAGTGTGCTGAGAGGAGTGATCAAGATGGCAGCCGCCAGGCCGCTCTTGAAGGAGAAAGGAGTCGCCATGGTCATCGTCCCTGTTGCTGTAATGACAGCGCCACATCCCTTGGCTCTGTTAACTGCTTACCGTCGGGGTAGCGTTATTCTGATCCGTTTTCGATAAGAACACAGTTCAGACCAATAGTCACGATAGTGCCATGTTCCACCCATGAAATAGTGTACGTTACATCACAACATGAACCATTTGATTTTGCGGACAAGCCAAGCATGCTTGTCATTATGCAGAGATGATCACGTTAAGATAACCATTCAATAACAACCCCGGGAGGCCGCCGGTCCATGAGCATTCTGCAACTGCCCCACGCCCGCCCCGATGTCATTCTGATTGACTGGCACGCCACCCTGGTGGACACCCACGATGCCATGTACCACGCCGTGGACGATGTGCTGCCCCACCTGAAAGAACTGGACCTTTGGGACCGGCTACTGGACCCGGACGATTCCAAAACCATCGAGGATGCCAAGCTGCTGATGTACGTGAAGGACCACCAGCGCCTGCACCCGAAAATCGTTGCCCAGCGAAAGATTTCCCGCACCGATATCTTCGAAGTGCTGTTCGGCAGTGACCAGGATGCCAAGGGGCGTGCTCACCAGGCCTTTGACGAAGCCTACAAAAAGTACGTGGACGAAGTGTTTCCGCTGGAGCCGGATATTCGCGAACAACTGGAACGCATTCGTGCCGTGGGCGTGAAGACCGGGTTGATCTCCAACCGCAAGCGGGCCTTTCTGGAACACGAACTGGCCCTGGTGGATGGCTCCGGCTGGGAAGACCTGTTCGATGTTGTGGTATGCGGCAGCGATGTCAGTAAGCGCAAACCCTCGCCGGAGATGCTGCTGCTGGCCATGGAGAAGCTCGACCACCCTGCAACAGAAAGCTGCTGGTATGTGGGTGACAGCACCACCGACGTGATCGCCGCCAAAGAAGCCGGTATTACCTCGATCTTCTATAACGGTGCTGGCTGGGACCAGGCCTGGCTGGACAAGATCTTCCCCAATACCACCAAGCACCCCCATCGCCCCGACGCCGTGGTGGGCAGCATTGCCGAACTCACCGGCCTGGCCCGGCACCTGCTGGCCCAGCACAAGCGGGTAGAACGGGCACGAGCCTGAGGATTGGCCCACTTGCACCACCCTTATATGGTACATTCGTACCAACTTGGATATTTAACGAGACACCATGACCCATTCACCCTTACACGCCTATCGGGATGACGCCCTGGGCGACAGCGATGCCACCGAACTCGCCAGGCGCCTGCGTCAACGGGAAATCAGTCCCGCCGACGTCACCGACGCCGCCATCGCCCGACTGGAGGCCCTGCGCCCTCTCAACGGCCTGGTCATGGAGACCTTCGAGGCCGCCCGGCAGCGCGCCCAAAACAAACCTTTTAACGGCTTTTTCTCCGGCGTTCCCAGCCTGATCAAGGATAATATCGACCTGCGTGGCCTGCCCACCCGTCACGGCAGTGCCGCCCTGGGCAGCAAACCCCTGCCCCGCACCAGCGGCCTGGCCAAACAATATCTGGCCCAGGGTTTCAACCTGCTGGGCAAGACCACCCTGCCCGCCTTCGGTTTTACCGCCAGTACCGAAATGGCCCATCAGCCGCCCACCCGCAACCCCTGGCACCCGGACTTTTCCGCTGGCGGATCTTCCGGCGGCAGCGCCGCCCTGGTGGCCGCCGGCGCCGTGCCCATCGCCCATGGCAATGACGGCGGCGGCTCCATCCGTATCCCCGCTGCCTGCTGCGGCCTGGTGGGCCTGAAATGCACCCGCGGGCGCCTGGTGACCCAGGAAGCCGGCAAGATCCTGCCGGTAAACATCGTCAGCGATGGCGTGCTCACCCGCACCGTGCGTGACACCGCCAACTTCTTTGCCGAAGCGGAACGCTACTACCGCAACAAGTCGCTACCCCCCATTGGCCATGTCACCGGGCCAGGCCAGCGCCGGCTGCGCGTGGGGGTAATGGTGGACTCCATCGCCGGTGATCCCACCTGCCCGCAGACCCGCAGCGCCATCGACGCCACCACCCAGCAACTGGCAGCCCTTGGCCACCATGTGGAAGAAGCGCGCATCGACTTGCCGCAACGGTTCGTGGAAGACTTTCTGCTCTACTGGGCCATGCTTGCCTTTTTCGTCAGCCGCACCGGCAAGGCGTTATTCCGCCAGGGCTTCGATGCCCGTGGACTGGATCCGCTCACCCAGGGCCTGGCCCGCTATTACCAGGCCCGCTTCCTGAAAACCCCGGGCATGCTGCGCCAGCTCAAACAGAGCCAGCAACGCTACGCCCGGGTTTTCCAGCGCTACGATGTCATGCTCACCCCGGTGCTGGCCCACACCACTCCGACACTGGGCCATCTGGGTGCCGATGTGCCCTTCGACACCCAACTGGAACGCCTGCTGCGCTACACCACCTTCACCCCGGCCAACAATGCCGCCGGCAGCCCGGCCATCTCCCTGCCCCTGGGCCAGACCCCCACCGGCCTGCCGATTGGCGTCCAGTTCTCCGGCCGCCACGGTGACGAACGCACCCTGCTGGAACTGGCTTTCGAGCTGGAAGCGGCGCAGCCCTTCCGGCGACTGGATCAATCGTGATCCGTCATCGCTTTTTGCTATTGTCTGTCTCTTGGTGGAACAGGGAACCCGGATCATGGAGAGCCAGACAATCAGCGGTGGCGTGGTCCACACCTTACCGGAAGATCTTCGCCAAACTCTGGCGACAGACCACGCCATGCTGGCGCAATGGCAAGCCATTGCCCCACTGGCCCGCAACGCGAACGAACCGGCAAGGCCTGACGGTCTGTTGGAGCCATGCCGGCATGGCGAATCCGGCGCTTATCGCTTGCAGGCAAGCGCCTGCAAGCGATAAGCACTATCCCCATCACCGAAACTGGCTCGGCGACACCCCGTACCATTTCTTGAAGGCCCGGGAAAACGCACTCACTTCCGAAAAGCCCAACAAAAATGCCATCTGCGTCACCGTCATCCCCGGCGTGCGCAGATGGCGCTCCACCAGCGTCTTGCGGGTATTTTCCAGTAGCTGTTTCCAGCTCAACCCTTCGCCGGCCAGACGGCGCTGAAGGCTGCGGGTACTCATGCAACATTCCGCCGCTGCCTCTGACTGGGCGGGTTCACCATCCGGCAGGCGCTGCTCGATCCACAGCGACAACCGGCTGGCCAGCGAGGCCTGTTCCGAAGCCGCCAGACGTTGCGCCAGGGTGGCATCCAGCATGGCGGCAAGCTGGGTATCGCTGGCTGCCAGCATCTGCTGGGCGTTGGCCTTGTCAAAGGCCAGACTGTAGTGCTCGGCCACCGTCACCGGACAACGAAAGTAGCGGCTCATGGCCTGGCGCAGCCCCTCATCCACCCACTGCGGCACTGACACCGCCACCGGATTGTGCTCGCGATGAATGCGGATACGCAGCAGTCGCACAATGGTAGCCATGACAAAGACAATCGCCTGGGGATGGGGCTGATGATCCGTATTGGAGGTAAAACGCAGCGCCACGCTGTGATCATCGGCAATCAGCTCGGTGGCCACCAGGTCGCTGATCAAGCGGTGAAAGCGGGTAATGCGGTTAAGCACGCTGTACAGGTCACCACCCGCCGCCACCGCCAGCCCCAGGGCCCCGAAGGTGTTGTACTGCGCATGCCGGGCCACCTCGATGGCCATGCCCGGATCATTCAGCGCCTGCAGGCAATCGTCCAGCAACGCCGTGGAAACCGCGGCATCCAGCCTGGCTTCCGGGTCCCGCACCATCTGCGGGTCCAGCCCGTGGCGACGCAGCATGGCATCCCCATCCAGCCCCCGCTCATGCAGCAAGTGCAATAACGGCCCCATGAGCAGCGCCGTGGCTTGCTTTTTTCCTGTCATTGGCGTCCCCGGTCAAACGGTTGGCGGGCAAAGTCGAGTTTTCCTGGCCGGCCCGGCCTAAGGTAGCTGTCATCGAGAAACGGAGATTTCCCATGGCTACAGCACCTGCGCGTGGCAAGTCCGCCACGGATAGAAAGATTCAGCGTGACATCATCGCCATCAGTGATGATATACGGCAACGGCATGGCTGGCTCAAGCACCAGAACGCCATTGGTTTTGGCATTTTTGCCATAGCCATTGCCGGCTGCACCCTCAATGCCGTGCTTTACCTGCAAGGCCTGATGCCCGCCTGGGCGGTGATTCTGCTTACCGCCTTCTGGACGTCACTGCTGCACGAGTTGGAGCACGACCTGATCCACTGGATGTATTTCAAGAAGAACAAGGTCATGCACCATCTGATGATGCTGGGCGTGTACCTGTGGCGCCCCACCACCATCAACCCCTGGGTGCGCCGCCACCTGCATTTCCATCACCACAAGCACTCCGGCAGCGAAACCGATCTGGAAGAACGGGGTATCACCAATGGTGAAAAATGGGGGCTCAAGCGCCTGCTCATGGTGGGCGACAACATGCTGGCCGTGTATCTGCGCGCCATCAAATACCTCACCGAGCCGGTAAAGCTGTACCGTCGTGGCATTATCACTCGCCAGGACATCCGCAATTTCCGCCTCATCGGCCTGGTGAGCTACAACCCCCTGGGCATCATCGTCCATGCCATCTGGCACTTCTTCGTGGCCTACCACCTGCTCAACGGTATCGCCTGGCTGGCCGGCACCAGCATCCCGTGGCCACAAATGGTCACCGCCCAGTTCACCTGGATCACCCCACTGGTGGTGGTACTCATCGCCCCCAACATGCTGCGCACCTTCTGCCTGCACTTCATCTCGTCCAACATGCATTACTACGGCGACAACGAACCGGGCAAGATCACCGAACAATGCCAGGTACTCAATGTCTGGTGGCTGTGGCCCCTGCAAGCCTTCTGCTTCAACTTCGGCAGCACCCACGCCATCCACCACTTCGTGGTCCGCGACCCCTTCTACGTACGGCAGATGACCGCCAGGCGGGCCCATGTGGTGTTGAAGGAAAATGGTGTCAGGTTTAATGATCTGGGCACATTCCGGCGGGCCAACCGGATGCATGACAAACCGCAAACGGCCTGATCCGCACACACTTACCCACATAAAGCCCGCTCTCTGCGGGCTTTTTTCGATGCCAATCCGGCTTGCCGGCCCCTTTCCTTTGCAATTCTTCCTGAAATACAGCACTTTTCAGTGACCCGGCTTTGGCCAGCCACCCCGTTTCAATGCGGGCCTCACTTTCACACCATGGTGCGAGTTTATTACACACTATCTTGCAGCTTTCCGGTGCGACAGGACTTCATGGAGCACAGGACCGCAAGGACAGGAGGTGATACGGGAGGCACCAATAGAGACCCAGTAACCTGCAAGGAGAGCATGGATGCCATTTCAACCCATTCCCATTATCCGGATTTTCGATGAGGCTATGGCCAAAACGTTCTATCTGGATTTTCTCGCTATGTCGCTGGATTGGGAGCACCGTTTTGGGCCGGATTTTCCCATCTACATGCAGGTTTCCAGAGGCAATCTGATCTTTCATCTCAGTGAGCACTCTGGCGATTGCTCCCCCGGCGCCAAAACGCTCGTGAATACGGATAATCTTGACTCCCTTTACCATGAAATAACGTCAAGAGATTACCGCTATTCCAAACCGGAAATCACAACCGCACCCTGGGGAGACAGGGTGTTTGAAATCGTGGATCCGTTTTCAAACAGAATCCTGTTCAATGAACATACAGGCACATAAGCAGCCACCAAGATGAAAACCGTTTTTGAACACAGCCAATCCAACATCCTGATCATTCCTCAGGCGCTGTTCGCCATAAAAGATGTGACGGTGATAAAACAGGCCGGAAATTCCGCCATTTTTTACAAGAATCTCGAACAGGACCTGGTTGATATTGCCTTCTATACCAACACTCCCTGCCTGATCTATGTCTCCAATGGCCTCGAAGTTCTCACCAACAGCAGTGGTGAAACCGTCACATTAAGGGCGGGCTCTGCCATATTCCTTCCCCAGGGTTCAAAGCTGCGATCCGATTTTGTCAGAAAGGCAGAATCACTGAAGGCTTTCCTGGTTTTCTTTGATGACGATATTATTGCCCGCTATCTGGGCAGAACCGGAGTTCCACCCAACCCCATCGTCCCCGGCTACGATTATTGCTTAGTGGAAGACCATGGTGAGTTAGCGGACTTTTTCGCGTCGATCCGGCGCGAGATAACCACCCCCTCCTACCTCGACGTCAAACTGCTTGAGCTTCTCCATCTCATCCACTGGAGCGACAGGGAGAACAGGTTGCCTTCATTGCTGTCCGCCAGGAAAAGACGTCCACCCAGGCAGAACCTGGCGCACATACTGGAAACACTGGATACCTACCAACTGACCGTCAGCGACCTTGCACATCTCTCGGGAAGAAGCCTTTCGAGCTTTCAGCGCGACTTCAAGGCGATTTACGGGATGCCACCAAAACGGTGGATACACGAAAGAAAACTGTCCAGAGCCAGGAAGTTGTTGATGGCCGGAGAGACACCCGTTACTGAAGTAGCGCTGACCATGGGGTATGAGAACACGTCTTCCTTTATCAAGGCATTCAAAGCCCGATACGGGGTCACGCCCAGAAAGATAAAGTCACCTGAATGACGCAAATTCCTTATTTTTGGCTCTCCCGGCGCAGTTTTCCCTGTCGGTCTGGCTAAGCTTGGCTCGTAACAATGACGCAAGGAGCCATCATGAGCATCAGAGTCACCCTTAACTGCCAGGTAAAGCCTGGACAATTCAGCAGCCTGCTACCCTTTCTTGAGGAAAACCTGCCAACCGTGAGGGCGTTCCGGGGCAACATGCGGGTTAGCGTTTTATTTGATAAAAGCCATAACGAGATGCTGCTGGATGAGGAATGGCTGACACAAGATGACCATAAAGCATACCTCGATTTCATCGGTAATAATGGAACCTTGCAGCAACTCGCCGCGTTTCTCAGTCAGCCTCCCGAGATTAAATATTTCGAGACGGTGGAAATTTGACCCTTAACCGGCAACCCGCTGCGCTGGGGCCCGGCCTCCCAATTCCCACCTTGTCTGTGATCTGGAAATGGGAGATTTGGCCCCGGCGCTTTCTCCTTGACCACCAGTGCTCCCCCCGGTTTTTCCTGACCACGTTCTCATGGTTAATTTATAACGGCACCTTGTCGAAACTCCCCCCACCCCATTCGACGATGCAGTAGACATCCTCAACCCAAGGAGCCTGTCTCATGCCTTCGGACAACATCACTCTGCCGCCTATCGCCACCCAGGACCAGTGGGACAGGGCACTCAAGTCTTTGCTGGAAAAGGAAAAAGCCCTGACACGACTGCAGGATGAACTGGCTGCCGAGCGTCGGCGGCTGCCCATGGTGCCAGTTGACGGGGAATACCGTTTCACAGGGCCGGAGGGCGAAATCTCGCTGTTGGAGCTGTTCCAGGGGCGTCGGCAGCTGATTGTTTATTGCGCCATGCTGGAGCCTGGCGCCACGCCCTGCGAGGGCTGCTCCATGGTGATGGACAATATTGGCCATAATCTGGCCCATGTGAACGCCCGGGACACCACCTTTGTGTTCACGTCGCCGGCGCCGCAGGACGAGATCCTTGCCCTGCAAAAGCGCATGCACTGGCTGGCACCCTGGTATACCGACCATGGCCGGCGGTTTGCGGATGCCTTTGGCGCTGGCAAGGGCTTTGCGATCAATGTATTCATCCGTGACGACAACCACCAGGTCTATCGCACCTACTTCAGCACCAACCGGGGCGGCGAGCTGTTCGATACCCATTTTCGCCTGCTGGATATCACCCCCTACGGTCGTCAGGAAAAGTGGGAAGACTCTCCCGAAGGCTGGCCGCAGACAGCCCCGTACGAATGGTGGCGCATGCATGATGACTATGGCCGCGGATAGCACGTTATGGATGCGAAACAAGAAACGGCCAGAGTGATACCCTTTCCGCAAGGCAAGTCTCAGCAGAGTCGCATGCCGGGCCGCGTCTTGCTGCCCGGCAGGGTGCTCCGGGTCTGCCAGGCGAGTCCGCGGCCGCTCACTTCCCTGCCGGTGTTCTTTCTGCCAGTGAACCGCCATTGATTGAGGGGGCTATAGCTCCAGCAAATCGCACCCCATGACTGACAGGGAACATCCATTCCGACATGGCGGGTTACGGCTTGGGCCGACCCGCAACAAGGCATCTTGCCCGACAACTTTTTTTCCGGGGGTTGAAACTCACGTGATAACCCTTATCTTCACGCACCCCGGCCCTTGTTCTGCCGGATAACCTGAGTAACGGACCCGACCTGACGCTCTGGCGCCATTGGCTTTGCCTCTCGGCCTGCTGGCGTCTGCGCGAGTGTCCGTCACAAAACTTTAAAAAGCCTCATCGCAAGGCTGTTTCTGAACTGTGGATTAGATCGCGGAGGTGATTTGATGTCAGCGCAGAATCTGACTTGCCCGGCCCCGATTCAGGCCGACCCCTACCCCACCCGGCTGCAACAGCACCCGGAGCAACCCTGGCGCGAGCGCCGGGAACACACAGTGAAAGGCCGCCATCTGCCCGGCCCCCTGACCGAACAGCAACTCGACCGCTTCGAGGAAGACGGCTTTCTTTTCGAGCCGGGCTTTCTGCCAGCTGACGAGGTGGCCACGCTGACCGACGCCATGGGCGAGCTGCTCAACCGTGATGAGTACCGGGACCAGCCGTTTACCATTACCGAGCCGGACAGCCAGGAAATCCGTTCCGTGTTTGCCGTGCATTTCCTGCACCGCGCCTTCCAGCACCTGGCACGCGACCCGCGTCTGACACAGCGCGTTGACCAGATTCTTGGCGGCGAGCATTACGTGCATCAGTCACGCATCAACTACAAACCCGGTTTCAAGGGCAAGGGCTTCAACTGGCATTCTGACTTTGAAACCTGGCACGCCGAAGATGGCATGCCAGCCATGCACGCGGTGAGCGCCTCCATCATCCTCACCGACAATCACACCTTCAACGGGCCGCTGATGCTGATCCCTGGCTCCCACAAACACTTTATCCCCTGCGTGGGACCGACACCGGAAGACCACCACAAACAGTCCCTGAAAACCCAGCAGATCGGTGTACCGCCGCAAACCGTGCTGACGCAGATGATCGACCGTTACGGCATCGACGCGCCCACCGGCCCGGCTGGCAGCCTGCTGCTGTTCGACTGCAACACCCTGCACGGATCCAATGCCAATATGTCACCTGATCCCCGCAGCAATGTGTTCTTCGTATTCAACCGCCGGGACAACGCCTGCGTGGAGCCCTATGCGGCGAAGAAACGCCGCCCACGGTTTCTGGGTCATGAGCCGGATCGGCTTTGGCAGGCAGAAGACAATTAATAGTTAATAATGAATAATTAATAACTCGCGATAAATATCGCCCCCGACAGAAAAATAAAGGCCGCGCCCACAGTCTATGGCGCGGCTTTTTTGTTTTCGCTATTAACTATTAATTATTCATTATTAATTTTTTTCACTGCTTTCCTTGTGGCGAAAAAATTTCTGGATACTGGAGAAGTCTTTCTCCCCAAAGCCATGGTTACCATGGGCCGCATAGAGCGATTTGGCCAGGGTGCCCATGGGTGTGGCGGACTGGGTGCTGAGGGCGGCTTGCAGGGCCAGACCCAGGTCCTTGTTCATGAGTTTGACGGCAAAGCCACCTTCGTAATCTTTTGACGACGGCACGTTTTCCATGACACCGGGCCAGGGGTTGTACTTGTCCAGGGACCAGTTGTCGCCGGAACTGGCTTTCATGATCTCGGAGAGGACGGCGGGGTCCAGGCCGTTGTCGGCGCCCATCTGCAACGCTTCGGCGGTGCCAATCATGTGGATGGCCAGCAGCATGTTGTTGCAGATTTTCGCCAGTTGGCCGGCACCGTTTTCGCCGGCACGAAATACCTGGGCGCCCATGCATTCCAGTACCGGGCGGGCACGGTCGATGGCGTCTTCAGCACCGCCACAGATAAAGGTGAGGGTGCCGGCCTTTGCCCCGCCCACGCCACCGGACACCGGCGCATCAATCATCACCCTGCCCTGCTCCCTGGCAATGGCAGCCACGTCGCGGGCGGTATCCGCATCAATGGTGGAGCAGTCGATGATCAGGGCACTTTCATCAATGTGTTTCAGCACGCCCGTGTCTCCGAGATACAGGCCGCGCACCGCGCCGGCGGAAGGCAGCATGCTGATCACCACCTCGGCGCCCTGCACCGCATCGCTGGCACTGGCAGCGGCTCTGGCACCGTCTTTCTCAGCGGCCTGCAGCAGTTCCGGCACCAGATCGAAGGCCACCACCTCATGGCCGGCCTTGACCAGATTGGCCGCCATGGGCCCACCCATGTGACCGACACCGAAGAATCCGATTTTCATAGCGCACTCCCTGTTATTGTTTCGTTGGTCTGCTGTGGGAGTCAGCCTGCTGGCGATTGTCCCCCTCACAGCAATGCATCGCTTGCAGGCAAGCTTCCACAGCGTTTGTCAGAGGAAAGAAAGATCCTGCATCACGTTGCGCGCGATGATCACGCGCATGATCTCGTTGGTGCCTTCCAGGATCTGATGCACGCGGGCATCGCGCACATAACGTTCCAGCGGGTATTCGCGGATGTAGCCGTAGCCGCCGTGCAATTGCAGCGCCTGATTGCAGATGTTGAAGCACAGGTCCGTGGCCAGGCGTTTGGCCATGGCACAGAGCATGCTCTTGTCGCTGTGGCCCTGGTCCAGTTTCCAGGCGGCCAGGCGCACCATCTGTTGTGCCGCTACCAGCTCGGTGGCCATGTCCGCCAGGGTGAACTGCACGGTCTGGAACTCGCCAATGGCCTGGCCGAACTGTTTGCGTTCCTGCACGTATTGCTGAGCCTGATGAAGCGCCGCCTGGGCGGCACCCAGCGAGCAACTGGCAATATTGATGCGGCCACCATCCAGTCCTGCCATGGCGATCCTGAAGCCCTCTCCTTCTTCACCGATCAGGCACTCGGCGGGAATGCGGGCATCCTCCAGAATCACGGCACGGGTGGGCTGGCTTTTCCAGCCCATCTTTTCCTCATTGCGACCGTAGCTGATGCCAGGCGTATCCGCCGGAACGGCAAAGCAGGAAATACCACCGGCACCCGGCCCGCCGGTTCTTGCCATCAGCACCAGCACATCGGTATCGCCAGCACCGGAGATAAAGGCCTTGGCACCGTTCAGCACATAGTCATCACCGACCTTTTTCGCGGTGGTGCCTAACGACGCCGCATCGGAACCGGCTCCCGGTTCCGTGAGACAGTAGGACGCCAGCTTTTTTCCGCTCATCAGGTCCGCTGCCCAACGCGCCCGGGTGGCGTCGTTACCGAACCGGGTGAGCATCCAGGTGGCCATGTTGTGGATGGTGATAAAGGCGGTGGTGGAGGTACAGCCACGGGACAGTTGTTCAAAGATCAGCGCCGCATCCAGCCGGGAAAGCCCCATGCCTCCGTGTTCTTCATCGCAATACAGCGAACAGAACCCCAGCTCACCCGCCTTGCCAATGGCATCCTTGGGGAAAACACTTTTGGCATCCCATTGCGCGGCAAACGGCGCCAGTTCCTTTTCGGAAAACTGTCGCGCGGTTTCACGGAAAGCGGTTTGTTCTTGTGTAAAAGAAAAATCCACAATTTTCTCGCTGTGACTATTCCTGTTTCGCAACTTTCTGTGGGAGCTTGCAGGCAAGCTCCCACAGGGTGATGCCGGTTTATTTCAGGTGAATGCTCATGTTCGGGCCGGAAGCCGGGATATCGGAGTCGAACCAGCGGCTGGTGACGGTCTTGGTTTCGGTGTAGAAACGCACCGCCTGTTTGCCGTAGGCGTGCTGGTCACCGTAGAAGGAGCCTTTCCAGCCGGTGAAGCTGAAGAACGGCAGCGGTACCGGAATCGGCACATTGATTCCCACCTGCCCCACTTCCACTTCGTGCTGGTATTTGCGCGCCGCCGCCCCGCAGGCGGTGAAGATGGAAGTGCCGTTGCCGTAGGGGCTGTTGTTGACCAGTTCCAGAGCTTCTTCCAGGGTATCCACGGTGATGCAGCACAGCACCGGGCCGAAGATCTCTTCTTTATAAATGGCCATCTCCGGGCTCACGTCGGTAAACAGCGTCGGGCCCACCCAGTTGCCCTCCGGCAGTCCCTCCACGGTACAGTCGGATCCGTCCAACAGGCAGGTGGCGCCCTCTTCCTTGCCTTGCCTGATCAGGGTCAGCACCCGCTGCTTGGCCTGGGGGCTGATCTGAGGACCGTAGGCGGCGCCCGGGTCGTTCCAGGCACCGGGGCGGATATTGGCGAATTCGTCTTTCAGTTCGTCGATCCAGGCTTTGGAATCACCCACGAACACCGCCACGCTGATGGCCATGCAGCGCTGGCCCGCGGCACCGCAGGACGACCCCACCAGGCTGTTGATCACCTGCTCCTTGTTGGCATCGGGCATGATCACCATGTGGTTCTTGGCGCCGGCGAAGCACTGGGCACGCTTCATGTGATCCGTAGCGGTGCGGTAGACGTGCTGCCCCACCGGCACCGAGCCCACAAAAGACACCGCCTTGATATCCGGGTGCGTGAGCAGGGTGTCCACCTGCTCCTTGCCACCATGGACCACCTGCAACAGGCCCGGCGCGGCCCCGGCTTCCAGGAACAGTTCCGCCAGCCGGTTGGGAGTCATGGGGTCCTGCTCGGAGGGCTTGAGTACAAAGGTGTTACCGGCGGCGACGGCCAGCGGGAACATCCACAGGGGAATCATGGCCGGGAAATTGAACGGGGTAATGCCGGCGCACACGCCCAGTGGCTGGGTCCAGGAATGGGTGTCGATGCTGCGCGCCACGTTTTCCACGGTTTCACCCATCATCAGCGAAGCAATGTTGGCGGCCTGCTCGGCCACTTCGATACCGCGCCATACGTCGCCCTTGGCATCCTCGAAGGTCTTGCCGGTTTCCTGGCTGAGGATTTCGGCGATTTCGGCCTGGTGCTCCTTGAGCAGCGCCTGGTAGCGCAGCATCAGTCTCGCCCGCTCGGACACCGGCTCTTCTTTCCAGCTCTGGAAGGCAGCTTTCGCCGCCGCGATGGCCTGCTCCATTTCATCCGCCGTGGCGGCCGGTGCCTCGCACAGCACGTCCTGGGTGGCGGGGTTGGTAACCGGAATCCACTGATCGGTCTGGCTGGCGACAAACTCACCATTGATCAGCAGGGGCAGGCGACGGGTCATGACAGCTCTCCACTCGAATATTGTCCCGTCCAGTTGTAGCACAGCCGGTCGGGTGGGGAGATAGCCACTTTTGCCCGATAATGGATTATATTGCTATATATGAGACCACCACCGAATCACCAGCACGCCCCGGCGGAACCCTCCAGCTGGCCCCTGCCGGCCAGTGGCCAGCGCACCGTGATCCCCCCGGCGGTGCTGGACAGCATTGCCGGCCACCCGCTCTGTGATGGCTGCATGCCCCACGGCGTGGGCTATTACCCGCAGGCGCGCGGCCACCGCATGCACCGGGAAGATCCGGCGGATGACCTGCTGATCTACTGCATAAGCGGAGAGGGCCAGTTGCAGGTGGAAGGCCGCCAGACGACCGTTACCGCCGGGGATCTGGTGCTCCTGCCCGCGGGGGTTGCCCACCGTTACCAGGCAGATAACAAACACCCCTGGAGCATTTACTGGGTTCACCTTGGTGGCCGTGAAGTGCCCCGCTATTTTGACGAAATTGCCGGGCAAGGCCGGTCACGAAAAATCCGGGTGGGAGTGCATTCGCGACTGGCGGAGGAATTCCAGGCCCTGCTGGCGGCAGCCACCCGGGTCCAGCCGGAGCATCTGGTGTACGCGGCCAACCTGCTACGCAGCCTGCTGGCCTTTGCCGCCCTGATGCGCCACCAGCACCAGGTGCGCCACGCCACCCTGGACGTGAACCGGGTGAACAGTTACCTGCAGACCGCCCTCTCCCGCCGCGTATCGCTGGACGAACTGGTCAGCGCCACCAGCGAGCTGTCGCGCTATCACTTTATCCGCGAGTACAAACGCCAGACCGGGCAGACGCCCATGCAGGCCTTCCAGCGTATCAAGATCAGCCATGCCTGCTACCTGCTCGATATCACCGACGATACCGTGGTGCAGATTGCCGCCCGACTGGGCTATGACGACCCCTATTATTTTTCCCGGCTGTTCAAGCGGGTGATGGACGTGTCACCGGCGGGCTATCGGCGTGAGCGGGGGCAGTAGAAGGCGCGAGTTGAACCGCGCGGGACCAAGTCCGGCTTCATTCAGGGTTGTGGCCCCTTGAAAACACCCAGCCCGCCCCTATCTGAAACAATGACAACAGCAAACCGACGCGGCGCCCTGGCAGGCGTGTCATCGCCCGTTTAGCGGGCCGCCACTGTCGGCGTGACCATTTCGTATCGCTTTAAGGAGGATGTGTTATGGGTAAAGTCGACCTGACCCCACTGTATCGCAGCAGTATCGGTTTCGATCATCTCGGCCACCTGCTGGATAATGCCTTGCGTGCCGATCGCAGCGAACGCGAGCACCCACCGTGCAACATTGAGGTGACCGGCGAAAACCGCTATCGGATTACCCTGGCGGTACCGGGTTTTACCAATGATGAGCTGGAAGTGCAGTCCGCTGAGGGCATCCTGACAGTTCGTGGCAAACGTCAGGAGGAAGAAGCGAGCGACAGCCGTTATGTCCATCAGGGAATCCACTATTACCCCTTTGAACGCCGCTTCAGCCTGGCGGATTTCGTGGAGGTACGCGGCGCCAGCCTGCACCATGGGCTGCTACAGATCGACCTGATCCGGGAGGTGCCGGACACGCTCAAACCCCGTCGCATCGAGATCCAGGCCAACACGGATCAAGCCGCTTCGGCAGCTCTGGATCAAAGCGGCAAGGAGGTGAAGGCATGAACTGGCAGAAACTGAACCCGTGGAACTGGTTCAAGCACGAGGATGATGCCGACCGGGAGGCGGTGTCCCTGCCCGTGCAGCAAAGCACCCCGTCAGCCGGTCAGGCGCTGGATCCGTTCGCTCACGCCTGGGCCAGCTGGCAACGGCAGTTCGACCAGATGCTGCAACATAGCTTTCGCACCCTTGCCGGCTTGCCAGGTCGCACGGATGGATTTCGCCCCAGCCTGGACCTGGCAGATGAAGGGGACCATTACCGCATCAGCCTGGAAACCCCGGGCATGGCGGCGGATGACCTTGCCATCCGCGTGGACGGCGACCGCCTGATTGTGGAAGGCGAAAAGCAACAGGTCCAGCCCGCCGGGGAGACGGCCTACTACCGAGTGGAGCGGTATTACGGTGCCTTCCGCCGCATTCTGGCGCTGCCCGCTGACGCGGATGCCGAACACATTGATGCCAGTCTTCGCGATGGTGTGCTGACCCTGAATATCCCTCGCCAAAAAGGCGCCACGCCGCCCCGGCAGATCCCCATCCGTACCTGAAAACGCAAAAAGGGACAGCCTGGCTGTCCCTTTCTCCGGTGTGCTTTTCTCCGCTTTCTCGCCTCTTCTTCTTGTCTCTTTCTGCCACCCTTTTCCTGGCCTGCAAAGCCCCTGGTAAACAGGGATTTTAGTCCGATCCTCAATGAAAGCGCGCCATCTCTTCCCACTGCGGATCATTGTAGAAATCGATACTCAACGGGTAGGCAGGATGCCCCTTCAACGCAAGGTTGAATTTTTCCATGAACGCATCACGGTCCACCACATAAAAAGCAAAGGCTTTCCTGTTATTGCCTGTTGTGGAATACACGCTACGGTAAAGCTCGCCCTTGCCTTCGATCATTGCCAGAGCCTCTTCCAGCGCCACCATTTTGTTATTGGTTTTCGAGGCCGGCATCCCATTGTTAGCCGAGCCGTCATACTCCCATGAAACCACGGTCAGCCACGGCATGGACTGCCTGTTTTCTTCATCGGGAAGCACACTGACATATTTATAAATAACAGGGTTCCCTTCTTCTTTTGCCAACCCGATGGACCACGAGGAATCACTCGAAGCACAGGCAGAAACCATTACCAGAACGATTGAAAAAAGTACGGCTTTTTTCATAAAAAAATTATTTTTTTTGATATTCAGAGACGGCTTTCCCAGGTCAGCGTCATGATGTTGGGGTGCTGCTCGCACTGGAAAACATAGGCACAGCCGTAATCACCAAAACAGAACGGCAAGCTGTCAGTGGAATCCAGTTGCATGACGAACTGCATGGGCTTTCTGCAGCAATGGCAGGATGGGTAGTGGGCCTTGTCGACCCAGTGCGGCCAGCCCAGCAGCTTGTCGCCGGGGCGCGGGGCAGGGCGGTGGGCATGGAGCAGGGCGAGGGTGCCCTCCGGCAGGTCGTCATTGATGGCGGCCATTTCCTTCTGGTCCGGAAAATCATTCAGGGGAATCCAGCCGGTCAGTGACTGTTCCTCGAAGGCATCCGGAATCGGCATGGCCAGGGCCTCGAAGCCATTGGCCTCGGGGCGGGCAATCACACGGGTCAGGGTGACTTCGGAGAAGGGCAGGTGGGCCTGACCCAGCACCTCGCATTCTTCTTCCATGTTGGTGCAATAGAACACCTGCAACACGCCATCACCGAACGGACTGCGGGCATCATCGGGCAGATCCTGGGAATCAAGCTGCACGAACAACTGCATGGGCTCGTGACAGTGGCCACAGCAGGGCCAGGTTTCACCGGGGCGCAGCAGCGGCAGACCGCCAAACTTGGACCGGGCTCCAGGCACAGCCGGGCCTGTCCGGGGCCGCCAGGCGGGCCGGGCAAGGGGAGCCAGTTTGAGTTTGATTTCTTCGGGCAGCATGACACGTCCTCGTACGGTCGTTTCAGCTTGCCCGGCAAGTGCCCGGCTGACAATGAACCAGCTTCGCAAATCCGCTGCCAGGGCGATTTCACCGAATGAGCGGCATACAGCCCGGGATGAAGCAACGATTTAATGTGAAAGGGTTATCAATCATGCACCCGGTCGTCCCGGTGCTGGAACTGCTGCATCTGCCACTGGGCAAAGGCCTGCTGGGCCAGTTCCAGTTGCTCGATGAGGCGCTGGCGCTTGCTGGGGTCGAAGCGGCGGCTGGCCAGGGATTGCAGGCTTTTCTGCAGGCCGTTGCGGTCGCGCCGCTCCAGTTGTTCCAGCCAGTGGTTGCCGGCCTCGGTGACCACCAGCACATCGCGGCAGGCGTGGTTGCGCTGGCTGATTTCGTACCAGTGCACCAGCGCCCGGCCCAGCACCACATAGGCGAACTGGGGGTCTTTCAGGGGGCCGTAGACCGCTTCGCGGAAGCCGCCACTGAGCGGCCCCAGTTTCAAGCGGGTGAGCTTGTCGCTGTAGTAGTAGCTGCCGGCGGCGCCGATCAGCCCGCCGATGAGCGCCCCGGTGCCCAGGGAATGGCCCAGGGTCACCGCATCCAGCCCGGCGCCACCCACGGCCCCGGCGCCAAAACCGGCGGCGGCCAGTTGGGTCTTGCTGATGCCCCACAACTGGCGGGTACGCTCACCGAACAGGTCACCGCCGTCGGGGGTGACCAGGTCACTTTCCTGGCGTTGCAGGCGGCGGTACTGGTAGAGATCTTCCACCGCCCGGCGCTGGCGCTGTTCGCGTTCGCGCTGCCAGTCCCGCCAGCGTTGGCGCAGCTTGGGTAACAGGGGGCTGGCGCTTTCATGCTCCCCCAGGCGGGCGGTTTCCTGGTGGCCGAGCATCTCGATAAGGGCATCGGCGATGTGTTCCAGGGCCTGGCTGTCGCGGCCAAATTTCAGGGCCTGCAGATATTCCAGCGCGGCATCCAGGGGCTCTCGCCAGGCTGGCGCCAGCTGCCCGAAGCTGCGCAGCAGGTCCAGGTGCTTTTCGAACGGCGCGCGCACCGCGTCGAAGCGACGCACGATCTGGAAGTACTGGCCCAGGGCGGCTTCCCAGTCGGCACTGTAGTCGTCGCTGCCAATCTGGTTGATCAGCGCCAGGCTGGGCCGGCCGGTCCAGCGCAGGATGTTCATCTCCGCTTCGTGCTCGCGGTTGTAGGGTACCGAGCCATCCACCACGTAGATGATACCAGCGCCGTCCACGATGGGACGCAGCAGTTCGCATTCGTCGTGGTAGCGAGGATCGTCGGCGTGCTGGGTGAGAAAGGCGGCCACGGTATCCGGCCGGTCGGAGGCCGACAGGCTGTGGCCCTGCAGCCAGGCCAGCACCTTGCGCGGGCGCTGGAAGCCGGGGGTGTCGATCAGCTCGTAAAGGGTAACGTCGTCCACCTTCATGGGGTAGCGGTGACTGTCACGGGTGGTGCCCGGCTCCATGGCGATGGCAATGGAGTCGTTCTGGGACAGGGTGGCCACGACGCTGGACTTGCCCTTGTTGGGGTGGCCGACCACGGCAAAGCGGGGCAGCGCGGTGTCGGGCTGCCGGTTGTTGTGGCTGTCGGGGTTGCCGTTGTCTTGCATGTTCTTGCCTTGCCCCTTGTCCGGAAGGTGGCGGGTTGCCGGTTGTCTTTTTCGCCTTGCGAGCCTGGCGCCTGCAGGGGAGCGAACATCCTGTCGGAGATGGGCTCACGCCCATTTCCGACCTACGTTTTCGGGGCGCACAGCAGCAGGTTGGCGTCGTGCTGGCGATCCACGAAACGCTGCCACTGGGCGAGCAGGGAATCCGCCAGTGGCGCACCCTCTTCATCGGCCACCGGGACCAGCGCCAGCAGGGTACCGGCCGGCCAATGATCCCGCGCATCGAGAATAAAATCACTGAGCTCGCCGGTGGGTGGCTCCCAGCCGCGCGCCACCAGCAGTACGGCCTCCTTGCGTTCCCCTGCCCGGCGAATCACCTGCTCATCCTCGGCCAGGCTGCTGTTGCCACCGGCCCGCAGTTGCAGGGGGGCCGGGTCGGCGCTTAGCCGGGCGGCCAGATCCGCCGAGATCATGGCGGCGCCGGCCCAGTGGATCAGGGTAGCGCTGTCGGGCAGGGGAGACAGGGTGGTGGTCGCCTCTGCCGGGGCGGACGGCGCCTCGTCCTGGCCCCGGGTTTCCACCCAGGGAGTCTCGAACCGGTATTGCAGCGGCGCAAACCCGGGGTGGCGGTCCAGCGCCCGGCGGGCCTGCCAGCGCACCTGCAGCACCGCCAGCACCAGCAACACCAGACGCGGCAGCAGTACATAGGTGAGCCACAGCATCAGCACGAATGGCCACCAGGTGCCCAGCAGGGCCGGGTTGGCGGCACCATTGTCGGTCAGCCGGTAATACTGGGAGGCACCGACCAGTTCCGCCGAGGGCACCGCCGCCGGCCACAGGGTCTGCCAGGGTAGGGCCAGGGTGCTCACCAGGCGATGGTAGCCCTCGGCGGAGGCCTGCAGGGTAGTACTCCAGCCAAAGGCCAGGTCCTGTACCACCACCATGACCAGCAGGGTCAGCAGGCCGCTGATGGCAAACAGCAGGCCGCCGGTATGGGCGATGCGGGCAGACAGGGCCGGGCGCAGTGGCGCCAGCGGGTCCGCGTCGTCCTGGAAGCGGCCCAGCAGGCTGCGCCAGGGCTGCCAGCCCAGCCAGGCCTGCAGACTGGTGAAGACCGCCAGCAACAATTGCAGGCCGACCAGGGCGATCAGCAGGGTGACGTTGATCTGCCGGCTGCCGTCATAGACCAGCAGGCCCAGCATGAAGGCCATGCCCAGCACCGCTCCCAGCCCGGCAAACAGCCAGCGCGCCTGACGCCAGCGACGCAGGCGCGGGTCCGGCCCGTTGTCCCGGCGCTGGCCATTGAGGGCGTGCAGCTCACCCAGCCAGGCGGGGATGGATCGCGGCTGGCGGTTGTCATCCTGCTGCTGGGCAAAGCGCCGGTCACGGCGGTGCAGAAACGCCTGGCTCTGCCCGGCGTCACGGCGGTACTGGTCGTCAAAATCCAGCAGCAGGGTCAGGGCATTAGCCATCGACAGCCGTTATTGTTCCGCGGGCTGTTCCGGGGCCGGGCGCGGCACGTCCGGGTTGTGCTTGGGCGAGGTGTATTTCACTCCATCGGTGGCACAGGCGCCGCAGGCATTGGCGAACTCCCCCAGGATGCCGCCGTTTTCGTCATAGCCGAAGGCGGGACGGTATTCCATGGTGCAGGCATCGGGCGGATCATCCGGGCAGGTGGTGGTGTCTTCCGGCAACCCCATGGGGTAGTCGGTGTCGTAGTCGTTACTGGCACAGGCGGCCAACAGTAACGCCAGCGCGGGCACAGCCAGAGCTGCTGCTTTCATGGGGATCTCCTGAAATGTTCGTCGCAAACCATGCATTGGAGACTCAAGCATAGTTAAAGTTCAGCGGCGACGCATGCCTGCGCCCCAAAAACTTTTGTTAGACTTTTCGCCACCGCCATGAACCGGCGTGCCCCCATCCCGTCCCGTTCGCCTTGCAAGCAAGGCTCCAACGGATGAAGAACACTTGTGCCAACCGGTTCATGGGGTGTTGTTATCTGCCCAAGAGGTTTGCATGTCATCGTCCCACTCCATCGACTGGCGCACCACGCCCGCTGCCATCTGGCGGGGCCGCTCACAAACGTTTCGCCCGGTGCCTCACCCGGACCCGGTGCGCCTGGAAGACTTGCTGGGCATCGACACCCAGAAGGCGAAGATCATCCAGAACACCGAGCGTTTTCTGCGCGGCCAGCCCTGCAACCATGTACTGCTGTGGGGCAGCCGGGGCACCGGCAAGTCGTCCATCGTGAAAGCCCTGCTGAATGAATATGCGCCGCGCGGTTTGCGGGTCATCGAGGTGGACAAGGACGATTTGCACGACCTGCCGGATATCGTCGATGACATCCGCGAGCGCAGCCAGCGCTTTGTCGTCTACTGCGATGATCTGTCGTTCGAGGATGGCGAAAACCAGTACAAGCACCTCAAGAGCGTACTGGAAGGGTCACTGGAACTGCCGCCGGAAAATGTGCGCCTCTACGCCACCAGCAACCGCCGACATCTGGTGCCGGAATACATGAAGGACAATGAACAAAGCCAGGTGATGAACCGGGAGATTCATCACGGCGATGTGGTGGAAGAAAAGATTTCCCTGTCGGACCGTTTCGGCCTGGGGCTGAGTTTCTACCCGATCAGTGAAGCGCAGTATTTCGAGATCGTCGATCACCTGTTCGGCGAGGTGGAAGACCGCGACGCGCTGCATGTGCGGGCGCGGCGCTTTTCCATGGAGAAGGGCGTACGCTCCGGGCGCACCGCGCGGCAGTTCTACAACCAGTTTGTGGGGGAACTCTGAAGAACGAGCTGCAAGCTGCAACGCGGATCATCCGTTTCTGTGTCTTCAATGCAAGAGGCCGCGCCCAAGGCCTGGAGCGCGGCCTCTATGGTTCTGGAAATGCACTGTTTCTTGTCGCGTTGTAGCTTGTAGCTGATTCACAACCGCTGGGCGGTGGCGTCACAGCCGGGCGCTGATATGTGCGCAGATTTCCTTCACCGCCTTGCGCGCCGCCGGGATGACACCGCCCATGGTCATGAAGCCATGCACCAGCGCCGGGTAATCCAGTGAGCTCACCGACACGCCGGCGGCACGCAGTTTCTCGCCGTACTCCAGGCCTTCATCACGCAGCGGATCAGTGGCGGTGACCAGCAGGGTGGGCGGCAACCCGGACAGGTCCGGGTTGCGCAGCGGCGACACCCGGTAATCCTCGATCAGGGCCTCGTCCTGGATGAAGTGGTTGCGGAACCAGGTCAGCAACGGCAGATCCAGCCCGAAGCCCTGCCCCAGTGCCTGCACGGACGGGTGCTGCAGGGCCCCGTCGGTGGTGGGGTAAACCAGCACCTGCATGGCCGGCACCGGCAGGCCCGCCAGTTTCGCCTGCTGGGCCACCACGGCGCTGAGGTTGCCACCGGCACTGTCCCCCATGACCGCCAGCCGCTGCCGATCCAGCCCCAGCTCGGCGGTATGCTCCAGCAGCCAGCGCCAGGCCGCCAGGCAGTCATCCGACGCGGTCGGCGACGGGTGCTCCGGCGCCAGCCGATAATCCACACTCAACACCACCGCATTGGTTCGGTCCGCCAGGTACCGGCAAAAACGGTCGTATTCTTCCACGCCGCCCACGGTGAATCCGCCGCCATGAAAAAACAGAATGGCCGGCGCCACCCGGGGCGCCTGGGCGGGCCGGTAACGGCGCACCAGCATGTCGCCGCCATCTTCCAGCGGGACCTGATGATCCACCACCACCGGCAGGGCGACCGGCGCCACATCCAGCAGCTCAATCACCTCGCCATACAGACGGCGGGCCTGCTCCACGGTACCGCTGTCCAGGGTCGGCTTGCTGGCACTGAGCGCCAGCAGAAAACGAAGGCGCGAATCCAGATGCGAGCGGGGCAAGGTTTCCAGGCCGGCGGACAGGCGGTCCAGCACGGCGGCAGGCAGACTCATCAGGGCACGCACGGCGGCCCGCTCGAAAACGGCAGGATTCATGAAAGCTCCTTGTTATTGATGTTACACGGCCCGATGAGCCCGGTTGTTGTCAGAAATACCACTCGAGACCGCCTTCGATACCGGTCACGGTGATGTAGTCCTTGTCCACGTATTGCATGTACTGGAGCGTCAGGCCCAGATTGAATTCCGTGCGCAGCCCCACGCCGGCGCCAAAGGCCAGGCTGGTGTCGTCATTGCGGGCGGTGTCGTCATCGCAGACATTGCCGGCACAACGGCGCCGCACGGTCTTGACCTTCACATCCGCCACCCCGGCATAACCCTGCACGAACAGGCTGTCCACGTAGGGCAGTTTCACCGGCGACTTAAACGGCAGACGCCCGGTAGCCAACAGGGCGCCCACATGGTCCACGGTATAGTCCACCTTGTTGCGGCCGGTATCGGCACGCCAGGTATCCGGCGAGGGCCCCACACCCACCCGCAGTTCCACCCCCCAATGCGGGTCCACCATACCGCCCAGGCGCACGCCCAACCCGGTGGGGGTAACCTCACGGCTGTCATAATCCAGATTGAGGTGCATGAGGTTACCGGCCACATAGCCGAAGCGCTGATCCTGATAGTGGGCCACCGGCTCCGCCCACAGGGCGGGGCTGACCAACAACCCGAAAAGCATCCAGTAACGCATGATGTATCGTCCTTTTGTTATTGTTGGAGGTGTCGTTATGCGTCGTGACGGCCTGTTATACCATTGCACGCACGCCAAGTCTGGTCCAAAGGGGACGATGATGTCCGTCTACACCCCACTCAACCACTCCCAACTGGCCGCCATTCTGGATGGCTACGGCTACCAGTTGGTGAATTATCAGGCCGCCAGCCACGGGATCGAAAACAGCACCTTCCTGATTGAGGCCCTGAACGACCAGCAGCAACCCTGCCCACTGGTACTCACGGTCTTCGAATCCCTGGACCGGGCCACCCTGACCCCCTACCTGGTGCTGCTGGAGCACCTGGCCGCACAGGCGTTGCCGGTGCCCGCCCCACTGCCGGACGGGCAAGGCAACGACCAGATCAGCGTGGCCGGCAAGCCGGCGGTACTGATGCCCCGCCTGCACGGCGAACACGATTTCGCCGTGGATCTGGACCGTTGCCGCCAGGTGGGCGCGCTGCTGGCCCGGCTGCACCGCTGCGACCCCGCCCCGCTGACGCCGCTGCCCAGCGAACGCCAGCGCCTGCAGCAACTGGCTCCCCAGATCCGCCGGCTGCCCGCCGGGCAGCAGGATACCGCCCATAAACTGCTGCGCGACTGGCAACGCCAGCCGGCCGGCCACACCCTGATCCATGCCGATCTGTTCCGCGACAACCTGCTCTGGCAGGGCGGACAAATCAGCGCCCTGCTGGACTTCTACAATGCCTGCCTGGACCACCCGGAATACGACCTGGCGGTAACGCTCAATGACTGGTGCGTGGACACGGACGGGCGGCCGGTGCCGGAACGGGAGAACGCCCTGCTGGACGCCTACCGGGAACAGGGCGGCCAGGTGGATGCCGACCGCCTGCTGGAAGCCCTGGCGGTGGCTGCCCTGCGCTTCTGGCTGTCACGGCTGGCCGGGCCGGTGTCCGAAGACAGCGAAGGGCAGGGCAGCAAGGACCCGGAGGAGTTCGCGCGGATCTTTGCTCACCGGATCATGCATCTGGCCAGTTAACCTTGCCGGAATGGTTTGGATAGACCTGTCGAGTACTGGCATGCCTGATCGCCCTTTGGCCGATTTCCGCGCAAGCGCGGTTCGCTGTCCGAGAGACAGCTCCTACGGAGGGTTTTGGTATTCCGGATCAGGTGCCGGACAGGATCAGGTGATTCAGGTGGGCCAGGTACTCTTCTTCCTGCCACAGCCAGGGGTAACCCGGACGGGCCAGCGATGAGGGCGTCAGGGTTTGCACGCCCTGGGTCAGGGCATTGACCACCATCATCTCATGCAGGTCCGCCCAGCCGGTGGGCAGCTTGCGCAGGCTGCGGGGCTGGCGCACAAAACCCTCGCTAATCACCGGTTGCAGGCGCCGCAGGCGGGTAAAGGCCATGCGCCGCTGTAACTGGTCCTCCAGCCGCCGCTGCCAGTGCAGCCCGCCGGCGTCCAGCAGCAACTGCTTCATCGGGCCGGCCAACCGCCCCAGCAGGCCGGGGGTGGGCATGGCCTCACCACTGGCCAGCCGGTAGCGGGGGTCTTCGTCCAGCCACAGGCTGAAATCGAGAAAATCCAGTTCGCTGGTGTCGAGCTGCCGCCACTGCTCGCTGAGCGCCGTGGTGGTACTGAGCCCCACCGGCACGGAGGGAAACAGGGCATGCAGGGCGCGGGGGATGTCCAGCAGGTAGGCTTCCAGGCGGTCGGCGGCGCTGACCGACCAGCGCGTCGGCAGGGGCCGCTCCGGGGAGCGGTTGAACACCCGCCGGGTCACGCCATGGGCGTAGGGCAGGGAGGGAAACTGGTAGCAGAAATCCAGCCCGGCCACGTCATCCAGATAGCCCCAGTCACGCACCAGCGACAGGGTGTCGCTCCACACCGCGACAAAGTCTTCCGGGCGGCGCACGAAGGAACGGCGGGCCCGGCTGTCGTTAATGAAACGGCTGCTGAACCAGACCTTCAGGCCTCGCTCATGGGCGGACTGCAACAACTGCTGCAGCGAATGACGGATCTTAACTTCCACCGGCGGCCGCCCGGCGGGCATCAGCTCACAGCGGTCCATGTGGATGCCGTTTTCCGGGGTGGCGATCAGGTGGGGGCAGGGGTCCAGACGCAGGGCATTGAAGCCACGTTGCTGGGTTTCATCCAGCACGCGCTCCAGCGAGGCAAAGGCGCCGTGACGCATGTCACGGTCCAGCAGCCAGGACAGGTCCCAGCAAGCCAGTGCCAATGGTTGTGCGCCCTGTTGTGACATCCGGGTAGGTTTCCCTCTTCATATCAAGCGATCCAGCATACCGGTTTCCAATCGCGCCTCAATGGCTATATGCCCGGCCGGCCGTGTATTGACCCGCCTTGACACACGAACCGTGAACGGATTCCCCCATGGCCGGGGTCAGGCTATGATCAGAGCCATGAAAACAATACTAAAAACCCTGCTTTTTGCCCCGGCCCTGGCGCTGGCGGCCGAACAACTGCCCGACGCCGCGCCGCCGGACGATGAGACCCCGCGTACCCGGGAAAAGAGCCCGGCACAGCCCCTCAACGGCCAGGAAATGGAATCGCTGTATCTGCAATCGCCGGTGGAGCTGGATACCAGCGACGAATCCAGGGGACTGAATGCAGTGAGCCCGGATACCCGTTACCTGGAAAATGAGCAGCAGGAATTGCGCCAACGCCAGGCCGAGTCGCTCCGCCCCCCTCCGGTCCAGGACGATACCCCGCCGCCACCGCCACCCACGCTGATGCCGATCCGCGACCTGTAGCCGTTACTGGCTGGCCGCCTTGAGGCACTGGCGCAACCCCTCTGCCAGCCCGGTCAGCCAAGGCAGGTAGTCCAGTTCCGGGTAATCCCGCCCCAGCGGGTCCAGGGGCTGCACATAGCAGTCCGGGCACAGGCGCTTGAGCAGGTTGGCCCGGGCTTCCGGCTCCTGAATGGCACAGCGCACCTGCTGCTCGCGAATGGCTTCGGCCAGGGACACAAAGCGTCGGCTGCCCGGCCCGGCATCCAGTTGCTCGGTGACCACCAGGGGCTCGGCCAGATCGACACTGTCCGTCAGGTAACCCCACGGGTGGTGATAGCTCAGCCAGGGCGCCTCCCGGAATGGCGCGAAGGCGGCCTGCTGCCGCGCCAGCCAGTCCTGCGTGGCCTGCTGCCAGGCCGCCGGCTGCTGCGCTTGCATGCCAGCGGGGAAGCGTTCCCCCAAGGTGGCGGCCAGCAACCGCATATTGTCCACCGACAGCCAGAGGTGCGGGTCCAGCCAGGCATTCTCATGGGCGCCGTGTTCGGCCCCGTCATGGTGATCCGCTTCGTCATGGGCATGCGGGTGACCGCCGGTTTCACGGCGCTGCACCCCGGGCAGATCCAGTACCGCCAGCGACGGCTTGTCGCGCCGGGCCAGCAGGGAGGTCAACGGCGGTTCCGCCGCTTCGCCCAGCCACACCACCAGGTCGGCCTGCTGCACATTGAGCACCTGACGCGGCGACAACGCCAGTTGATGCGGGTTTTGATTGGCTTCCATCAGGGTGAGGATTTCCACCTCCGGGCCATACAGGCTGCGCAGCACCTTGGCCAGCGGCTCCACACTGGCCACCAGGGTCTGGCTCCAGACGGGGGAGCAGAGGAAGAGCAGGATTGTCAGCCAGAGACGGCGCATGAAATGCCTCAAATTCGAATTACGTTGGGGGAAGCAAGCGACAAGGCGCGGGGTGGCCCGAAGCCATCCGAATAGCGTTGCAGCCGCGCCGCAACAAGGTCGCAAACGCGGAGAAAACCGTTTAAACCGGCACGACCTGTAGCGCGCCTTGCCGCTTGCAGCTTGAAGCTTGTCGCTCGCCCGCTTCGTGCAGGCGAAAGGCCGGCAGTATATCATTGCGCCTTTATTCTTCGGGCCTTTTGTTATGTCGGAACCGCTGGTCAATGTGCAATCGGTATCGGTCACCCTGGGTGGCAATGCCGTGCTGTCCGATGTGAGCCTGACCCTGGCCCCCGGTCGCATCACCACCCTGATTGGCCCCAACGGGGCCGGCAAAAGCACCCTGGCACGGCTGGTGCTGGGGCTGGTGTCGGCGGACAGGGGAGCCGTGCACCGCCGCAAGGGCTTGCGGGTGGGTTACATGCCCCAGCACATCAAGCTCGATGACAGCCTGCCGCTGACCGTGGACCGCTTCCTGTGGCTGGCCGCCTCCGGGCCCACCTCGGCCCGGCGCGCCGCGCTGGAGCGAGCCGGCGTGGCCCACCTACGCCGCCGCGCCGTGCAGCAGTTGTCCGGCGGGGAAATGCAGCGGGTGCTGCTGGCCCGGGCGCTGCTGCGCAAGCCGGACCTGCTGGTGCTGGACGAGCCGGCCCAGGGGGTGGATGTGGCCGGCCAGAACGCCCTCTATGGGTTGCTCAAGGAAGTCCGTGACGAGATGGGCTGTGCCATCCTGCTGATCTCCCATGACCTGCATCTGGTGATGGCCGCCACCGACGAGGTGATCTGCCTGCAACGCCATGTGTGCTGTTCCGGCAGCCCGGAATCGGTTAGCCGCGACCCGGCCTATCACGAGCTGTTCGGCCCCTCTGCCGGCACCCCCAACCTGGCGCTCTACACCCACGATCATGACCACGACCATGATCTGCACGGCGATACCCGCCATCCGGACCACCACCACGAAGGCCCCTGCAACCATGATTGAACTGCTGTTGCCTCCCTTGCTCGCCGGCCTGGCCGTGGCCCTGGTGGCCGGTCCCATGGGGGCCTTTGTGGTCTGGCGGCGCATGGCCTTTTTCGGCGACACCCTGGCCCACGGCGCCCTGCTGGGTGCGGCCCTGGGCCTGGCGCTGGATGTGAGCCTGTATCTGGCGGTGGTGGCCGTGTGCCTGGGGCTGGCGGCGGCCCTGACCGCCCTGCAACGCCAGCGCCAGTTGGCCAGCGACACCCTGCTGGGCATCGTCGCCCACACCACCCTGGCGCTGGGCGTGATTGCCATCAGCCTGCAGACCGGCATCCAGGTGGACCTGTTCGCTTACCTGTTCGGCGATCTGCTGGCGGTGGGCAGCCAGGACGTGATCGGTCTGTGGCTGGGCGCAGTTGCCATCCTGGTACTGGTGGTGTGGCAATGGCGTGCCCTGCTCAGTATCACCGTCAACGAGGAGCTGGCCCAGGTGGAAGGCGTGGCGGTCCAGCGCAGCCGGCTGCTGCTGATGTTGCTACTGGCGCTGCTGATTGCCGGGGCCATTCGCACCGTGGGGGTGCTGCTGATCACCTCGTTGCTGGTGATCCCCGCCGCCAGCGCCCGGCGCCTGACCCATACCCCGGAGCAGATGGCGCTGGTGGCCAGCGTGTTCGGCACCCTGGCGGTTCTGGCCGGGCTGGCCATGAGCTGGTTTGCCAACACCCCGGTGGGCCCGTCCATCGTGGTGGCGGCCAGTGGACTGTTTGTGCTGACGTTGCTGCGCCGACCGGCATGATAGCCGTCTTCCGTGGGAGCGGTCGTTCGACCGCGAATGCTCACCAAGGCGTCAGGATGGCCGATTCGCGGTCGAACGACCGCTCCCACAGCACAATCGACAGCCATGCAAACTGATTCCCTTAACCGCCGCATCTGGATGCTGGCCTGGCCGTTGTTGCTGTCCAACCTGACGGCACCGTTGCTGGGGCTAGTGGATACCGCGGTGGTGGGGCATCTGGATCATCCCCGCTACCTGGCCGCCGTGGCCTTGGGTGGCAACTTCTTCATGTTCCTGTATTTCTCGTTCAACTTCCTGCGCATGGGCACCACCGGCTTTGCCTCCCAGGCGCAGGGCGGCGAGCGCGATACCCGGGTGGTGTTGCTGCGCGGCCTGTTGCTGTCCACCGGGCTGGGGGTGACGCTGATTCTGCTGTCACCGCTGCTGCGCGAAACCGGACTGTGGTTACTGGGTGGCAGTGACGATGTTCAGGGGCTGGCCCGGGACTATATCAACATCCGCATTCTCGGCGCCCCGGCGGCACTGGCCAATTTTGCCCTGATCGGCTTTGCCATCGGCACCCACAACACCCGGGTGCCGTTGAAGATGACGGTGCTGATGCACAGCACCAATGCCCTGCTGGATGTGTTGCTGGTGCAGGTCTGGCATCTGGACGTGCGCGGCGTGGCCATCGCCAGTGCCTGCGCGGAATATGTGGGGCTGGCCGGCGGGTTGTTCTGGCTGCGCACCGCCTTCCGGCCACCCCGCCGGGAAGAAAAGCTGTGGCGGCTGCCGGCCATCCTGGCGCTGCTGGCGGTGAACCGGGACATCTTTATCCGCAGCCTGGCGCTGCTCAGCACTTTCTTCTTTTTCACTGCCCAGGGGGCGCGACTGGGGGATGCGGTGCTGGCCGCCAACGCGGTGCTGATTACCTTTCTGTTATTGCTCAGCAACCTGCTGGATGGCTTCGCCAACGCCGCCGAGGCACTGGTGGGCGAGGCCCGGGGCAAGCAGGATCCGCAAGCGCTGGTGGCCGCCATCCGCGCCACGGGCCAGTGGACCGTGGGTTGCGCCGTACTCGGCCTGCTGGCCTTCACCCTGGGCGGCGGACCACTGATTCACCTGCTCACCGATCTGCCGGCGATTCGTGATACCGCCACCACCTACCTGCCCTGGATGCTGTTGCTGCCGCTCACCGCCAGTGCCGGCTTCTGGCTGGACGGCATCTTCGTGGGCGCCACCTGGGGCGCGGCCATGCGCAACACCATGCTGGTCGCCGTGGGGGTGTTCTTCGTGCTGTGGGCGCTGACCCGGGGCTGGGACAACCACGGCCTGTGGCTGACCATGAACGGCTTCATGGCCGGGCGCGGGTTCTTCATGGGATGGGTATTGTGGCGGCGTTTACAGTCCGCCTGAGCCTTGCCGGGCGGTCGCCTTGCGGGCCACGACGCCCTGTTTAGCGGATTCGTGGCGGACAGTTGCGAGTACCGAGTTACGAGTACCGAAAACCTTAAAACAAGGCGGTTTTCAGATTTTGCTTTTCGAAACTCGAAACTCGGTACTCGTGTCCTGGTGATTTATTGCAGGAGGCGGCTACAGAATCGCGGGGAGCATCAGGGTAATCAGGCGAAGGGGTCGTAGCTGCCGATGTTCCACAGATGCCCTTCCGGGTCGCGCATGGTGAAGTGTTCGCCGCCGTATTCTTCCGCGCGGTAATCCACCACGATTTCCGCGCCGTTGGCTTTGGCCCGTTCGAAGACGGCTGCCGGATCCGCCACCACCACGTAGGGGCTCTGGGTTTCCGCGCCCACGTCGTCGGGCTGACGAATCTGCTGGCCGTAGTCGTTTTCCTTCACCGAACCGAGCATCACCATGCCTCGGCCCAGCACCAACTGAGCGTGGGCGATACCGCCGCTGTCGTCTTCATACACGGCCTGTTCGGTAAAACCGATCACATCACACAGCCAGCGAATGGCCGCATGGGCATCACGGTACATCAGGCAGGGAATCACGGCGGGGGTTATCGTGGTCATGGCAGCCTCCTGCTTGCTCACACGATGGGGAGTGACGGGCCACTGAGCGTGGCCCATCAGGATTACCGTTTCAAGGCACCATCCTTGTCCAGTTTGCCGACCATGCTTTTGGCAAAACCGGAGGCGCCATTCTTCAGGTTGTTGGGGTTCATGGTGCGGGACTGGGCCTGCCACACCGGCTTCTTGCTTTCCACGCTGTAGAGCTGGGTCTGCAGGTAGTAGTCCGTGGCATTGTGGTAATAACCCGGCTCATAGACGGCACTGTAGCTGTAGCCCACATAGGGGCCATAACCCAGGTACATGGGGGCTGACGGCATGGGCATGTAATCCACCGTCGGCGGCACGTATTCGTCACGCTCCTCCACCTTTAGCAGGCTGATCACCATGACACTGTCGGCCCCGCTTTCCTTGACCGCGGCTTCCACCTTGCTGCGATAGTCATCAGCCTGCTGGCTTTCGCCCGCCAGGCTCCGGCTGGACAGGGTTGCCGTCACCGAGCGCTTGGCCAGGCTCTTGCCGACTTCCTGCTCCACGGTGGCGGAAGTCACCGCATTATCAGACAGGGCCACCACGAACACATGCTCGAAGACCGGACGGGTTTCCCCGGTGCGGGTCTGCCAGGTGGACTGGGTTTCGGTGGTGGTGGCGCAGGCACCCAGCAGCAGGATGGCGGCGAAGAGAGTCAGACGTTGAGCCAGTTGCATGACAGTTCCTTCAATATGCAAAGCGGAGGATGAACCCGAACAGAGTAATCGCCCGGTCCCGCAAGGCCAAGTCTGTTTTCCGTGAAGGGGGAGGAACGACGCCTGCGCAAGAGTAACCTCTCGAGGTTCGAACGACATCAGTTTCGAGTTGCGAGAAGCGAGTTTCGAAAACCACAATCTGAAAATCGCCTAAGGTTTTCGCTTCTCGAAACTCGTAACCCGGTACTCGTTACCCGCGACGACCTTTATCACCGCTCCGGGGCGGAACCCGGGAAGGCTATTTCTTGCCCCCCGGCATGATGAATTTCATCAGGGTCATGAACCACATGAGCTGGCCCGGGTCGCCTTCGATCTTGATATCGCCGGCCTGCATGCCTTCCATGAATGCCATCTGGTTCTTGCCGGCTTCCTTCAGGGTGGCGAAGGCGTAGCCCGCATCCTTGAAATTCAGAGTGACGGTGGGCTTGCCATGCAAACCGCCCTTGGCCACCACCTTGCCCGGGGTGAAGTGGAACCAGCGCGCCGGCTTGCCGTTGAAGGTCCGCCACTGCATGACCACATCGCGGTTTTCCAGCTGCTTGCGAAACCCTTCGTTCCGCCGAGCCAGCCAGCGCAACCGCCAGCCGAGGAGCAACAATACCAGTGCAAATTTCATGGAAAGTCCTTATTCAGGGATAAGCTTCAAGCCTCAAGCTGCAACACGGGGATAGGCCATACAAACCGAACCTCATCTACCGCGCCCGAATCGCGGGGGAAGGCCTTGCTGGTAAACCGCCAATCTATCCCGCGCCTTGCAACTTGAAGCTTGTCACTACTAGGGCATGATCGCCGGCAGTTCCTTGTTGAGTTTCATCTTTTCCTTCACCGCGTCGCCGGTGAGGGCGTAGCCCTGCAGGCTGCCGTCCTTGCCACGAAACAGGGCCTGAACAGTGTTGCCGTCCTGCTCCACTTCCCATTCGCCGTTTTCGGCATCGGCGGGCGGGCAGACCACCACCGGGCAGGCGGGCGTCTTGATGGTCACCGGCATGACGCCATAGCTCACTTCGGTGGTGTCGCCGGCCAGGGTCTTGGCCAGGGCACGGGCGGAGGCCATCAGCGGCAGCACATAAGGCAGTACATGGCCCTGCACCTCGGCGCAGTCGCCCAGGGCATAGATGTCTTCCTTGCTGGTACGCAGGGTCTTGTCGGTGAGGATGCCGCGGTTGGTGTCCAGGCCGGCTTCCTTGGCCATGCCGATACGCGGGCGCAGGCCGATGGCGGACAGCACCACGTCGGATTCGAGGTGGCTGCCGTCGGACAGTTCGGTCACCAGCTTGTCACCGTCGCCGTGATGCACGGCCTTGGCCAGCGGGCCGAAGTGGAACTTGACCCCCAGATCCGCCAGGCCACGGCCCACGGCTTCAGAGGCGGCTTCCGGCAGCAGCAACGGCAGGCAGCGGCCCATGGGCTCCACCAGCTCCACCTGGTAGCCGCCGTTGGACAGGTCATTGGCGAATTCACAGCCGATCAGGCCGCCACCCAGGATGGTGACCTTCTGCTTGCCTTCCAGGGCCGCGCGGAAACGGCCGTAATCCATCAGGTCGTTGACGGAGAACACCTCGCCCACGGCGTCGCCTTCCAGCGGCGGGGTCCAGGTGTCGGCGCCCAGCGCCAGTACCAGCTTGCTGTAGTCCAGGTGATCATCGGGCAGCAGCACGCGCTTGTTGTCGGCGTCGATGCCAGCCACATGCACATGGGTGCGCACATCCACGTTGAATTGCTCGGCCACTTTTTCCGGGGTGGCCATGCACAGGTCATCAGCGGTCTTTTCCTTGGTGAACCCCGCAGACAGCATGGGCTTGGAATAGTTACGACCGTCGTCCGCGGTGAGCATGACGATGGGGGTTTCCTTGTCCAGCTTGCGGAATTCCTTGACGGTGTTGAAGCCGGCCAGGCCGGAACCGATGATGACAATAGGCTGCATGGATGATCCTTTACTGTTGTATGGAGGGGCAGGGGTGGCCGGGTGTGGCGGTCAGATTTCCACCATTTCGAAGTCTTCCTTGCCCACACCGCAGTCCGGGCAGACCCAGTCTTCCGGCACATCGTCCCAGGCGGTACCCGGTTCAATGCCCTCGTCCGGCAAGCCTTCGGCTTCGTCATAGATGAAACCGCACACTACACATTCCCACTTCTTCATCGTGAACCTCTTCGGGTTGGGGTAAGCACTCGCTTACCTTGCCTAATACAGGGTGTTTCTCGGGGGGCGTTAACCTATCGGTGCAGGGCCCAAAAATCAATCACATTGGCCGATGTCATCGTGACCCCCTGAGCCATATGGCCAGTGCACCGACGAATGGCTCGCCCACAGTCCTCGCACATCCAGTCATCGCGGATGGCCGGATCGGGCAGATCGCTGTCGTCGAGCGGCGGCCGACCACGTACCAGACACGGCCATTGCATCCTTTGTTACCTCCTGGTTGCCGGCCTCGGGCTCCCTTGCCCTCAAGCAACTCTTGGGCCATAGTCCCTGCCGCCTTTATCCCAGAGAGACCTATGCTGCCCGCCGCCCTGCATGCTGACAATCTTTGGCGACCACTGGAACAGCTGGTGCTGCCCCCGGTGATTCGCAACTGGATGGCCGACCCGGATTCCCTAACCCTGCGCCTGAAGCGCCACGGCCATTTTCGTGTCCAGCCCGGCTACCACGCCATTGCCCGACCCCGGTTCGACGAGCAGCGCCTGCTGGGCCTGTCGCCACGCCGTGCCGCCCTGATTCGCGAGGTCACCCTGTTGCTGGACGATACCCCGGTGGTCGCCGCCCGTAGCGTGCTGCCGCTGAGCAGCCTGCACGGCGCCAACCGCTCCCTGGGGCACATGGGCAGCCGCTCCCTGGGGCTGGAGCTGTACAAGCGCCCGGTGTGCCAGCGCGATCAGGTCTGGGCCCGGCTGGGCGCCCCGGCCCCTGACCTGCCGGTATGCTGGGGCCGCCAGTCCCGTTTCATCAAACGCGGCGCGCCCTTGCTGGTAGCGGAATATTTTCTGCCGGCGTTGTGGGAGAAGGTGCAAGCTTCAAGCTGCAAGCTACAAGGCGCGGACAAGAGCCTTGGTTAAACGACAAGGTTATCGCCGCGATTCCATTTTTGGAGTACGAAAGGCGGCGGCGAGACTCCGGCGATTTCGGTTGGCTACACGCCTGATTCGCGCCTTGAAACTTGTAGCTTGTAGCTTGAAACTCAACCTCGCCCCTGACAACCGGATGTCCCATGTTTGCCTTTGTTGAACAGCGCTATCCCGCTCTCTGGCCCTATATTCAACTGATGCGGCTGGACCGCCCCATCGGTACCCTGCTGTTGCTGTGGCCCACCCTGTGGGCGGTGTGGATTGCCGGGGCGGGGACGCCCAGCCTGAAGACCATCGTGATCTTCTTTCTCGGGGTGGTGATCATGCGTGCCGCCGGCTGTGTGATTAACGACTTTGCCGACCGGGATTTCGATGGCGATGTGGAGCGCACCCAGGGCCGGCCACTGGCCACCGGGGCGATCAGCGCCAAACAGGCGCTGGCCCTGTTCTGCGGGCTGGGGCTGCTGGCCTTCGTGCTGGTGCTGTTTCTCAACGAACTGACCTTCTGGCTGTCCTTCGGCGGCCTGGGCCTGGCGGTGCTGTACCCCTTTACCAAGCGTTTCACCTTTATGCCGCAGCTTTTCCTGGGCGCCGCCTTCAGTTGGGCGATTCCCATGGCCTTCGCGGCGGAAACCGGTGCCGTGCCGGAAATCGCCTGGCTGCTGTATGTGACCAACCTGGTGTGGACGGTGGCCTACGATACCGAATACGCCATGTGTGACCGGGAAGACGACCTGAAGATCGGCATCAAGAGCACCGCCATCCTGTTCGGCGATGCGGACCGGCTGATGATCGCCATCCTCCAGGGCCTGACCCTGCTGGGCCTGATCATGGTGGGCCAGCGGCTGGACTTCACCTGGCCCTGGTACCTGGGCCTGGCCGGCATGACCGCCACCTTCGTGTTCCAGCACGCCCTGATCCGCTACCGGGAGCGCTGGCCCAGCTTTCATGCCTTCCTCAACAACCACTGGAGCGGGGCCTGCGTCTTTATCGGCCTGTATTTTCAGTACTTCTGAGTGACAAGCTTCAAGCTGCAAGCTACAACGCGGGCTGGCTCCCATGTTCTGAAACGCCATGCCCGCGATTCATTGCTAAACAAATCTGACGGTTTCAAGCCATGCTTTATCCTTGCGCTCTTTCACCTCGACGCGCGACCTCCAACGTCATCGGATAGCGCCTCCATCAGATCCGCGTTGTAGCTTGCAGCTTGAAGCTTGTAGCTCCCCACCCTTGCTTTTCCCCCAATTTCCGACCAACTTGTCATACACGTGTCATAAAAAAGCAATCTAATGGGCCACACAACACGACAGGCAAGGAAGGAAAGCCATGTCCCGTAACCGTATTCTGATTGTTGACGACGAGCCGGCCATTCGCGAGATGGTGGCGGTGGCCCTGGAGCTGGCGGACTTTGATGTGCTGGAGGCCGAGAACGCCCAGCGCGGCCATGAAATCATTGTGGATGAGCGCCCGGACCTGGTGTTGCTGGACTGGATGCTGCCCTCCGTCACCGGTATCGAACTGGCCCGCCGCCTCAAGCGCGATGAGGCCACCACCGAGGTGCCGATCATCATGCTCACCGCCAAGAGCGAAGAGGACAACAAGATCCAGGGGCTGGATGTGGGCGCCGACGACTACATCACCAAGCCGTTCTCCACCCGTGAGCTGATTTCCCGCATCAAGGCGGTGCTGCGCCGCTCGTCCAATGCGGCGGCGGAAAAGGCCATCGAGGTGGAAGGCCTGTGCCTGGACCCGGTCAGCCACCGGATCAGCGCCGATGACCAGCCAGTGGACATGGGGCCCACCGAGTACCGCCTGCTGGAATTTTTCATGAGCCATCAGGAGCGGGCCTACTCCCGTACCCAGCTACTGGATCAGGTGTGGGGCGCCAATGTGTACGTGGAAGACCGCACCATCGACGTTCATATCCGCCGCCTGCGCAAGGCGCTGGCCCCGTTTGGCTACGACCGCTTTATCCAGACCGTACGCGGCACCGGCTACCGTTTTTCGGTAAAGTCAGCCAAGGCTTCATAACCCGGTTCATATCACTATACTGGGCAGCACCGCAGCGCGACGGATAACGCCATGAAAGCCAGCCTGGCCAAAGAAGTAAACCGCATTGCCGGCCTGATTCTGCTGGCAGCCCTGGCCGCCCTGGCCGTGGGCCATATCTGGCCGCTACTGGTGGGGCTGGTGGGCTATATCTTCTGGAGTACCCGTCAGCTTTTCGCCCTCTATAGCTGGCTGGTCCGCGATGATCACACCGAGCCGCCGGACAGCATCGGGCTGTGGGGCGAGTTCTATACCCGCCTTGAGCACCTTTTCCAGAAGGAACGCCGCGCCCAGGAAAACCTGCAGGGCATCATTCACCGGGCCCAACAATCGGTCAATGCCCTGGAAGACGTGGTTATCCTCATCGACCAGTTCGGCTACCTGGAATACTGGAACCGGGCGGCGGAACACTACATGGGCTTCAACGCCCGCCAGGATCTGGGCCAGCCACTGACCAACCTGGTTCGCCACCCCGGCTTTACCGAGTACCTGTACAACGGCGACTTCAGCGAACCACTGGAAATTCCCTCGCCAGTGGACGACAACCGCATCCTGCAATTCCGGGTCACCGAATTCGGCGTTGGTGAACAACTGCTGATGGCCCGGGACGTGACCCGGCTGCATCACCTGGAAGAGATGCGCAAGGATTTCGTGGCCAATGTGAGCCACGAACTGAAAACCCCGCTGACGGTACTGAAAGGCTATCTGGAAACCCTGCTCGACACCGTGCCAGACGAACAGGGCCGGCTGCGCCGGGCCCTGACACAGATGGAAAGCCAGTCCAACCGTATGGAAGCGCTGGTCACCGATCTGTTGTTGCTGTCGCGGCTGGAAAACACCGACGCCGACAACGACCGCCAGGCCGTGGCCATTCATGGCATGCTGCATCGCATGCGGGAAAATGCACTGGCCCTGGGCGCCGAGAAAAAGCATCGCATCGAGCTGGAGATCCCCGAAGAGGCCCGCCTGATCGCCAACCCCGCCGAGCTGGAAAGCGCCTTTGGCAACCTGATCACCAATGCGGTCAAATACACGCCGGACAACGGTTATATCCAGATCCGCTGGTGGCAGGATGACAAGGGCGCCCACCTGTCGGTGACCGATGACGGGGTCGGCATCGACCCCGCCCATATTCCCCGGCTCACCGAACGCTTCTATCGCCCGGACAACAGCCGTGTCACCCAGACCGGCGGCACCGGCCTGGGCCTGGCCATCGTCAAGCACGTGATGATTCGTCATAACGGCAAGCTGGAAATCAGCAGCGAGCTGGGCAAGGGCAGCACCTTCACCTGCCACTTCCCGCCGGACCGGCTGGTGAGCAAGCCCACGGCCGTGGCGGGGTAAATGCAGTAGCGAGTTTCGAGTTTCGAAAAGCAAAATCTGAAAACCGCATTGTTCCAAGGTTTTCGCAACTCGAAACCCGGCACTCGAAACGGCTATCGCGCCGCCAGCGACGTCCTACAGCACGAGAGAACAGGAATCTCTATGAAAAGAATCTGCGTCTATTGCGGCTCCAGCCCCGGCAACGACCCCGCCTATCTGCAAGCGACACAGACCCTGGCAGACGCGCTGGTGGCTCGTGATCTCGGGCTGGTTTATGGCGGCGCCAGTGTCGGCACCATGGGCGCCCTGGCCAACGCGGTGATGGATCGGGGAGGCGAGGTGATCGGCATCATTCCCCAGGCCCTGATGCGCAAGGAAATCGGCAACGACCATCTCACCGAATTGCAGATAGTCGATTCCATGCATGAACGCAAGGCCGCCATGGCCGACCAGGCGGACGGCTTTATCGCGTTGCCCGGCGGCATGGGAACACTGGAGGAACTGTTCGAAATCCTCACCTGGGCGCAACTGGGATTTCACAGCAAGCCCTGCGGCCTGCTCAACATCAGCGGCTATTACGATCACCTGGATCGTTTTCTGCAACATGCGGTAAAGGAAGGGTTTCTGCGCGAGGAACACCGGGCCCTGCTGCGCATCCACAGCGACCCGGCGGCACTGCTGGACCATTTCGCCCAGCAGCCACCCCCGAAAATGGACAAGTGGATCCGCCGCGAGAGCCAGCTCTAAGCGCTGCTCCGCGGACTTCCGGTCGAGTAGGGTGCACTGAGCCTCAGGCGAACTGCACCATCAACCATACCGTCAATCCGGCACATCACCCACTCGCCCCTCCTCTCCCCCGGCCCAATCCTCGGCATACACCCCACGCCGCACCCAATGATGAAAAGTGGAGTAAGGCCAGTCCTGCACCCGTGAAACCAGGCCATGCTTCACCGGGTTAATATGCACATAGTCCATATGGGCCCGATAATCCTGCTCATCACGAATGCAGTGCTCCCAGTAACGACGTTGCCAAATCCCTCTTTCAGAGCGCCTTATTCGTGATGGATTACGATATTCCAGACGAGGAATTTTGCAGGAGAATGTGGACTTTATTAACCGCCATCGCGTCATGAAATCATCATCTGTCTCTGGCAGTTGCAATATGCAATGTAGATGATCCGGTAGCACAACCCAGCCATGAATCTGGAAGGGGTGGTCTTCTTTCACTTTGCGAACCGATTCACGTAATGCATCGACATAACGAATCAGCAAGTCATTATTGCCCCGCTGTTGCAAGTTGACGGTAAAGAAATAGCAGCCGCCCGACTGCCAGACACGGCGATAAGAAGGCATCTTTTCACATCCTTGTGGCAAGACATTTTGATAAAGGGTGGAGATTGAGCAGGTGACAGGTGCAGTTCGCCTTAGGCTCAGTGCACCCTACACACCCGCTCTTGCAAGGGTCATGCGCCGAGCCGCTCCGTCCAGGCCTTGAGCGCTTCCAGTTGCTTGCCGATCATTTCCTTCGTTGCCTCGTCCGTGAGATCGCCATTTTCATCGCACTTGGTGTGCGCGGCGGAGACGAAC
>JAKSCQ010000230.1 GCA_022360555.1 Pseudomonadales bacterium
GCCTTGACGCTGCCGGTGCCCAGCGCCACCAGCGCCGGGCCCGGGCAGAAGCCTGCCAGGCCCCAGCCGACACCAAACCCCAGAGAGCCCAGTATCAGCCGACGGTCCAGCTTGCGGTTGGTGGGGATCTGCATGGCATCACCAAACCAGGGCCGGGTGCGTCCCCGTGCCAGGGCGAAGCCCACGGCAGCCACGGCCACTGCGCCAGCCATGACCAGCGCCAGAGAAGGGTCCCAGTCACCGGCCAGATCCAGAAAAGCCAGCACCTTGGCCGGGTTGGCCATGCCGGCCAGTATCAGGCCCAGGCCGAAGAGCAGGCCAGTGAGAAAGGCACTTGCGATGGCCCGGTTCATGACAGACCTCCCAGTACATGGCGGATGAGATAAACGGTGATGAAACCGCTGGCCATGAAGGCGGCGGTGGCGGCCAGCGACCGGGGTGACAGCCGCGAAATTCCGCATACGCCGTGGCCACTGGTGCAACCCGAGCCGTAACGGGTGCTGATGCCGACGATCAGGCCAGCGACAATCAGCAGCGGCAGTTGCGCATCAATCTCCAGTACGGGAGGGGCGACCAGTAGAGTCCATAGCAGTGGTGACAGCACCATGCCGAACACAAAGGCCAGCCGCCAGGGGCGATCACTGCCGGGGCGCAGCATTCCGCCGACAATGCCGCTGATGCCGGCGATGCGGCCGTTGGCATGCAACAGCCAGAGCGCGGCCAGGCCGATCAGCGCTCCGCCGCTCAGGGCGCTCCAGGGCGTAAAGGCTTGCCAGTCGATGGTCATTGGTCACCTCCGGCTTGTGGGGTCACAGAACTGCTCGTACAGGGTTTGCAAAATCGCCAGGGCTTTCGGGTCGGCGACCTGGTAGAACACCTGCTTGCCTTCCCGGCGGCTGCTAACCAGCCCTTCGCGGCGCAGCACACCCAGTTGCTGGGAGAGGGAGGGCTGATAGAGGCCGGTGTGGTTTTCCAGCTCACCGACACTGTGTTCTCCCTCGCTAAGCTGGCATAACAGCATCAGCCGGTCCGGGTGGGAAAGGGCCTTGAGTAGCTGGCTGGCCGCCAGGGCATTCGCTTGCAGGTTTTTCGGGTCCGTGCGGAGCATGGCGTCTCTTTCAATATATAATTAAGTAAAATATATAATGAAAGAGCGTTGGCTGGCGGGCAAGGTTTTTTTGCGGGATCAGGTTACCGATCCGTTGAACGGCAGCACGCCGTAATAGACGGCATAAAAATGACAGACGCTGCCGCCCATCACGAACAGGTGCCAGATGGCATGGTTGAAAGGGATCAGCCGGTCGGCCAGGTAAAAGATCACGCCCACGGTGTAGGTGATGCCCCCGGCCAGGATCAGCCAGAAACCCACATCGTTGACCTTGCTGGTGAGCTCGCCGGAAGCCAACAGAATCAGCCAGCCCATGGCCAGGTAGATGCCCACGCGCAGCATCTTGAAGCGATGGCCGAACAGGGCTTTCAGGGCAATGCCGGTGAGTGCCAGGGCCCAGATCACGGCAAACATGATCCAGCCGGTCTGCCCGCGCAGGTTGACCAGCAGGAAGGGGGTGTAGGTGCCGGCGATCAGGCCGTAAATGGCGCAGTGATCGAGCATTTTGAAGATGGCGCGCAGCCTGGGGTTACGCAGGCTGTGATAAAGGGCACTGGCGCTGTAGAGCAGGATCAGGCTGGCGCCAAAGATGCTGAAGGCGACGATCTTCCAGGGGTCGCCTTGCAGGCTGGCGGCAACCACCAAGACGACGGTACCGGCGATGCTGAGAGCGGCACCGATGCCGTGAGTCAGACCATTCAACCATTCTTCCAGGATCGAGTAGGGCGGTTCCGGGTTGGGGGTTGCGGTCATCGACTCCATCTTCCTGCGGTGGTAAGGGAATCTGAATGATGCCGAGCCGGTGGAGGCAGTGTAAAGCGCCAAATCGGACAAGTGTTCACGTTTTGGGTTTTCTATGAATTTAATTGAGATGATCAGTTTCAGGAATTGAACTGGTGAGCCCAGACTGGTTCCAAGAGGTACAGCCACTGGCTGCACACATCCATGTAAAAGGAGAGACAGATGATCGAGCACAATCAGGCCGTTGCCGAGGAACTGGGCAAATTGCTGGCCGAGAGCTACACGCTCTACCTGAAGACGCACAAGTATCATTGGAATGTCACCGGCCCCATGTTCCACAGCCTGCACCTGTTGTTCGAGGAGCAATACACGGAACTGGCCACGGCAGTGGATACCATTGCCGAGCGGATTCGTGCCCTGGGCTGGAAGGCGCCGGGGAGCTATAGCGAGTTTGCCAAGCTCTCCACCGTCAAGGATGCCGTGGGCGACCCGGATGCCAGCGACATGATCAGGGAGCTGGCCGAGGATCATCGCACCGTGGCCGAGCGCGCCAACAAGGTGCTCAAGCTGGCCGGCGAGCATGAAGACGAGGGGTCTGCCACGGTGGCCAGCGACCGCATCGAAATTCACGAGAAGGCAGCCTGGATGCTGTCCGCCCATCTGGGGTGATAGCGATTGGCGATTATTGCCATAGCAGCAATTCAATTTTTAGATAAATAGTGGGTGGCTATCATGGTTTTGTTGCTGAACGAGCCACCCTTTCACGAAGCCGGCCCCGGTGAGCAGAAAGGGTGGCGGCAACCCGAACGACGCGTGAAGCGCTCACCGTCGCGGCCGTGCCTGGTGCTGGAAGCATGGGGGCACGGCCCAACCCTCTTCCCCCTTTGGCCGACACCTGTCGGCCATTTTTTTTGGTTCATCGCGGATTAGTGGGAAGACACGTTCAAGACAAGTCGATACGTCGTCATGCCGGGCTTGATCCGCCATCTCCATCCGTGCCCCGGCCCTGTCTGGCGCCAACAAAGACACCACAGTCATCAGGGGCCAGAATTCGCTAGCCTGATAAACGGGTTTTACCGTCATGCATAAACCTGTGTGATAATTGGTACTGACAAGTACCAAAACAAACCGGGAGAGCAACATGTTTCGTTTCTGGGCACTGCTGGGCCTGACGGTGATGCTGGCTGCCTGTGGTGATGAGCCGCCACAGGATGCGCCCCTGCCGCCGCCGGTGAAACTGTATACCGTGGATAGTGTGGGGGACGGGCAGTTGCGCCACTACCCGGGCAAGGTGGTGGCCACGGAAGGGTCCGAGCTGGCATTCCGGGTATCCGGTTTGCTGGAAAAGCTGCCGGTGCGGGCCGGGGAACAGGTCAAGCGAGGGCAACTGCTGGCGGCGCTGGACCCGGCGGATTTCCGTAACCAGCTGGCGGACCGCCAGGCCCAGTACGACCTGGCGGAAAGCCAGTACCAGCGCAGTATCAGCCTGCGTGAGCGCGGGGTGATTTCCGAATCCCAGTTCGACGAGATCGAGGCCCGCCTGCGCCAGGCACGGGCGGCGCTGCGGCTGGCCCGGGACAATGTGGACTACACCCGCCTGAAAGCCCCCTACGATGGCACCGTGGCCCGTACCTATGTGGAGAACTACCAGTTCGTGCAGGCCAAGGAGCCGATCCTCTATTTGCAGGGGGACAAAAATATCGATATCGAATTCTCGGTGTCGGAACGCTTCTTCACCAACCTGCGTAAAGATGGCGAAGACTATCAGCCGGATATTCGTTTCGAAGGGGCGCCGGAACAGGTGTTCAAGGCCAGCTACAAGGAACACGAAGCCAGTGCCAACGCCCAGACCCAGACCTACATCATCACCCTGACCATGCCCAACCCGGAAGGCATCATGGTACTGCCCGGCATGAGCGTGGATGTGGCCATCGACCTGCGTCGTATCATGCGCGAATTCACTGCCAGCCCGCAGGTGCCGGTGGAAGCCGTGTTCAACAAGGATGGCGAAGAAGGGGCCTTCGTGTGGCGCTACCGTGAAGACGGCACTGTCACTGCCGTGCCGGTGACCCTGGGCAAGGTGGTGGGCGATGGGGTGGAAATTACCCGTGGCCTGGAAACCGGCGATCGGGTGGTGAGTGCCGGTGTGCATCATCTGCGTGAAGGTCAGAGCGTTCGCGAACTGGTGAAAGAGCGGGGGCTGTAAATGAACATCGCCGAGTACAGCATCCGCCACAAGGTGGTGAGCTGGCTGTTCACCCTGATCTTGCTGGTGGGGGGGGCGGTCAGTTTTACCCGGCTGGGCCAGCTCGAAGATCCGGAGTTCACCATCAAGACCGCCATGGTGATCACCAGTTACCCGGGGGCGTCCCCACGCCAGGTGGAAGAGGAAGTCACGCTGCCGGTGGAAGAGGCGATCCAGAGCCTGCCTTACGTGGATTATGTGACGTCCATTTCCAGCAATGGCCTGTCCCAGGTACAGGTGGAAATGAAGCCCACTTACCGGGCCCGGCAGCTCAAGCAGATCTGGGATGAGTTGCGCCACAAGCTGACCGACCTGCAACCACAGTTGCCCCCCGGTGCCGGCACCATCCAGGTCTATGACGATTTCGGTGACGTGTACGGCATCCTGCTGGCGATTACCGGTGACGGCTACAGTTATCAGGACATGCAGGATTATGCCGATTACCTGACCCGCGAGCTGGTGCTGGTGGACGGGGTCGGCAAGGTGGTGGCCGGAGGCCAGCGTCAGGAACAGGTGTTCGTGGAAATCTCCCGCACCCGGCTGGCGTCGCTGGGCATCAGCCCGGAGCGGATCTTTGCCCTGTTGCAGACCCAGAATACCGTCAACCCGGCGGGCAAGGTGCGCGTCGGCGATGAATACATCCGCATCTATCCCACCGGGGAATTCCCCACCGTCCAGGCCATGGGCAACCTGCTGATCTCCGATGCCGGGGCGGATGAACTGGTCTACCTGCGGGATGTGGCCACCATCAAGCGCGGTTACGCGGAAGTGCCCGATCACCTGTACCGCTTTAACGGTGGCCCGGCCCTGACGCTGGGGATCTCCTTCGCCTCCGGCGTCAATGTGGTGGATGTGGGCGAGCGGGTGCAGCAACGCCTGGCGGAGCTGGAATACCAGCGTCCCGTGGGCATGGAGCTGGGCACCATCTACAACCAGCCGGAGGAAGTGGACACTTCGGTAAGCGCCTTCATGCTCAATCTGGTGGAAGCGGTGCTGATTGTCATCGCCGTGCTGCTGGTGTTCATGGGGCTGCGTTCCGGGGTGCTGATGGGCGGTGTTCTGCTGCTCACCATTCTGGGCACCTTCATTGTCATGAAGGTTATGGCCATCGACCTGCAACGGATTTCCCTGGGGGCGTTGATCATTGCCCTGGGAATGCTGGTGGATAATGCCATCGTGGTTACCGAAGGCATCCTGGTGGGCATGAAGCGCGGGCTGAACAAGGCACAGGCGGCGGCGGAGATTGTCCGCCAGACCATCTGGCCGCTGCTGGGCGCCACGGTGATTGCCATCATGGCCTTTGCGCCCATCGGCCTGTCCGAGGATGCCACCGGCGAATACACCAATACCCTGTTCTGGGTGCTGCTCATATCCCTGATGATCAGCTGGATTACCGCGATCACCCTGGTGCCGTTCTTTGCCGATCTGTTCTTTTCCGGCAAGGATGTGGGGGGCAGTGATGGCAAGGCCGAGGATCCCTACAGGGGGCGGGTGTTCCAGGTTTACCGGCGCCTGCTGGACCGTGCCATCCACCACCGGGTGCTGACCCTGTCGGGCATGGGCTTGCTGCTGGTGCTGGCGGTGGTGGGGTTCGGTTTCGTGAAGCAGGCCTTCTTCCCGCCATCCAACACGCCCATGTATCTGGTGGACTACTGGCTGCCCCAGGGTAGCGATATCCGCGCCACTAAAGAGGCTGTCTCGCGACTGGAAGAGTCCCTGCTGGACATGGAGGGGGTGACCCAGGTGACCAGCAGCATTGGTCGCGGGGCGGAGCGTTTCATGCTGCCCTACAACCCGGAAAAGAGTTACCCCAGTTACGCCCAGTTGATTGTCCAGGTGGCCGAGCGGGACCAGATCAATGGCGCACTGGCGGCCACCCGCGAACTGATTCGCGAGGAGCACCTGCAGGCCTTTGCCAAGGTGAAACGCCTGATGATCGGCCCCAGCCCGCCGGCTTCCATCGAAGCCCGTTTCAGCGGGCCGGATCCGAAGGTGTTGCGGGAGCTGGGGCTCAAGGCCCAGGCCATCATGCATGAGGACGGCGGGCTGGAAAGCATTCGCCATGACTGGCGCCAGAAGGAAAAGATGATCCGCCCCCAGTTCCAGGAAGCCCAGGCCCGCCGTGCCGGCATCAGCCGGGAAGACCTGGACAATACCCTGGCGCTCAATTTCAGCGGCCGCACCGTGGGGCTCTATCGTGATGGCAGCAAGCTGCTGCCCATTGTGGCGCGGCCACCGGATGATGAACGGCTCAGTGCCAACAACCTGAACGATGTGCAGGTCTGGTCGCCGGTGTATGCCACCTACATTCCCATTACCCAGGTGGTGTCCGAGTTCACCACCGAATGGGAAAACGCCCTGATCATGCGTCGCGACCGCAAGCGCACCCTCACCGTGCAGGCGGAGCCGGATGTATTGGGCGATGAAACCGCCGACCAGGTGCTGCGCCGGATTCGTCCCGCCATCCAGGCGCTGGAGTTGCCGCCGGGATACTCGTTGAGCTGGGGTGGGGAATACGAAGCGTCGAAGGATGCCCAGGCCGCGGTGTTCGGCAGCCTGCCCATGGGTTACCTGTTCATGTTCATTATCACCATGTTGCTGTTCGACTCCCTGCGCCAGCCACTGGTGATCTGGGCCACGGTCCCGCTGGCCATCATCGGTGTGACCCTGGGGCTGTTGTTGCTCAATGCGCCGTTCGGGTTCATGGCGCTGCTGGGCTTCCTCAGCCTGTCCGGCATGCTGGTGAAGAACGGCATCGTGCTGGTGGAGCAGATTAAGCTGGAAATGGAAACCCTGCCCCCCTTCGAGGCGGTGGTGTCCGCCTCCATCTCACGGGTGCGCCCGGTCTGCATGGCCGCCATCACCACCATCCTGGGCATGGTGCCGCTATTGTTCGATGCCTTCTTCGAATCCATGGCCGTGGTGATCATGTTCGGCCTGGGCTTTGCCACCGTGCTCACGCTGATCGTGATACCGGTGTTGTACACCCTGGCCTACGGCATCAAGCCGGGGCGGGATGAGCACGTATAGGGATGATTTGCGATGGGGAAGGTCTGAAAAGTTCCCCAACCCCGGTGCTTTCTACAACGTGGCTGTGGGAGCGGTCGTTCGACCGCGAACCGCGCTTGCGCGGAAATCGCCCGAAGGGCGATCAGGCCTGTCAGGACTCGACAGGTCTATCCAGACAATCCCGGCCCGGTGCCACCCCCAACCCCATTCGCCATGCAAGCATGGCTCCTGCAGAGGGTTTGGGGGCGGGCAACCGGTCGATCCAGGGTAGGGTGGATTCGCCGAAAGGCGTAATCCACCTTTCGTTTTAGGCGAGGTGGCAATTCGCCAGGGAAGGCTGGTGGATGGCGCCGTCGGCTCATCCACCCTGTGTTTCTCCTCCGGTCAATTGGCTCTCTCGCATGGCGCCTGCGGGGCGAGAGATAAGGTAATCGTGGTTGTTCACGGTCGTCGTTCAACGACAGGTGCCAGCCATCCCGCTCTCTGCCACAATGTGCTCCGCCCGACACCATTCATGATTTCAAGGAGTCCCCATGTTGCTGGCTTTTGCCGCCGTTATTGGTGGTCTGGTTTTGCTGGTATGGAGTGCTGACAAATTTATTGAAGGGGCGGCTGGCACGGCCGCCCATGCCGGTATGCCGCCGTTGCTGATCGGTATGCTGATCGTGGGGTTCGGGACCTCGGCGCCGGAAATGGTGGTTTCCGCGTTGGCGGCGCTGGACGGTAATCCGTCGCTGGCCCTGGGCAATGCCTATGGCTCCAATATTTCCAACATCGCCCTGATTCTCGGGGTGGTGGCAGTGATGAGCCCCATCGCGGTGAATTCCGCCATCCTCAGGAAGGAACTGCCGGTCCTTACCCTGGTGACCCTGCTGGCGGGCTACCAGTTGATCGATGGACATATCTCGCGGCTGGACAGCTGGATTCTTCTTGGCCTGCTGGCTGCCCTGATGGGCTGGTCCGTCTACGCCGCCATGACCGGCAAGGGCGGTGTGCTGGCCGGGGAGGTGGAAACCGATCTTGCCGAGCATCCGTTGCCGCTCAAGACGGCCCTGTTCTGGCTGGTGGTCGGGCTGATTCTGTTGGTGGCCAGCTCCCGGGCGCTGGTCTGGGGGGCGGTCTTCATCGCCCAGGAACTGGGGGTCAGTGATCTGGTCATTGGTCTTACCATCGTGGCCATCGGTACCTCGCTGCCCGAGTTGGCGTCCAGCATTGCCGCGGTGCGCAAGAACGAACACGATATTGCCCTGGGCAACGTGATAGGCTCGAACCTGTTCAATACCCTGGCGGTAGTGGGGATTGCCGGCGCCATCCAGCCCATGGCGGTGGAGTCCCTGGTGCTGCAGCGGGATTGGACGTTGATGATGGCACTGACCCTGGCCCTGTTTGTCATGGGCTATGGTCTGTGGGGGCGCAAGGGACAGATTAACCGCTCCAACGGTATCGGCCTGCTGGTTGTGTATCTGGCCTATATGGCCTACCTGGGCAGCAGCGTATTGGTGGCGGCTGCCTGACCACAATTCTCCAACAAGGGATGGAAATGAAACAAACCGGGGCATCCGAAGTACTGGAAAGACGGGCCTTCCTGTTGGCCCTGATCGGCGTTAGCCTGGTATTCGGTCTGCTGATGCAGCCATTCTGGGCGCCGGTGTTCTGGGCCTGTGCCATTGGGGTCATCTTCTATCCCTTCCAGAAGTGGCTGCTTTCACACTGGCCCAACCGGCGCAACCTGGTAGCCCTGATCACCCTGACCCTGTGCGTGGTGCTGGTGATCATTCCGGTGTTGTTCGTGGCGACCTCTTTCGTTACCGAGGGAGTGGCGCTGTTCCAGAAAGTGCAGAGTGGGGAAGTGGATCTGGCCACCTACGTGGACAAGATCAAACAGGCTTTCCCCGGCCTGCAGTCGCTGGCGGAACGGTTCGATATCGACCTGGAACGGATTAAGCAGCAGGCGGTGCAGGCCTTCACCGGCGCCGGCCAGTTCCTGGCCAAGCGGGCCCTGGCGGTGGGGCAGAATACCTTCCAGTTCTTCCTCAACCTGGGGCTGATGCTCTACCTGGCGTTCTTCCTGATCCGCGATGGTGATGCCATGGTCGCCATGTTGATCCGTGCCCTGCCGCTGGGGGACGAGCGCGAGAAACTGCTGTTCGCCAAGTTTGCCGAAGTCACCCGCGCCACCATCAAGGGCAACCTGCTGGTGGCCATTACCCAAGGGGCGCTGGGCGGGCTGATCTTCTGGTGGCTGGGTATCCCCGGGGCGATGCTTTGGGGGGTGGTGATGGCGGTGCTGTCGCTGATTCCGGCGGTGGGTGCCGGCCTGATCTGGCTGCCGGTATCGCTGTATCTGTATGCCGTGGGTGACATGATTGAGGCGACCATCCTGCTGCTGTATGGCATCTTTGTCATCGGCCTGGTGGACAATATCCTGCGCCCGATTCTGGTGGGCCGCGATACCAAGCTGCCGGATTATGTGGTGCTGTTCTCCACTCTGGGGGGGCTGGCCATGTTCGGGATTACCGGTTTCGCCGTGGGGCCGCTGCTGGCGGCCCTGTTCGTGGCATTCTGGGGTATCTTTATCCGTGAATTCAACGAGGGCGAGCCTGCCCCGGCGCTGCTGAATGAGCAGACCGACCAGGCCGCCGGGAGTGATTGACCCATGGTGTTAGCAAGACTGGTACTGGCGGCCTCCATTGCCGGCCTGTCGGCCTTCGGCTGTGATGAAGACGAAGACATTTTTACCGATAACGCCCGGCTGTATTTCCATAACCAGCTCACTCAGGTATCCGGCGGCAGCCAGGATGATGTGACGGTGGACCTGTTCGTGGACGATCAGAACAGCCCGCTGGAAAGTGATCGCGCCTACACCGAGCGCGGTAATGTCAGTAACAGCTCGGTGGAACTGGACGATGACAGCCAGTCCGTTGCTTTTGACGTGCGTGGCAGTAATTCCGGCAGCACCCTGATCAATGGCCCGGTCAACCGCACGCTCACGGCCGGTGACCGTTATACCGTGGTGTTGATGGGCGACACCACCCTGGACAATCGCCAGTTGAAGACCTTTCGCCACCAGGACATGGATGTGGGGACCGGCCAGATCCGGGTGCGCTTCATCAACACCCTGTCACGGCTGTCCGGTGATGAACTGAGTGTGAGCCAGAGTGGCGGCACCGGTCAGGCCATCGTCAATGGTCTGGAATACGGCGATGGCAGCAGCTACGTGTCGCTCAATGTCAGTGGGTCCCTGAATGTGAACATCAACAACGAAACCCAGGGCGTGCTTATCGACCAGGTCAGTTGCAATGTCAGCAGCGGCAACAGCTATGACGCCATCATCGCCTATACCCGATACGACAGCGACGACGACCAGATTTCCCTGTATTGCCAGCCGTTCAGTTGAGCGGCTGGAACTTTTGTCAGGTCACCTGTTATGAACTGCCAACCAATACCCAAAAACCATGGGGTGCTGTGTTATTGATTGCGCGATTCAATATTTCGGGAGGCTTCTGATGTACAAGTCCGGATTGCTGGCTCTGGTTGGCGTGGTACTGCTGTCTGGTTGTGGTGGGGATGACGACGAAGTGGAAGATCTGCTGCGCCCTCCAGCCAGCCTGTATTTCCATAACCAGCTGACAGATTTTACTGACCCTGAGGCATCTAGTATTCGCGTGGATGTGGTCACCGATAAGTCCAGTGAACCATTGTTTGAGGATGTCGGTTATTCCACCGATGAGCAAGACGGCATGAATCTGAAATTGGATGCGGGCACGGAAACCGTGGCATTTTCAGTGCGCAGAAACGGCAGTGATTTCCACGATGAGAGCCTGGCTCTGAATGCAGGCGGTAACTTTACGCTGGTATTAATGGGCGATGTGGTTGGCGGAAGTGTGGAGCTGAAATCTTTCCGGCAACAGGTGCCGGTGATCCCGAGCTCCGAGGTGGCGGTGCGTTTTATTCACGCCATGTCACAGGAAGTCGGCACTGTTTTTTCTATTGCGAGTGCGGATGACCTGGAATACGGCAAGGTGACGGACTATTACGCGGATGTGCCCAATAGCAGCAGCCGGATCGAGGTTGAGGTCAGGGATGCTGCTGACGATAGTCTGATGGCGACGGTTTCTTGTCCGGTCCAGGCCGGCAAAGTCTACGATGCCATCATTACCCACAAAGGGTTTGCCGATCCGGATATGGCCATGTTCTGCCAGCAGGTGGAAGGTTCCTGATGCGAAAGGCGTTGATCTAATCAGCGCCTCATTACCTTATCATCCGTTGGAGCTTTGCTTGCAAAGCGAATCTCTTGGACACCGGGGAATCCCCCATTCGCTTTGCAAGCAAAGCTCCAACGTTATCTTCAAGTCAGTACGTCGTTGTCTGCCTTATTTAAGCTTCACCTTTGCATCCAGGGCGGGGGCCTTGAGCGGTTTGCCCTGGTAGGCGCTCACATCCCCGAAGCGTTCATTGGGCCATTGTTCCCAGTCCGCTACGGCGTCTTCCAACCGTGCCTGATCGCGACCAACGAAATTCCACCACAGCAAGACCGGTTGCCCCAGCGGCTCACCGCCGAGCAGCATCACCCGACTCTGGGCATCGAGTTCCAGGGTCAGGTTGTGCCGCCCGCAACCCAGGTAATAGAGCTCGCCGGCTTCCAGCGTTTCGCCATCCACGTTGGCGCTGCCTTCATTGATACATAGCCCCAGCTCGAAAGTGGCCGGCACCGGCAGGGTCAGTGTGCAGGCCTGTTCGGCAAGGATGTCGGCACCCGTCAGCGGCGAGAACACCCGGGCCGGGGAGCGGTAGCCGGCCAGCTCGCCTACCACCAGAGTGATATCGGCGCCATCCTGGTTCCAGCGCGGCAGGTTGGTGTGGTGAGCAAAGGCCGGTTCGGTGTCCTCGTGTTCGGCGGGCAGGGCGATCCAAAACTGCAGGCCGTGCATGGGCCCGCTGAAACCGTCGGGACTTTCTTCGGAATGGCAGATACCGTGGCCGGCGGTCATCAGGTTGAGCTGGCCAGGCCGGATTTCCTGCTCATAGCCCAGGCTGTCCTTGTGCAGCAGGGCGCCTTCGAACAGCCAGGTCACCGTTTGCAGGCCGATATGCGGGTGTGTCCCCACGTCCACGCCGTTGTCCTCGGCCAGGCGGGTGGGGCCAATGTGATCAAGAAAGCACCAGGGGCCGATCAGTCGCTGGTCGCGGCTGGGCAGGTGTCGAATGATGGGCAGGCCACTGCCGAGGATGCTCTTGCGTGAGGTGACCGGTTTGAGCACCGGGTCACCGGCCAGGTTGGGGCATTCCACCATTTCACCACTGTTGCTGGTATTGCTCATGACCGTCTCCGTGGCATAGTTCAAGGGGGTTCTTCCGAGTATGGGAGGCTTTGATGACAATGGAAAGGAGACCGGCATGGCCCGCGTAACCGTGCGCAGCACGCACAAGTATGCCCAGCAGATTGATGCCCGTGACCACTCGCTGCGGGCTGACGAAGGAGAAAACCTGGGCGGTGACGACAGCGGCCCCAACCCCTACGAACTGTTGCTGTCTGGTCTGGGGGCCTGCACCTCCATTACCCTGCGCATGTATGCCGAGCGCAAGGGCTGGGATTTGGGGGAAATCCATGTGGGGCTGCACTTTTACCGGGACGATGAGGGCAACGAATATATCGACCGCACTCTTGAATGTTCTGGTGAACTGAGCGACGAACAGCGCCAGCGATTGCTGGAGATCGCCGGCAAGACGCCGGTGACCAACACCGTGCGCCAGGGCACTCCCATCGCTACCGAATGGAAATAAGCGGCGGCGGGACCGTGCTTTTGGCATACTCGCGCCTCCAATAATCATTCAGCGGAGGCCCTTGCATGTTCAAGGTCAACGAGTATTTCGATGCCAAGGTGGCATCCATCGCCTTTCAGACCGACACCAAACCCGCCACGGTAGGCGTGATGGCACCGGGCGACTATGAGTTCGGTACCAGCCAGCACGAAACCATGACCGTGGTCAGTGGTGCTCTCACCGTCAAACTGCCCGACGCTGCCGACTGGCGGACCTTTGCTGCCGGTGACACCTTTGAGGTCCCCGCTGACAGCCGTTTTCAGGTAAAGGTGGAAGTAGAGACGGCCTATTTGTGTCTGTACGGCGAATAACAAAACCTGCTAACGGGTAAAGAAGAACAAGGGGGAGCCGGATGCCGTTTTTTCCTGCCAGGGACGGTGAATCGCTGCATGTTCGAATTCTGGGGCGTGGCCAGCCAGTGCTGATGTTGCACGGGCTGGGTATGCAGGGACGGGACTGGTTGCCCTTCGTGGTGCCGTTTCTGCGCCGCTTCCAGTTTTACCTGCCGGACCTGCGCACCGCCGGCGGCTCTTCCGGTGCCCGTTTCAACCAGCCCGATGTGTTTCACAACCACATGCAGGACATGGAAGATCTGGTGGCTCATTTCGGGTTGCAGGACTTTCTGTTGGCGGGCTATTCCCTGGGGGCGACCACCAGCCTGCACTGGCAGGCCCATGGTGACTTCTCGCCGGTGCGGCGCTATCTGCATATCGATCAGTCTCCCTGTATTGCCAATCAGCCGGACTGGCCCCACGGTTTGTTCGGGGATCGCCAGCCGCATTTCTTTGACCAGCTCCGCGAACTGCTGGCTCTGCTGGACGGGGCACCGGACGAGGGGCCTATCGCCGGCCTGGCTTCCGGACTGCGTGAGGCCATCCTGGCGCGGTTGACCCATATCCTGAGTCAGGTCGCGGGGCGGCCGGGTCTGCATTCGGCCTTTAATGCCACCGCGCGCTGGTCCGGCCTGTGGGCCCGGATTCTGCCGGTGGCGGAACTGGCGGACATCCGCGCCTATCTGCAGGCCTATCTGAACGGCACCCGGGATTACCGATCCTCCGCTGCCAACTTTCCGGTGCCGGCCACGGTCATTACCGGTGCCCGCTCGCCACTGTATCCTGCCGAAGGGCAGGCGGATTTCGCCCGCCTGATCGGTGCCCGCCATGTGGTATTGCCCAAAGCGGGGCATGTGCCGTTGATGAGCCAGCCGCTGGCCTTCACCCGGGCCCTGGGGGAGTTTCTCCGACAGGAACGCTAGACCGGTGTTTATAAGCCAATAGCGGAATGCAATTTCGGAAACCCGGTATTTGCCGTTACCATGCTTGGCCTTGCCAAGAAGCGGAGAGACAGGGTGGTTGCCATTCATACCGCTGGACCGGCGCTGACGTTGCGCGCGGGCAGTGATGCCATAGCCCATTTGCGTGAACACGGCCTGCGCCCCGAGGATGTGGATATCGTCCCTGGGGCGGCCGGTGGGCCCAAGGCGTTGGGTATCAACGGTCTGGATCAGGCCGTGTTCGGGGATTTTCTGCCGCGCTTTCGCCGCCCTCGCACCCTGATCGGTGCGTCCATCGGTAGCTGGCGTTTTGCCGCCGTCACCCGCGGGCAGGACCCCCGTGACGGGCTGGCCCACCTGGCCGATCTTTATACCCGGCAGCGTTTCCCCAAGGGCATCACCAGCAAGGAAGTGAGCCGGCGCTGCATGGACATGCTGTCCGAACTGCTGGAAGACCGCGACCAGCATATTCTGCACAACCCGGACTACCGTCTGGTGGTGGTGGTGATTCGCAGCCGTGGCCTGATGGCCCGCAATGGAGGCATGGGGCTGGGACTGGGGCTGGCGGGCCTGATTGGCACCAACCTGCTCAGTCGCCGTGCCACCGGCCTGTTCATGGAGCGGGGGCTGGTCTACCCGGATGGCGAACCGTTGCCGTTCAGTGAGCTCAACGATTTCACCACCCACCATATTTCCCTGCGCGCCGAGAACCTGCGCGCCGCCCTGCTGGCCAGCGCCGCCATCCCGCTGGTGCTCGATGGCGTGACGGAATTCCCCGGTGCACCGGACGGGGTCTATCGCGATGGCGGCATGCTCGACTACCACCTGGACCTGCCCTACCAGAGTGAGGGTATCGTGCTCTATCCGCACTTCACCGACCGGGTGATTCCCGGCTGGTTCGACAAGCCCCTGCGCTGGCGCAACGGTGACCCGAAACGGCTGCGCCGGCTGTTGCTGGTATCGCCATCTCGCGACTATCTGGCCAGCCTGCCCCATGGCAAGCTGCCGGATCGCACCGATTTCAAACACTATCTGGACGATGATGCGGGCCGCGAAGCCTACTGGCGCAAGGCGGTGGCGGAAAGCCAGCGACTGGGTGACGAGTTTCTGGAACTGGTGGAAAGCGGCAAGTGGGAAGAAAGGTTAAAACCAATTAATAATTAAGAGTGAATAATTAATAACTGCGCGAACTTGTCTCATTTGAATTTTCAACGCCTGAGGCCGCGCGTCCGGTTCGGGCGCGGGCTGCCAGCTTTGACCTGTTGCAAGCATGGATCGCGTAGTTATTCACTATTAACTGTTCACCGAACCCCTGCTAGTCTCCCCAGACCGTGGACCACCACCAAGGTTATTCTTTGCAACAGACCGCCTCGCTTTCCAATCTCGCCCTCGCCCGCCAGCTTTGGCAGCAAACCTGGCCCATGGCCCTGGGGGTCATGTCGCTGCTGGGGTTCCAGTTGGTGGACAGTATCTTTGTTGCACGCTTGGGCACGGCGTCGCTGGCGGCCCAGTCGTTCACCTTCCCGCTGGCCTTTCTGATTATCGGTGTACAGGTCGGTGTGGGTATCGCTATCGCGGCATTGATCTCGCGCTCCATCGGTGCCGGGCGCCAGCTTGAAGCCAACCGCCTCGGGGCGCTGGTGCTAGTGGGGGGCGGTCTGTTGCAAGGTGGGCTGGTGACCGTGCTGTGGCTGGTGCAGACGCCGGTATTCACCCTGCTGGGTGCTTCGCCGGAGATTCAGGCGCTGATCCGCCCCTACTGGGCAGTGCAATTGCCTGCCATGTGGGTCGGCGGGGTGGTGTATTTCGGGTACAGCCTGTTCCGGGCCCACGGCAATACCCGTTTCCCTGGCTTGATGATGGTGGTCACCAGCCTGATCAACATGGTGCTCGATCCCTTGCTGATTTTTGGTATCGGAGACTGGCAAGGCTTCGGGCTGCCAGGCGCGGCATTGGCCACGCTGTTGGCCTTTGCCATTGGCGGCGTTCTGCTGGCTCTGTCCCTGAGAGGCAAGGGCTGGATACAGCGGGACGGCATGTTGCGGCAGATGCGCGAGTCGGCGCTGCCGTTTTTCCATATCGCCGGCCCGGCCATGATCAGCCAGTTGATGCCGCCACTGGCGGCCATGCTGGCCACCGCCCTGGTGGCCCGGGCCGGGGAAGAGGCGGTGGCCGCCTGGGGCATGGCCAGTCGTCTGGAAAGCTTTTCCATCGTGCTGGTGCTGGGCATGACCATGGCCCTGCCTCCCTGGCTGGGGCGCTGCTATGGCAGTAACGACTGGCACACCGTGCAGCGCCTGATGAAGGTCGGGGTGACCATGGTGGTGGGCTGGCAGGTCTTGCTGGGGCTGGTGCTGGCCGTGTTGGCCGGCCCGCTGGCAGCGGTGCTGGTGGAGACCGCGCCGGTGCAGGCCTACCTGACCGTGCTGATCCGCTGGCTGCCTCCCAGCTATGGGTTGCTGGGCGTATGCATGCTGGTGGTGTCCGCCAGCAATGCCCTGGGCTGGCCCATGCGTGCCATGCTGATCTCTTTTCTGCGTCTGTTCCTCTGCTACCTGCCCCTGCTGTGGCTGGGCTTCAAACTTGGCGGTTTCGGTGGTCTCGCCCTGGGCGCGGCGTTCGGGAATCTGATGGCGGGGGTGATGGCGTGGGGGATGTACCGGCAGGCGCTTAAAGGCAATTAATAATGAATAGTGAATAATTAATAGTTCGCGAGTTGGTGTTGCGGGTTTCGCAAACGCATGAGGCCGCGCCTTGATCCAGGGCGCGGCCTCATGCGTTTACAGGACCAATCCATATTTTCCGCGCGTTATTAATTATTCACTATTCATTATTCATTGCATTCCTGTATTGCGCTGGCGTCATCCCCGTCCAGCGCTTGAAGGCCTTGGAGAAGGCGCTTTCATCGGAGAAGCCCAGTTGGTCGGCGATGTCGGCCATGCGGGTGCCGGCTTGTAGTTCCCTTTCGGCCATTTCCTGCAGCAGCGCATCGCGCAGCAGTTTGAAGCTGGTGCCTTCCTCGCCCAGTTTGCGGACCAGGTGGCGGCCACTCATGGCCAGTTGGTCGGCAACCTTTTCCTTGCC
>JAKSCQ010000321.1 GCA_022360555.1 Pseudomonadales bacterium
AGCGTAGCGGAGTAACGCCCGTAGGGCGGCCCCGAAGGGGTGAGCGAAGCGAATACAGTCTCTCGGACAGCGAACCGCGCTTGCGCGAAATCGCCCAACGGGCGATCAGGCCTGTCAGAACTCGACAGGTCTATCCAGACAATCCCGAGCCGGTGCCATCCCCAACCCCCATTCGCCATGCGAGCATGGCTCCAACAGGGAATTCTTGGGTGGCTATCCAGGCAAACAGGGCAATGCCGGGTGGCTTACGCCTTCGGCTAACCCACCCTGCATGTCTAAAACACCCGTTTCGAGTCACGAGCAGCGAGTTTCGAAAGGCGGAAGCGGTGCGGGTTTTCGCAACGCGTGGCGTAAAACATTCGCGGTCCGAGAGACTGCTCCTGCGGTGGGGCGGTAGAGAGTGAGGGGCGGGCGGAAATGGCGGTGATGCCATTTCCGCACCGGGCTTACATCATTGGTCGTTCCGCATGCACCTGTACTTCCTTCAGGTCCTTGTCGAAGGCATCCGTCAGCAGGCAGTCATAGCGCATGGCGTCGTACTCGTTGATGGCATCCACCTGGGAGGCATTGATAATGCCCTTGTCGGCGGCGTCGCGGAGTTTTTCTTCCACAGTGCTGCCTTCCAGCTCGCCCTTGCCTTCGGCCTTCAGGAAAGCCAGGTAGGCGGGCTCCACTTCCAGCAACTTGTTGTAGGTGGCTTCCACGCGGCCGATGGCATCCTCCGGGTCCTGGGAGATATAGGCCGGTTCGGCCAGGGCATCGCGCACGGAGCTGGGCTCCATGATCATCTGGCCCAGGCTGCGGATCAGGTCGTCACTGGGTGGCTGGGCCTTGCAGGGACGACCGAACGGAAAGAACAGCCCCTTGAGGGCATAGCCGATGCCAAAGAAACCGAAGTTGCGATAGAAGGCATCCAGCGAATCGTGGGCCTTGCTGAATGCCCGGCGCAACGCATAGGTGGCATGGGTATCGTTGGCCTCGTCCCGGGGCAGGGTAGCGTGATACTTGAGCACGGCGCAGGCAATCAGCAGCTGGCTGTGCACATCCCCCAGCCGGGCGGAAAGCAGCTCACGACGTTTCAGGTCGCCACCCAGCAGGGCCAGTGCCATGTCGGCGGTACTGGCCAGCACCGCGCTATAGCGGTTGATCAGGTGGTACCAGGGCGCACTGAAAGCATCCGCGTTCCCCGGGGCCTCGGACAGGTAGGAGCCGGTCAGGGCCTGGACGATGCCGCTGCTGATATTGCCCAGGGTATGGCCGGCATGGGCGAAGAACAGCTTGTCGAAATCCTGCAGCCCTTGTTCCTTGTCCTCCGCCTGGATGGCCTGCAACTCGTCGTAGAGGAACGGGTGGCAGCGCATGGCACCCTGGCCGAAGATCATCAGTGAGCGGGTCAGGATGTTGGCCCCCTCCACGGTGATGGCAATGGGGGTGGACTGGTAGGGCAGGGCCAGGAAGTTGCGGGGCCCTAACTGGATGCCACGCCCGCCGGCGATGTCCATGCCATGGTTGATCAGTTCGCGCATCATCTCGGTGGCATGGTACTTGGCCATGGCGGTGACAATGGAGGGCGCACCGTCTTCCAGGGAGCGGGTCACCAGATGGCGGTAGGCCTCCAGGGTATAGCCGATGGCGGCCACGTCCGCGGAGGCTTCCTGCACCCCTTCGAATTCCCCGACTGCGGTATTGAACTGACGGCGGATACGGCCAAAGGCACCGGTCATGCGGTAGCCGATCTCGCCGCTGGCGGTGGCCAGGGCGGGCAGGGACACGCCACGACCGGCCCCCAGGCATTCGATCAGCATGCGCCAGCCTTTGCCGGCCATTTCCGGGCCGCCAATGATGGCATCCAGAGGGACGAACACATCCTTGCCGTTGATGGGGCCGTTCATGAAGGGGGAGCCGGGGTAATGGCGGCGGCCAATTTCTACCCCTTCGGTGTCGGCGGGAATCAGGGCACAGGTGATGCCCAGCTCTTCCTTGTCGCCCAGCAGATGGTCCGGGTCATACAGCTTGAAGGCCAGACCCACCACAGTGGCGATGGGGGCCAGGGTGATCCAGCGCTTGGCGAAGTTCAGGCGCATGCCCAGCACTTCCTCGCCATCAATGGTGCCCTTGCAGATAACCCCGGTGTCGGGGATGGCACCAGCATCGGAGCCGGCTTCCGGGCCGGTGAGTCCGAAACAGGGGATCTCGTCGCCCTTGGCCAGGTCGTGCAGCCAGCGATCCTTCTGTTCCTGGGTGCCGTATTCGGCCAGCAGTTCGCCGGGGCCCAGGGAGTTGGGCACCATGGCGGTCACCGCCGCTGTCAGCGAGCGGGTGGCGATCTTGCTCATGATGCGGCTCTGGGCATAGGGGGAGAAGGCCTTGCCGCCGTATTCCTTGGGGATGATCAGGCTGAAGAAGCCCTTGTGCTTGAGGAAGTCCCAGACCGGTTCCGGCAGATCCCGCAGTTCGTGAAAAATTTCCCACTCGTCGAGCATGTCACACAGTTCCTGCACTTCATTGTCCAGGAAAGACTGTTCTTCCTCGGTAAGGGTGGTGAAATGGATATGGGAAAAGGCTTCCCAGTCCGGCCGACCGGAAAACAGGTCCGCCTCAAACCAGGTGGTGCCGGCTTCAATGGCTTCCCGCTCGGTATCACCGATGGCCGGCATGACCTTGCCAAGGGTGTTGTAGACCGGCTTGGTGATGAACTTCTGGCGCAGATCCACATGGTTGAGCACGGCCACCGCAGCGGCCAACAGGATCAGCAGGATCGGATTGAACAGCCAGGGAGCGAGAAACCCGCACAGCAGCCAGACAACAACGAAAACGCCACTGCCGATACCGCGGCTGACCTGCTGGTAGAACAGAGTCATGAGGGTGGCAATTAACAGCACAATAGCCAGAAGGCTAAGCATGGTGGTCTCCTTTGCCTTGTGTCAGGAATACAGTCCAGCGTACCCAGCGGCCATGTACACAACGTGAAGCCTCTGCCTGATGTTGTGGATGACCTGCGTCAATATTGACGTGAATTCAGTCTAACCTGCCAAACGGGGTGGTTGCACAGTATTTAAGGCTCTTCGCAAATTCGGGGGGAGGGGCGGCTGACACGCATACACGCCCCACGCTTGCACGCAAAAACTGGCGGCTGACCAAGCCGCCAGAATGAACTGCCGTGTGCAATATTGGCGTGCAAGCGTGGGGCGTGCCTGCGTGTCAGCGTATTTTGCCCCGCTTCACGCGCCCCTGTTTCCATACAATTCTGCGAAGAACCGTATTTAATCCCCCCCCGCATCCCTTACAATTGCGGCACCTTACCATCGCGTTTGCAGGAGTCCGGC
>JAKSCQ010000111.1 GCA_022360555.1 Pseudomonadales bacterium
ACCGGCCCGGGCGGCTTCGATGGTGGCGTTCAGGGCCAGCAGATTGGTCTGCTGGGCAATGCCGGTGATGACCTTGATCACCTTGCCGATTTCGGCGCTGCTGGTGCCCAGGCTGCTGATGGTGCTGTTGGTGCCTTCGGCAATGCTCACGGCCTCGTCGGCAACACGCGCCGCATCGGTGGCATTCTTGGCGATTTCCTTGATGCTGGCGCCCATCTCCTCGATACCGCTGGAGACCGCCTGCACGTTTTCATTGATATCTTCGGCGGTGCTTACCGCCGAGTTGGCCTGGCTGCTGGTGACGCCGGCGTTGGAACGCATCTGGTCACTGGTGGCGATCATTTCCTCGGAGGAGGTGGCCAGCACTTCCACGGTGCCGCGAATGCGTTCTTCCAGCAGCACTTTCTCGGTAACGATTTCCCAGGTGAGCATGGGGCCTACGTAGTTGCCCTCTGCATCGTAGATGGCATTAACCAGCAGGTCGGCTTTTTCATTGCCGATGTTGATGCGAGCCCGGTAAGGCAGGTTGCTGGGGTCGGCAAGAATACGGCGCTGGTGCTCCGGGTGCTTGTGGAAAATGTCGATGTTGGAACCGAGCAGTTCATTGGCCTTGATGGGCAGAAATTCTTCCAGCTTTTCCATGGTGGCAGTGGCCGCCGGATTGAGATAGATAATCTTCAGGTCGCGGTCGCACAGAAAAACATTGGTGGGCATCTGGTCCACCATGTTCATGACGCGGCGGAATTCGTTTTCCTGGCGCAGCTCGGTGGTGACATCTTCCCAGCAGACGGTGTAGCCGATGATCTTGTCATCTTCACTCATCACTGCGTTGATCCGGGTGCGCAGAGTGACCCCGCCGAAGTTGAAATCGGCGGAATGAGGCATGGCATTGGGATCGCGGAGAATGGACTCCACGCGTTTGGGGTCCCGGTGAAAGCGGTGAATGTGGCCGTTGAGAATATCCTCGATGCGCACGCCGAAGGTGTTGAAGATTGGCTGGGAAATGGTGGCCAGGGTCTCGCTGGCGCGCGGGTTGATATAAACGATGTTCAGGTTGGTATCCGCCACGAACACGTTGGCCTGCAGGCTTTCCATGGTGGCCTTGACGCCTTCCAGGCTGTTGGTGACGGACTTGTCGGTATCCACGTCGCGTAGCAGGGTTTCGTCCTGTAGCGGTGGTTGTGTGGCGCCGTTGCCTTTTCCTGTGGAATTGCCGTTCACGATGTCCCCCTTCAATGGTGCCACGGTGTTCATGATGGTGTCGGTGATATCCGCTTCGACGCCCAGCGCATCCAGGGTGGCTTTCAGGTGCTCGGCCACGCGGTCGAAATTTTTTGCGGTGATGTGCAGGTCCCGGTGGGCCTCGGCCATGGAACGGCCCTTGTAGATTTGCGGCCCCCCCAAGGCTTGGGTGAAGAACTGCACCTGGGCTTCTTCCAGCCCCTTGCGATGCTTGAGGCGAAAGTAGGGTGCCAGGGCCTGGTCGGCCAGTACCCGGTCGTAGAAACCGGAGACAACGGCTCGGACAGCGGCTTCGCCGCCTACCTGGCTGTAGATGGAGTTGTCGTCACCGTGTTCGTGTTGTTCTGTCATTGCTGCCAATCCCCGTCAGGTCGTTGTTATTGCAATACATCGCGTGAAGCCCGGCTGGCCGAGCGGGTACAGAGTTCATCAGCGAGAAGGGCGTCGAGATCCAGCAGCAGGTGTAGCGTGCCCTGTACCGGAAAGACGCCGCACATGAATTTGCGCGGGGCCCCCTTCAGCGTTTCTGGTGGCGGTTCAATCTCGCTGTCGGATACGCTGACAATGTCGCCGATCTCATCCACCATCAGCCCCACCTGTTCGCCGGCATGGTTGATGATGATGTTGATACTGTCGTCGTGAGCGGTGTTGCTGTTGAGCCGGAGCACCTTGTGCAAGGCAATGGCAGGTACGATACGGCCGCGAATGTTCATCAGGCCGAGGACGCCGGGGGGCGCCAGAGGAATGTCGGTGACCTGATGATCGGCCAGCACTTCCTGGACCTTGTCCACGACCACGCCGTATTTGCGGCCCGCGACACTGAAGGTGCAGAGCAACTGTTCAGTTTCCATGGTCGTTCTCGCTGTGAGAGTTGAGCAGGCTGTCGCAGTCGATGAAGTCGGTGACATGCCCTTGCAGGATGCCCACGCCAAGAATGCCCCGGGCATGGGAGTCCTCGATGATTTCCGCCTGGTCGTCGGCGACAATGTCGATGATGTCGTTGACCACCAGGCCAATTTCGCCGGAGCGGGTCGGTTGCACCACAATGCGGATCACATCATTGTCCGGCTCGTCTGTTGTGGCCCCTGCGTCACCCAGACGGATCAGTGGCAATACCTTGCCGCGATACTGGATGACTTCCCGGCCGGCGGAATACTCGATCAGTCGGGTGCTGATTTCCTCTAGCCGTGATACCCGTGACAGGGCAATGGCGGAGCGGCCGGCCCGGCCATCGGGGCGGACCAGCAGGTAGTTTTCCGCCGCACGCAGGGGGGCAGTGTCTGTTTGTGGTGTGGTGTCCTGCTGACGCAGTTTGCGCTCATGGCGGGTAACGCCGGCAAAGTCGGCGGTGGATTTCACATCCAGGATCAGGGCGACGCGACCATCGCCCATGATGGTGGCACCGGCAAAACAGGGATTGTCCTTGAGCAGTGAACCCAGCGGCTTGACCACGATTTCCTCGGTGTCGCGCACATCGTCCACCAGCAAACCGAATTCCTGCTGGTCGGCGGTGAGTACCAGAATGAACTGGTCCCGAGCGGTTTCTCGTTCTCCCATCTGCATCAGCGAGCGCATGTCCACCAGTGGCAGTAGCCGCCCACGCAGCCGGTAGACCAGGGCGTCGTGCACGGTTTCGATATCGCTTTCCAGGCGGTCGGCTTCCACGTACACCACTTCCATCAGATTGACCTGGGGAATGGCAAAACGCTGGTGCAGGCACCGGACGATCAGGGCGGGGACAATGGCGAGTGTCAGCGGAATTTTCAGTTTGAGGGTGGTGCCGCGCCCGGGGACGCTCTTGATATCAATGGAGCCGCCGATGCGCTCCACATTGTTGCGCACCACATCCAGCCCCACGCCTCGGCCGGACAGGTCGCTGACCGCATCTGCGGTGGAAAATCCCGGCTCGAAGATATAGCGGATTTTCTCCCGCTCATTGAGTGCGCCAACCTGGTCCGGACGAACCAGCCCGGCCTCAATGGCCCGGCGAATGATCTTGTCGCTGTCCAGACCGGCGCCGTCGTCCTGCACCTCAACGGTGACATTGCCACTTTCGTGATAAGCACTCAGGGTCAGCGTGCCGGTTTCGGGCTTGCCTTGGGCCAGCCGTTTTTCCGGTGTTTCGATGCCGTGGTCCACGGCATTGCGGACCAGATGCAGCAGCGGGTCACGGATGGCTTCCAGCAGGCTGCGGTCCAGTTCGGTGTCGCCCCCTTTCAGTACCGGGGTGACTTTCTTGCCGGTCTTGCGCTCCAGGTCCAGCAGCAGGCGAGGGTAGGTGGACCAGGCATTGCGGATTGGCTGCATGCGGGTTTGCATCAACCCTTCCTGCAGCTCGCTGGTGACCTGGTTCAATCGTTGCGACAGGTTCGCCAGTTGCCCGTCATTCTGGTGGGCGGCGTGTTGTAACAACTGGTTGCGGGTCAGCACCAGTTCGCCCACCACATTCATCAATTGGTCGAGAAGCTGGACATCCACACGCACTGTGGTGTCGTGTTTGCTGGTGTCCTGGGCCGGGCGCGGTGAGGTTTCCTCGGGCGGCGCTGTGGTGATGCTGTCCTCTGGCTCCTGCGCTACTGGTGATGTGTCCACCGCTGGCGGTTCGGGCGCAACGGGTGTGGGAGCTGCCGGGGCGTCGGTTGTTTCCGGCATCAAGCCGTGTAGCCGTTCCAGTAATGCCGGCGGTACGCCATCGCCATCCGTGCCATCGCTGTGAATGCGTTTTAGAAAGACGCGAATTTCGTCCACCCCGTCGAGCAGGACGGTGGCGTGCCGCAGGTCCATGGCCAGGTGGCCATCGCGCATGGCACCGAGAATATCCTCGATGGCATGGCTCAGGGTTTCCAGGTGGCAAAAGCCGAAAAAACCACAGGTTCCCTTGATGGTGTGAATGGCACGAAAGGCACTGGCGATGGTGTCGGCATCATCCGGTGCCCGTTCCAGGGCGACAATGTCCTGTTCCAGTTGCCCCAGGTTTTCATCACTTTCGATCAGAAAACTCTGCAGCGCCTTGTCATTTTCCATGGTAATGCTCCCCCTTTCCCGCCGCGTGTTTATTGTTGTTGCGGTGTTTACCGGGTCGTTTGTTTTCGTAGTGAGGCAAGACGCAAGATGGAGCGAAGGTCCCCGTCGTGGGGCGGTTTCACCAGGTAGTTGTCGCAACCGGCCTCCCGGCCGGCCAGGTGAGCCTCGGCGGAGGTCATGCTCGACAGCATGGCGATACGGGCCGGACAGCCCTGTTCCCGTAGCCGTGAACAGGCTTCCAGTCCGCCCATGCCAGGCATTTCCACATCAAGGAAAATCAGGTCGAAAGGATGCTGTTGCGCGTGACTCAGCGCCTGCAGACCATCGGCGGCCTGAGCGATTTCCAGCTCATAAGAGTCAGCGGCGAGCTCGTGTAATTTGGCGGTGATCAGACTGCGTATAGCGGTGCTGTCGTCTACCACCAGGACATTGAGTCGATCCGTGACCCTTGCCTGTGCAGATACTACTTCCATTGCCAACCCCGGATATTGAGGGTGAGCCCCAAAGCGACCGCAGTCGCTCCCCCGTGCAACATTCGTAAAGAATATATGCACATATTTGTATATTTGAAGAGAAGGGCACGAAAAGCGGGAGGAGACGAATGGTGGTTTAACGGCGATGTCTGTCCCTGACCCGGTTTTTCGTGAACAGGTGTGTCTACCTCTTCACAGACCAAAATCCTTTTTGGTGCTAGAGAATCTCTGCTCGTTATCTTCACAGGTACCACGCAGGGCCGGCAGTTGCCGCCTGCCAGGGGACAAACGAAATCGGATAGCGGATAAACGGGAAGTCGGGCGACCGCCGATCAGGGCCGGTCGCCCGACAGGTCAGGCGGGAGGCGAGTTGGGCGTAGCGCTTTCACGGCTGATGCCCAGCCAGACAATGAACAGCTCGTACCACAGCGAGAGGATGATGGCGCCCAGAAACAGCCCGATAATGCCGGCGAACAGCATGCCGCCAATGGCGCCCAGCAGAATCACGGGCATGGGGATGCTGACCCCTCGTCCCATCAGCATGGGTTTAAGCACATTGTCGGAAAGCCCACCGAGCACCGCCCAGACAGCAAAGAGGGTCGGCCCCATGCCCTCGCCGGTGGCAAAGACATAACCGATGAGCGGAAGCACTATCAGCAGGGCGGGCACCTGGGCAATGCACAGGAACAGCAGAAGCAGCGACAGGATGCCGGCGCCGGGGATATCAAAGACAAAAAACGCCGAGCCGATAATCGCTGTCTGAATGAAGGCTACGCCAATCACCCCGATAAGCACGCTGCGCACGATGGCGGCCATCAGGCTGTTCCATTCCGTGGCGTTGTCCCCGGCCACCCGGGTGGCAACCGTGCGCAGGGCCGACGTCATCTTTTCTGCATTGGCCATAAAGCCGGCGGCAATCAACAGGGCAATCACAAACAGGGCAATGCTGGACAGGGTGCTGCCCAGCACGCCTGCAAACTTGCCCAGCAGGGTGCGGATTTCCGGCAGGAAATGGTGGATCGCCTGCTCCAGATTGGTAGTGAACTGGCTCCAGGCATCGAACAGCGGCTGACCAATCAGCGGGATAGCGGCGACTCGCGCCGTGGGCCCAGGGATATGAACCTGCCCCTCATGCAGCGATGGCAGAACCTGCCGTATGTCCACATAGATGGAATGCGACACCAGAATCAGCGGCGCGATCAGCAACACCACCCCCAGCAGGGCTACCGTGGCGGCGGCCAGCCCCTGGCGTCCGCCAAAGAGGGCTTGCAGCTTGCGGGTGAGCGGCATGAGTGCCACGGCGAGAATGGCGCCCCAGATAATGGGCAGCACAAAGGGGCGAATAATGTCGAAAGTGAATAGCAACAGAATGGCCAGCAACCCGATACGGATAGCGGCTTCTGTCATGTTGTCGATAAATGCCTTGTCGGGGCCTTCCTTGGGGAGTTTGTCCACGGTCATTCCTTAATGGCGGTATCTCCGTTCGATATCACCATAAACCCGGGTCCGTGGGATGACAAAGCGGTATTTTACGGAGGGGGGAAGGCCTGCATCATGCTCCGGGCCGGAGCATGATGCAGGCAGGGGCTCCCTTAGTTTTTCGGGCCGTTCAGCGGGACGCCAGCCAGCTTGCGGACCAGCACATAGAACAGCGGAATGAAGAAGATGGCCAGCACGGTGGCGGTGAGCATGCCGCCGAAGACACCGGTACCAATGGCGTTGCGGGCGCCAGCGCCAGCGCCAGTGCTGATCATCAGCGGTGTCACGCCGAGCATGAAGGCCAGTGAGGTCATCAGGATCGGGCGCAACCGCATGCGCACCGCTTCCAGGGTGGCCTTGAGCAGGTGCTCGCCTTTTTGTTCCAGCTCCAGAGCGAATTCCGCAATCAGGATCGCGTTCTTCGCCGATAGCCCCACTGTGGTTAGCAGGCCCACCTGGAAGAACACGTCGTTTTCCAGCCCGCGGAAGGTGGCGGCCAGCACCGCACCGATCACACCCAGCGGCACCACCAGCATCACCGCGAAGGGAATCGACCAGCTTTCATAAAGCGCAGCCAGGCACAGGAACACCACGATCAGGGAAATGGCATACAGGGCCGGGGCCTGGTCGCCGGATTGACGTTCCTGATAGGACAGGCCGGTCCACTCATAATCGAAACCCGGGGGCAATTTGGCAGCCAGTTCTTCCATGGCCTGCATGGCGTCACCGGTACTGTAGCCGGGCGCGGCGTTGCCCTGGATATTCACCGAGGATACCCCGTTATACCGCTCCAGCTTGGGCGAACCGTAGGTCCAGTGCCCGGTGGCGAAGGCGGAGAAGGGCACCATCTCGCCCTGGTTGTTGCGCACATACCAGTCGTCGATATTTTCCGGCAGCATCCGGTAGGGGGCATCGGCCTGCACATACACCCGCTTTACCCGGCCCCGGTCCACGAAGTTGTTCACGTAGCTCGAGCCCCAGGCGATCTGCAGGGTGTTGTTAATGTCACTGATGTTCAGGCCCAGCGCCTTGGCCTTCTGCTGGTCGATATCCAGTTGGTACTGGGGGCTGTCCTCCAGGCCATTGGGGCGTACGCCCGCCAGCCTCGGATCCTGACTGGCCATACCCAGCAGCATGTTGCGGGCCTGGATCAGGGCTTCATGTCCCTGACCGGCCTGATCCAGCAACTGGAAATCGAAACCGCTGGCATTACCCAGTTCGGGAATCGATGGCGGGTTCAGGGCAAAGATCATGGCCTCGCGAATGGTGGAGAAGAAGCCCATGGATCGGCCCACCACCTGGTTAACCCCGTCCGTGTCCAGATCCCGTTCGGACCAGTCCTTCAAGTTCACGAAGGCCAGGCCGGCATTCTGCCCCTGACCGGTAAAGCTGAAACCGGCCACGGTGAAGATGCCATCGACGGAATCGGATTCCTCGTTGAGGTAGTAACCCTCCATCTTCTTGAGCACGTCGATGGTCTGTTCCTGGGTGGAGCCGGCCGGCAGGGTCACCAGGGTGAACATGATCCCCTGATCCTCTTCCGGCAGGAAGCTGGACGGCAACCGCATGAAGCTGAAGCCCAGTACGCCGACGATCACCACGTAGATCAGCAGGTAGCGGCCACGGCGACCGAGGATCTTTTCCACCTTGCCCTGATAGGCGCGGCTGCCGCGGTCGAAGGTGCGGTTGAACCAGCCGAAGAAACCGTGATCGGTCTGGTGCTCACTGTCCTTGGCCTTGAGCATGGTGGCGCACAGGGCCGGCGTCAGGATCAGGGCCACCAGTACCGACAGCACCATGGCGGAGACGATGGTGATGGAGAATTGGCGGTAGATGGCACCGGTGGAGCCGGGGAAGAAGGCCATGGGTACGAACACCGCCGACAGCACCAGGGCGATGCCCACCAGGGCGCCGGTAATCTGCCCCATGGACTTGCGGGTGGCCTCCTTGGGCGGCAGGCCATCCTCGTGCATCACCCGTTCCACGTTCTCCACCACCACAATGGCGTCATCCACCAGCAGGCCGATGGCCAGCACCATGCCGAACATGGTCAGGGTATTGATGGAAAAACCAAAGGCCGCCAACACCGCGAAGGTGCCCAGCAATACCACCGGCACGGCGATGGTGGGGATCAGCGTGGCGCGGAAGTTCTGCAGGAACAGGTACATCACCAGGAAGACCAGCACGATGGCCTCGAACAGGGTGTGCACCACTTCCTCGATGGAAATCTCCACGAACGGGGTGGTGTCGTAGGGATATTCCATCTCCATTTTGTCGGGGAAGTAGGGTTTGAGCTCTTCCAGGCGTGCCCGTACCGCATCCGCCGTGTCCAGCGCATTGGCGCCGGACGCCAGGCTAATGGCCAGACCCGCGGCGGGCTGGCCGTTATAACGGCCCTGCACGTCGTAGTTCTGGGCAGCCAGTTCCACCCGGGCCACGTCCTTGAGATAGACGTGGGAGCCATCCGGGTTCACCTTCAGCAGGATGTTCTGGAACTGTTTGACGTTTTCCAGGCGGGTCTGGGCAATGATGTTGGCGTTGAGCTGCTGGCCTTCCACCGCCGGGGCGCCACCGAGCTGGCCGCTGGCCACCTGGTTGTTCTGCACCTGGATGGTGTTGGTGACGTCCTGCGGGGTGAGGTCGAACTTGTTCAGTTTGTTCGGGTCCAGCCACACGCGCATGGCATAGGGCGAGCCGAACAGCTGGATCTGGCCGACGCCGGGCACCCGGCTGATCGGGTCCTGCACGTTGGAGGCCACATAGTCTGCCAGGTCCGCCCGGCTGAGGCTGCCATCTTCGGAGGAAAACGACACCACCATCAGGAAGGAGTCGGAGGACTTGGTGACCTGCAGGCCCTGCTGTTGTACCTCCTGGGGGAGCAGCGGGGTGGCCAGTTGCAGCTTGTTCTGCACCTGCACCTGGGCAATGTCCGGGTCGGTGCCGGGGGCGAAGGTCAGCGTGATCTGGGCGTTGCCAAAGGAATCACTGCTGGAGCCCATATACAACAGATTGTCGATGCCATTCATCTGCTGCTCGATCACCTGGGTGACCGAATCTTCCACGGTCTTTGCCGAGGCACCGGGATAGTTACCGGAAATGGAGACCGCCGGAGGCGCCACCGTGGGGTACTGCTCCACCGGCAGGGTGTAGATTGCCAGAGCACCGGCCATCATCATGATGATGGCGATCACCCAGGCAAAAATGGGACGGTCAATAAAAAATCTGGCCATGGGAATCCCGTTTCTCTTTTATGCCGCGTTAGCTGCGTTAAGCCCCACCGGCTTGGGCGGGGGCCTGGGGTTGCTGAGCCGGTTGTTTGGCCTCGGTGTCCACTGGGCTCACCGGCATGCCAGGCTGGATACGTTGCAGGCCGTCCACCACCAGTCGGTCACCATCGTTCAGGCCGCTGGCGATCAGCCACTGGTTGCCCACCGCGCGTTCGGTGGTCACGTTCACCTTCTGCACGGTGTTGTTGTCGTCGATGACCATGGCGGAAGCCTGGCCGGTGGGGTCACGGGTGATGCCTTTCTGGGGCACCAGAATGGCGTTTTCACGTTGGCCTTCCGGCAGCCGGCCGCGCACGAACATGCCCGGCAACAGCTCGCCGTCCGGATTGGGGAACAGGGCGCGCAGGGTGACCGACCCGGTGCTTTCATCCACCGCGTACTCGGAGAACTGCAGCACACCGGGCTGCTCGTATGAAGAGCCATCTTCCAGCAGCAGGGTGATGCGGGCCTCGTCTTCGCTGACCTGCTGCAGCTCACCGGCAGCCATGGCCTGGCGCAGTTTGCGCAGCTCATTGCTCGATTGCGTCAGATCCACATAGATGGGGTCAAGCTGGCGAATGGTGGCCAGCGCCTGGGCCTGGTTGGCGGTGACCAGGGCACCGGCGGTCACGTTGGAGCGGCCGATACGCCCGTCGATGGGGGCCTCGATGGTGGCATAGTCCAGATTGATCTGGGCGCTTTGCAGATTGGCGCGGGCCGCCGCGACGGCGGCACGGTTTTCATCCAGCGCGGCCTTGGCTTCATCGTACTCCTGCTGGCTGACAGAGCGTCGCTCCAGCAGCTTCTGGATTCGCTCGGCGCGCAGGGTATTGGACTTCAGCGTGGCCTGGGCCCGGGCCAGTTCCGCCTTGGCGGAGGCCACATTGGCTCGGTAGGTGCGGTCATCAATCTGATACAACGCCTGGCCAGCCTTCACTTCCTGGCCTTCTTCAAACAAGCGTTTTTCGATGACCCCGCTGACCTGCGGGCGCACCTCCGCAATGAGATGGGCTGTGGTCCGGCCGGGTAGCTCCCGGTCCAGGGTGACGGTCCGGGCCTTTACTGTGACAAAACCCACTTCCGGGGCCTGTTGCTGTTGCTGGCCAGTCTGGCCGGCATCGCCACAACCGGCCAGTTGCAAGCCCAGCAAGCCGGCAACCAGGGGGAGAATGAAACCGCTGCGCATAGTCACCTCAGTCCTTTCGTGCACGCCAAAAAGCACCGTGGTCGCGCGCCGGACGGTGCTTGAAGAAAAAATGAATCGCGTTCAGTATATACATTCACGATTGCATGTATAGAGCCTGTGGCGATTTCCACAAAAATTTCCTCATTCCATTTACGAGTCTCCCTATGGTCAGGCGCACGAAGGCAGAAGCGATGGAAACCCGGGCGCGTATTCTGGACGCCGCGGAGCGGGTTTTTCATCACCGGGGTGTGCTGTCGTCCTCACTCAACGATATTGCCACCGAGGCCGGCGTGACACGAGGGGCGATTTACTGGCATTTCAAAAACAAACACGACGTCTTTATTGCCATGGTCGATCGGGGGCGGCTGCCTTTCGACACCATGTCGGAACGGGCCCAGGATGTCACCGAGCCGGACCCGCTGGGGCGGTTTCGTGAGTTTATGATTTACCTGTTACAGCAGGTGGTCAGGGACCCCTCCCAGCGGCGGCTGTTCGAGATTATGTTCCAGAAGTGCGAATTCAGTGGCGAGAACCTGGATTTGCTGGAGCGCCAGCGCGAATCTTGCCGGGAGGCGTCCAGCCGGATGGCGCGCATGTTTCGCAATGCCGTGGCCCGTGGGCAACTGCCTGCCACCCTGGATGTGGACAAAGGTGTTACCTGGCTACACAGTCAGATCACCGGCGTTCTGATGTACTGGTTGCTGGATCCGCAGGTGCTGGACCTGGCCAATGATGCCCCCGCTTTTGTCGATACCTGCCTGTTTGCCCTGAAACACGCGCAATCCCTGCGCCTTGCCGGCTGAGGCGCTGTTCCAACTCCCTGAATCAGAAACAAAACTACCGTTTTATTTTCCGATAATTGGTATGGGCAAAGAACATACTGGGTGGTATGTTCTGGCTCCCCACCGTGCTTTTCCCTGCTTTTTTTCTCTTTCATTTTTCGCTTCAAAAAGTGAAACGCAATTCCAAAATAGTATTGACGCGTCCCCCGAGCCATGTCAGATTGACTGGCGAGTCAACACTCTATTTCCGCTGAAGAGCGGGCCTGACCAGCCGGTTTTCTTCAGCATTATTTCGCTACAACACGATATTACAGGCGCTCTTTAAAGCGCCGCGGGAGAGCTCAACATGTTTGATCGGCACTATGCGGTCTGGCCGGAGAATATGCCGCGCCACCTCAGCCTGCCGCAGACCAGCCTCTATACCAATCTGGAGGTGTCGGCCCTGCGTTATCCTGACCGGGATGCAATCAACTATTACGACAGTCCCATCACCTTTGCCGAGCTGAAGCAGCAGGTGGATGCCCTGGCGGGGTATCTTCAGAAGCTGGGAGTGGAGAAGGGCGACCGGGTGCTGCTGTTCATGCAGAACGCCCCCCAGTTCATCATCAGCTACTACGCAATTCTGCGTGCCAACGCCATTGTGGTGCCGATCAATCCCATGAACCGGGCGGCGGAGCTGGAGCATTACCTGGAAGATACCGAGGCGGCAGTGGCCATTTGTGGCCAGGAACTGCTGCCGGCGATTGCTCCGGTGGTCGGGCAGGTGAACCTGCGCCATGTGATCGTGGCCGCCTACAACGACTTTATTACCCGTGAGACCGATCTGCCCCTGCCCGATGAAGTGGCGATGCCGGCGGTAAAACTGGACAACCCGGCGCATCTTGCCTGGAAGGATGTGATTGCCGCCAACGAAACGCCGGGAGAGTTGCTGGTGGGGCCCGATGACCTGGCGGTATTTCCGTACAGTTCCGGCACCACCGGGGCGCCCAAGGGCTGCATGCATACCCACCGCTCGGTGATGGCCACCTGTGTGCAGGGGGCGGTATGGAGCCACGGCACCACCGAATCGGTGACCCTGGCCACGCTGCCGTACTTCCATGTGACCGGCATGCAGGGCTCCATGAATTCGCCGATCTACGGTGGCTCGCTGATTGTACTGATGACCCGCTGGGACCGCCGTGTGGCGGCAACGCTGATCGAGCGCTACAGGGTCAGTCGCTGGGTGAACATCGTCACCATGGCCATTGATCTGCTGTCCGACCCGGACGTGGAGAAATACGACCTGAGCTCCCTGGAGAATATCGGCGGCGGCGGGGCAGCCATGCCGGCGGCGGTATCCGACAAGCTCTTCAAGCTCACCGGCCTGCGTTACATGGAGGGCTATGGCCTGTCCGAAACCATTGCCGGTACCCATATCAATCCCACCGATCATCCCAAGTCCCAGTGCCTGGGGATTCCGGTGTTCGATATCGATTCGCGCATCATCGACCCGGACACCGGCAAGGAGTTGGGGCAGGGGGAAGTGGGTGAAATCATCACCCACGGTCCGCAGGTGTTCCAGGGTTACTGGAAGCGCCCCAAGGAAACCCAGAAGGCCTTTATCGATCTGGACGGCAAGCGTTTCTTCCGTACCGGTGATCTGGGCTATTACGACGAGGAAGGCTACTTCTTCATCGTTGACCGGGTGAAACGCATGATCAATGCGTCCGGTTTCAAGGTCTGGCCGGCCGAGGTGGAAAGCCTGATGTACCGCCACCCGGCTATTCAGGAAAGTTGTGTGATTTCCACACCCCACGAGCGTCGCGGTGAAACCGTGAAGGCCTGTGTGGTGCTGCGCGACGACATGAAAGGCACGCTCACCGAGCAGGCCATCATCGACTGGTGCAAGGAAGAAATGGCGGCCTACAAGGTTCCGCAGGTGGTGGAGTTCCGTGATGAACTGCCCCGTTCGCCCACCGGCAAGGTGATGTGGCGAGCCCTGCAGGAGCAGGAATGGGAAGGCCATCAGGCACAACAGGCTTCATGAAAGTCTGAAGACAGCGGGTCGCCTCAAGGGGGCGGCCTGGGACCAGTACCCAATACACAATAAGCGGAAGCGCTACTCCGCCGGGGCTGGATAACAACGGAAAAACGAGAAACCGAATGCCCCGCCATGGCAGGACAGGCTGCGGCCGGCAACGGTTTCCTCAAAGACAGGAGGCTTAGCCTTGGATCTGTTTCTGCAACAAGTGCTCAATGGCCTGACCCTGGGCAGCATCTACGGGCTTGTCGCCCTGGGGCTGACTCTGGTGTACGGCATTCTGCACGTACCGAACTTTGCTCACGGGGCGCTGTATATGGTCGGCGCCTATGTCTCTTACGTCACCATGGTGGACTTTGGCGTCAACTACTGGCTGGCCATGATCGCCGCTGCCGGTGTGGTGGCCCTGCTGGCGGTGTTGTGTGAACGGTTGGTGTTCAACCCGTTGCGCCATGCACCACCGATCCACGACAAGATTGCCGCCATCGGCATCATGCTGTTCCTTGAAGCCCTGGTGCAGATGCACTGGGGGGCCGAGTTCCGCCGCATGCCCACGCCCTATACCGAGATCCTGAACGTGGCGGGCATGACGATTCCGGCTCAGCGGGTGCTGATCATCATCGGGGCCTTCTCGCTGATGGCGGTATTGCACCTGTTCCTGAAGAAGACCATGACCGGCTCCACCATTGTCGCCATGGCGCAGAATCGCGAAGGCGCGTTCCTGGTGGGGATTGATGCTAACCGGGTGGCGATGATGACCTTTGCCATCTCCGGGGGGCTGGCCGCGGTAGGGGCCACCCTGTTCGCGCCGATCAACCTGGTGTACCCGGCCATGGGGCATCTGCTGATCATGAAGGCCTTCGTGATCATCATCCTCGGTGGCATGGGCTCGATTCCCGGCGCCATTGTCGGTGGCCTGATCATCGGCTTCGCCGAAGCCTTTGGGGGGTTCTACATCTCCACTGACTACAAGGACATCATCGCCTTTGCCTTGCTGGTGGTGATCCTGTCCATCAAGCCTACCGGTCTGTTTACCAAGGGGGTGCGCTAATGAATGCCCTGCAGAAAATCTCTGACTTCTTCATGACGCCGGCGATGAAAATCCTGCTGATCCTCGCCGCCGTGCTGTTCCCCTTTGTGGCAAGCAATGAATACCAGATCTACGTGATGGCACTGGCCTTTGTCTGGGCCATTGCGGTCTACGGCATGAACATCATCACCGGCCTGTGTGGTCAGTTGAACCTGGCCCATGGTGGCTTCTTCGCCATTGGCGCCTACACGCTGTCGATTCTGGCAGTGGATCATGGCTGGGGCTTCTGGTGGGCTTTCCTGGCCGCCGGCGGCGCGGGGGCCTTGCTGGGGTTCCTGGCCGGTGTGGTATCGCTGCGTCTCAAGGAGCACTACTTTGCCATCTTTACCTTGTGTGTGGGTTTCATCATCTACCTGTTGATCGACAAGTGGGAAGCGCTGACCCATGGCGCCCTGGGGATCATTGATATTCCGGCTCCGAACGGCTTCGGGTTGGTGGATTTCACCCAGACCACCCCGTTCTACTATCTGGCGCTGACCTTTATGGTGCTGTCCATCTGGCTGGCTGCGCGTATCGCCAACTCCCTGCTGGGACGCAGTTTCCGCGCCATTCGTATCAGTGATGATCTGGCCGAATCGCTGGGTATCAACCTGATGCGTAACAAGGTATTGGCTTTTGTCCTGTCCACCACCTATGCCAGCGTCGCTGGTGCCCTGTACGCCGGCCTGGTTCGTTTTATCGGCCCGGCGGAGGCGGAAGTGGTGCATACCTTCGACATGATTACCTATCTGCTGGTCGGTGGTATCGGCACCCTCATGGGGCCGCTGATTGGCACCATGGCCATCACCTGGCTGACCCAATCCCTGCAATTCCTGGAAGAGTACCGGATGATCGTATTCGGCCCGATGTTGGTGGTGCTGGTGATCTTCTTCCCGAGAGGGGTGGTCGGTTCCTTCCTGACCTGGCGCGGTCGCCGTCTGGCCGCTGCCCAGGATGCGCAGGCCGAATCTGCCGCAAAAAAAAAGCCCAAGGCGAACAACACAGTGAACAGCAGCGCGCGGGAGGCCGGTAACCATGCTTAAGATTGATAACCTGACCAAGCGTTTCGGTGGCCTGGCGGCGGTGAACAACGTCAGCATCGAATTCGAGGCGAACAAGATCAACGCCATCATTGGCCCCAACGGGGCCGGCAAGAGCACCTTCTTCAACCTGGTGGCCGGGGCCATGCCCCCCACCGAAGGGCGTATTGAGTACCAGGGCATGGATATCACCGGCATGGCCTGTGATCGCATTGCCCGGCTGGGTATCGCGCGTACCTTCCAGACCACCAACCTGTTCGAAGAATCCACGGTGCTGGACAACCTGATTGTGGGGCATCGCCTGCGTACCCAATCGCGCCTGTGGGATGTGATCATCAACTCCAAGCGTCTGCGTGATGAGGAGAAGAAGTGTCGCGCCCGGGCCCAGGAAGTGCTGGATTTTGTTGGCCTGTCCCATATCGGCCACCGCATCACCGCGGACATCAGCCAGGAAGAGAAAAAGCGTGTGGCTTTTGCGCTGGCGCTGGCCACCGACCCGGAGCTGGTGCTGCTGGATGAACCCGCCGGTGGCATCAATCCGGAAGAAACCGAAAACCTGGCCGGCCTGATTCGCAAGATGGTGGAGCACGGTGTCACCGTGTGTTTGATCGAGCACAAAATGGACATGATCATGAGCCTGGCGGACAAGATCATGGTGCTCGACCATGGTGAAAAAATTGCCGAAGGCACCCCGGATGAAATCAGAAACAATCCGGTCGTGATCGAAGCCTATCTGGGGAGTGATGACGATGCTGCAGCTTAATAATGTGGAAGCCCGTTACGGCAGCTTCAAGGCCCTGGAACAGGTCTCCATGACCGTGGAGCAGGGCGAACTGGTGGTCCTGCTGGGCGCCAATGGTGCCGGCAAGAGCACCCTGTTCAATACCATCAGCGGGTTGCTCAAGCCCACTGCCGGAAAAATTACCCTCAATGGCCAGGACGTTACCGGTCTCAAGCCTTCTGCACTGGTGCAGAACGGCGTGGTGCAGTGCCCGGAAGGGCGCAAGCTGTTCCCGGAAATGTCGGTGCTGAAGAACCTGATGCTGGGTGCCTATGTGCACCGTCGGGACAAGGCCGCCATGAAGAAGACCCTGGACCAGGTGCTGGCGTTGTTCCCTATTCTCGACGAGAAAAAGGACCATGCCGCCGGTTCGCTCAGTGGTGGTCAACAGCAGATGGTGGCCATTGGTCGCGCCATGATGGGCCGGCCCAAACTGCTGTTGCTCGACGAGCCCTCCCTGGGCCTGGCGCCGCTGGTGGTCAAGCAGATGTTCGAGACCATCAAGGGCATCAACGAACAGGGAACCACGGTTTTGCTGGCGGAGCAGAATGCCTTCGCCGCATTGAAGATTGCCCACCGTGCCTATGTGATCGAAAACGGTCGCCTGGTCATGGAGGGTGATAAAGACGCGATGCTGGGTAACGAAGAAATTCGCAAGGCCTATATCGGGGCCTGATGCGTATCAGCCACGTTCCAGCAGCGTGTGCGCTACAACAGATGTGAAAACAATAATGGGAGAGTTCCATGAGCAACGGAAAATTCAAACGCTTCTGTCGACTGGCCTGTGCCAGCGCCATTGCACTGGCTGCCACCGGCGCACAGGCTGCAGAAACCGTTACCATCGGCTTCACCGGGCCGCTTAGTGGTGGTGCGGCACTGTACGGGCAGAACACCCTGGAAGGCCTGCAAATGGCTGCCAAGGAAATCAACGACAAGGGTGGTTTCCAGGTCGATGGTGAAACCTACGAAATCAACCTGGTCTCCCTGGACGACAAGTATTCGCCCAGTCAGGCCGCGGTCAACGGCAAGCGCCTGGTGCAGCAGTACGATGCGCCGGTGATCTTCACCCCGCACTCCGGTGGTACCTTTGCGCTGCAGGCGTTCAACGAGCGTAGCGGTTTCCTGGTGATGTCCTATACCTCGGTGCCCACCGTGACGGAGAAGGGCAACGACCTCACCGTCCGCATCCCGCCCACCTTTACCGGCTACATGAAGCCGTTCACCAAGATCGCCATGGCGGAAAACGGCAAGAAAGTCGCCGTCGCCAATGCCACCCATGATTATGCTAAATACTGGACCAAGGCATTCGTTCCTACCTGGGAAGCCATGGGCGGTACCGTGGTCGCCAACAACCCGATGGACTACAACAAGTCTGCTGACTTCTACACCGGCGTGAGCAAGGTGCTGGCGGAAGACCCGGACGTGCTGTTCATCGGCGGGGCCTCCGAGCCCACTGCCCTGGTGGCCAAACAGGCCCGCGAACTGGGCTTCAAGGGTGGCTTCGTGATCATGGACCAGGCCAAGATGGGGGAAATGTCCAAGATCATTGGCGGCTATGACATGCTGGAAGGGTCTGTCGGCGTGGTCCCGCTGACCCTGTACGAAGAGCAGGGCGCCAAGGACTTCGTGGCCAAGTACCACAAGCTGAACGATGGCAAGGACCCGACCACCGAAGTGGCCTATAACTACTTTGCGCTGTACAGCGTGGTCCAGGCCATGAAAGAGGCGGGGACTGTCGAGGATGCCAAGGCCATCCGCGCCGCCATTGGCGAAGCCCTGAAGAACCTGGCGCCGGAGAACAACCCTTACGGCGTTACCGAAATCGATGCCAAGGGTGGCATGATGGCCGACCCGAACATCGCTACCGTGAAGGACGGCAAGGTCGTGCTGCAGCGCATTTCCGAAGTGCTGGGCGAATAACGCCGCCATCGACCGAAAACAGGGCGCCAGGCGCCCTGTTTTTCGGCCTGTTTCAGATAATGAAATTTAATTCCAAAATAATTGAATCCCGTCGACCTTTGCTTATACTAAGGGTCGTTAACAGTCATGTGCGTTGTCGTTGAGACATCGCAGATCAGTGTTATAACCCGACAATGAAACATCGATGGCTAGCGGTGCCCCCAGGGCTGCACCACTGCCGCGGGAGCGTCGCTGGCGGCGCGATAAAACAGTTTCGAGGCACGAGTCCCGAGTCGCGAAAACCTGACATTGCCGTGCTTTGAGGTTTTGCCTTTCGAAACTTGTTTCTCGCAACTCGCGACTGTTTTATCGCGCCGCCAGCGACGCTCCTGCAATCTGTAAGGAGAGTTGTTATGAGTCACCCGGTCAGCCTGAGTCGCGACAGCGACATCGGCGTTATCCGCATCAATTATCCCCCCGTCAATGCGCTGGGCCATGCCGTTCGCGAAGGTCTGCAGAACTGCCTGCGCGACGCCCTGGCGGATGACCAGATCAAGGCGGTAGTGGTGATCGGTGAGGGCAAGACCTTCCCCGCCGGTGCCGATATCCGCGAATTCGGCAAACCGCCGCAGCAACCGGCACTGCCGGAAGTGATCAACGGCTACGAAGCCAGCGACAAGCTGGTGGTGGCCGCCATCCATGGCACCGCCCTGGGTGGCGGACTGGAAGTGGCCCTGGGCTGCGATTACCGGGTGGCGCTGGACAGCGCTCGCCTGGGCCTGCCGGAAGTGAAGCTGGGCCTGCTGCCTGGCGCCGGCGGTACCCAGCGCCTGCCTCGGCTGGTCGGTGCCCAGAAGGCACTGGAAATGATCGTCGGCGGCAACCCGGTGAAAGCCTCCCAGGCGCTGGAACTGGGTCTGGTGGACGATGTGGTCAGTGGTGACCTTCTGGAAGGGGCGCTGGCCTATACCCGCAAGCTGCTGGCCGATGGCGCGCCGCTGCGCAAGATTGCCGAGCTGGATGTGCCCGGCGACACCAGTGCCGAGCTGTTCAGCAACTTCGAGAAATCCATTGCCCGCAAGCAGCGTGGTTTCAAGGCGCCTTTCCACTGTATCAAGGCGGTTCAGGCAGCGGTGGAGTTGCCCTTCGACAAGGGCAGTGAGCGCGAACGCGAACTGTTCTTCGAACTGCTGATGTCCCCGGAATCCGCGGCCCAGCGCCATGTGTTCTTTGCCGAGCGCGAAGTGGCCAAGGTGCCCGGTCTCGACAAGGACACCCCCAAGCGCGAGATCAAACAGGTGGCGGTGATCGGCGCCGGCACCATGGGTGGCGGTATCGCCATGAACTTCGCCAACGCCGGCATTCCGGTGAAAATTCTCGAGGTGAAGGAAGACGCCCTGGAAAAAGGCATCGCCATCATCCGCAAGAACTACGAAAACACGGCAAAGAAAGGCCGCATCACCCAGGAACAGCTAGAACAGCGCATGGCGCTGATCCAGCCCACCCTGAGCTATGACGACCTGAGCGATGTGGACCTGGTGGTCGAAGCCGTGTTTGAAAACATGGACGTGAAGAAGGCTGTCTTCAGCGAGCTGGATCGCGTCTGCAAGCCCGGCGCCATCCTGGCCACCAACACCTCCACCCTGGACGTGAACCGCATCGCCAGTTTCACCAACCGCCCCGAAGACGTGATGGGCATGCACTTCTTCAGCCCGGCCAACGTGATGAAGCTGTTGGAAAACGTGCGCGGCGAGAAGACCTCCGACGAAGTGATTGCCACCGTCATGGATCTGAGTCGCCGCATCGGCAAGGTGGGCGTGCTGGTGGGCGTCTGCCACGGTTTCGTCGGCAACCGCATGCTGCACAAGCGTCAGGCGGAGGCGATTCAACTGGTCAACGAAGGTGCCAGCCCCCAGCAGGTGGACAAGGTGTTGTTCGACCTGGGCTTCCCCATGGGGCCGTTCGCCATGTCCGACCTGGCCGGCATGGATGTGGGGTATCGCATCCGTGAAGAACTGCGCAAGGAAGACCCGGACAATGCGCCGCCGCGCAACTGGACCGATGAGCTGGTGGAAGCCGGCCGTCTGGGCCAGAAGACCCAGGCTGGCGTTTTTGACTATAAAGAGGGCGATCGTACCCCTGTACCTTCACCGGACGTAGACGCCATTATTGACAAATACCGTAATGAGAACGGTATTGCCCCACGTGAAATCAGCGACCAGGAAATTCTCGAACGCTGCATGTATGTGATGGTTAACGAGGGCGCCAAGATTCTGGAAGAGGGCATTGCCGCTCGTCCGCTGGATGTGGATGTGATCTGGATCTACGGCTACGGCTTCCCGGTTTACCGTGGCGGCGTGCTGTTCTGGGCAGACCAGGTGGGGGTAAAAGCCATCCACGACAAGGTCAACGAGATTTATCAGCAGACCGGTTCGGATGTCTGGAAACCGGCCAAACTGCTTAGCGAACTGGCCGAGCAGGGCAAGGGTTTTTACCGCTAAACGACGCAACGAATGTTGTAACCGGCTGTTGGAGCCTTGCTTGCAAGGCAAACGTGTTCTGAAACCTTCGCCTTGCGAGCAAGGCTCCAACGGCGGTTACGAAGCAAAGAACAACCTTTAAAGAGGTTTGAAAATGGATATCAACTACACCCCGGAAGAACTGGCGTTTCGCGATGAAGTGCGCGCCTTCCTGGACGAAAAGCTGCCGAAGGATATCGCCAGCAAGGTAAAAAACAGCCAGCACCTGGGCAAGGAAGACACCGTCCGCTGGCAGAAGATCCTCAACGAAAAAGGCTGGATGGCCCTGCATTGGCCGAAGGAATACGGTGGCACCGGCTGGTCCCCGATTCAGAAGCACATCTTTGAGGAAGAGTGCGCCGAGTACGGTGCCCCCACCGTGCTGCCGTTCGGGGTGAACATGGTGGCCCCGGTGATCATCAAGTTTGGTACCGAAGAGCAGAAACAGAAATACCTGCCGCCCATCCTCAACAGTGATGTGTGGTGGTGTCAGGGTTACTCCGAGCCGGGCGCCGGTTCCGACCTGGCGGGCCTGAAAACCAAGGCGGTTCGTGAAGGCGATCACTACATCGTCAACGGCCAGAAAACCTGGACCACCCTGGGCCAGCACGCCGACTGGATCTTATGCCTGGTGCGCACCGATCCCAACGCCAAGAAACAGGAAGGCATTTCCTTCCTGCTCATCGACATGAAGACCCCGGGCATCACCGTGCGCCCGCTGATCACCCTGGATGGCGAACACGAAGTGAACGAAGTGTTCTTCGACGATGTGAAAGTGCCGGTGGAAAACCTGGTGGGCGAAGAGAACAAGGGCTGGACCTGCGCCAAGTACCTGCTGACCTTCGAACGCACTGGTATTGCCGGTGTCGGCCAGTCCAAGGCGGCGCTCAAGCACCTCAAGGAAGTGGCCCGCAAGGTCCAGCAGAACGGCAAACCGCTGATCGAAGACCCGCTGTTCCGCAACCGCCTGGCGGATGTGGAAATGGAACTGATGGCACTGGAAATGACCAACCTGCGCACCGTGGCCGCAGCCCAGGCCGGTGGGGTTCCCGGTGCGGAAAGTTCCTTCCTGAAAATCATGGGTACCGAACTGCGCCAGGAAATCACCGACCTGTTCCGCCGCGCTGCTGGCCCGTACGCCCAGCCGTTCCTGCCGGAAAGTTTCGAAGCGGACTACGACGGTGAAAGGGTAGGCCCCGACTTTGCCAACACCGTATCGGCCAAGTACTTCAACATGCGCAAGCTGTCGATCTTCGGCGGCTCCAATGAAATTCAGAAGAACATCATCGCCAAGATGATTCTGGGACTGTAAGGAGACGAGCATGGACTTCAAACTGAGCGACGAACAACGCATGCTCGAAGAAACCGTGGGCCGTCTGGTCCGCGATGGTTATCCCTTCGACGTACGTGAAAAGGCCCGCACCAGCGAGCTGGGTTTCTCCACGGAGATGTGGCAACAGTTCGCCGAGCTGGGCCTGCTGGGCGTGCCGTTCGCCGAAGACTTCGGCGGCTTTAATGGCGGTGGCCCGGAACTGATGGTGGTGGCTGAAGGCTTCGGCCGTGGCCTGGTGCTGGAGCCCTACCTGGCCACGGTGGTGCTTGGCGGCACCCTGATCGATGCCCTGGGCAGCGACAGCCAGAAAGAAACCCTGATCAGCGCCATCGTTGGCGGCGAGTTGCGCCTGGCCTTGGCCGCTTACGAGCCGGAAGGCCGTTATGACCACACCCATGTGGCTACCACCGCGGAAAAGAGCGGCGATGGCTACAGCCTCAACGGCAGCAAGGCGGTGGTACTGCACGGTGACAGCGCCGACAAGCTGGTGGTGATTGCCCGCACCGGTGGCAGTACCAATGATCGCACCGGCCTGTCCGCCTTCGTGGTGGATGCCTCTGCCGACGGTGTCAGCCGCCGCGGTTATGAAACCATTGATGGTCTGCATGCGGCGGAAATCACCTTCAGCAATGCACCGGCGGAACTGCTGGGCGAAGAAGGCAACGCCATCGACGCCCTGGAGAAATCCCTGGCGCTGGGCATCGTGGCCCTGTGCGCTGAAGCGACCGGAGCCATGGAAGTGGCCTGTGACCAGACCCTGGATTACATCAAGGAACGCCAGCAGTTCGGCGTGCCCATCGGCAAGTTCCAGGCCCTGCAACACCGCATGGTGGAAATGCGCATGGAGCTGGAAAAGGCGCGTTCCATGACCATTCTGGCGGCCTGTTCCCTGGAACTGGACGCCCCCATTCGCACCAAGCGTGTGGCGGCGGCCAAGGCCCTGATCGGCAAATCCGGTCGCAAGGTGGCCGAAGAGGCCATTCAGTTGCATGGCGGCATGGGCATGATGGAAGAAACGCCACTGTCTCATTACGCCAAGCGCATCGTGATGATCGATCACCAGCTTGGTGATCTGGGTTATCACCTGCAGACGCTGGAAACGTTGCTCGACGTTGATGAAGACGCAGCGTAAGGCAAGACGAAAAGGCGGCTTCGGCCGCCTTTTTTGACGACAAAAATGTATTTGCCGTGGCAGCGGCGCTTGAGCCGAGAAATACCCAGTTTCGAGTTACGAGAAGCGAGTTTCGAAAAGAAAAACCTTGAAGACCAGTCTGGGTTTTCGCGACTCGTTACTGGCGTGTGTTTCGCGGCTCAAGTGCCGCTCCTGCGGTGCCAATATCCGGGAGAGCACCATGACGATCAATCGCCAGATTATTTTGTCCGAATACCCCAAGGGCATGCCCCAGCCCGAGCACCTGCCGATGAAGGAAGGCGAGGTGCCGTCCCCGAAAGACGGGCAGGTACTGATCAAGACCATCTACCTGTCCCTGGACCCCTATATGCGTGGGCGCATGAGCCCGGCCAAGTCCTACGCCGCCAGTGTGGAACTGGGGGAGGTGATGCAGGGCGGTACCGTGGGCCAGGTGGTGGAATCGCGCCTGGAAGGCTTTGAAGCCGGCGACTATGTGCTGGGCTTTGGGGGCTGGCAGGAATATTCCGTGCAGGGCAAGGAGATGCTGCGCAAGCTGGACCCGAAACAGGCGCCCATCAGCACCGCGCTTGGGGTGCTGGGTATGCCCGGCTTTACTGCCTATGCCGGTTTGCTGGAAATCGGCCAGCCGAAAGAAGGTGAGACGGTGGTAGTGTCCGCCGCCAGTGGCGCGGTGGGTCAGGTGGTTGGCCAGATCGCCAAGCTCAAGGGCTGTCGTGTGGTCGGCGTGGCCGGTGCGCCGGACAAGTGCCAGCATGTGCTCGACGCCTATGGTTTCGATGCCTGCGTCAACTACAAGGACGACGACTTCGAGGCCCAGCTCAAGGCGGCGTGCCCCGATGGCATCGATATCTATTTCGAGAACGTGGGCGGCAAGGTGTTTGATGCCGTCATGAAGCGGGTGAACGATTTCGCCCGTATTCCCCTGTGTGGTCGCATTGCCCACTACAACGATACCGAAGCGCCGCAAGGCCCGGATCAGTTGCCGGCCTTTCTGACCAAGCTGCTGGTCAGGCGGGTGCTGATCAAGGGCTTTATCCAGTTCGACTATGCCTACCTGATGAAGGACTTCGTCAAGGACATGAGCGCCTGGATGCAGGCCGGCAAGATCCAGTACCAGGAAGACATCGTCCAGGGGCTGGAAAATACCGTGGAGGCATTTCAGGGTCTGCTGGAAGGGCGTAACCGGGGCAAACTGCTGGTCCAGGTAAGCGAGGACCCCACCCGGTAATGGCGTCGGTTGAGGCCCAGGTCGAACATCTGTTCGGCCGGCACGGGCCCCGCTATCGCTGGCTGGCGACCATCACGGTCATGCTGGGCACCATGTCCGTGGTGCTCGCGTCCACCATTATCAATGTGGCCATCCCCACCATCATGGGCGAGTTTGCCCTGGCCCAGGACCAGGTGCACTGGTTGGCCACCGGGTTCCTGGCGGCCATGACCGTGGGCATGCTGTCCAACGCCTGGTGCACACACCGCTTCGGTGCCAAGGGCGCCTACCTGTTGGCCATGGCCCTGTTTATCGGTGTTTCGGTGCTGGGGGCGGTGAGCGAAAGCTTCCCGCTGCTGGTGGCATCCCGGGTGGGGCAGGGGCTGCTGGCCGGGCTGATCCAGCCGTTGGCCATGATTACCATCTTCCAGGTATTTCCCCTCAACCGGCGCGGCCAGGCCATGGGCATCTATGGCCTGGGCGTGGTTCTCGGGCCGGCGATTGCCCCGGCCATTGGCGGTGTTCTGGTGGATACCCTGTCCTGGCGGGCGGTATTTCTGGTGGTGTTGCCAGCCTGTGTCGCCGGCATGGTGATGGCGTGGCGCTACCTGCCAGGCCGCGATGGGGACGCCAGGCCGGTCCGTCTGGATGTGGCAGGCCTGCTGCTGCTGGCCATTGGGGCGACGGCATTGCTGTGGGCCCTGGCCAACGGCCATCGCCGTGGCTGGCAGGACACGGTGTTGCTGCTGGCCCTGTCCGGTGGCGTGGCGTTGCTGTGCCTGTTTGCCTTCTGGCAACGCAGAACGCGGCACCCGCTTATGGATCTTCGGGTGTTCCGCTACCGGGGCTTCACCGGCAGTTTCATCGTTTCCATGGTGGTGGGGGCCGGGGTGTTTGCGTCCACCTACATTACTCCGCTGTACTTTCAGCAGGTGCTGGGAGAAAGCGCGGCCAGTGCCGGCCTGATGCTGATGCCCGCCGGCCTGGCCATGGCTTTTACTTTCCCGCTGGCCGGCCACCTCACCGACCGCATGCCGGAAGCCCGTCTGGTTCTGATCGGGGTGATACTGTTTGCCCTCAACATGGTTTTGATGGCCGGCGCCAGTCTGGCGACCTCAGCGGTATGGCTGGTGTGGTGGACGTTGCTGGGCCGCGTGGGCCTGGGGCTGATGATGCCGCCGTCCTCCACCGGGGCCCTGGGGCTGTTGCCGCCGGCCCTGATTCCCCAAGGGTCCGGCATCTTCAATTTCGCCCGCCAGATTGGCGGGGCCCTGGGCGTCAATCTGTGCGCCCTGAGCATACAATTTTTCAGTCACCACCACGGGGAGACGGTGCCAACGGCAACGTTGGCGCAGTCTTACGAATACGGTTTTGACCGGGCTTTTATCCTGTTACTGGTGGTTTACCTGCTGGCGCTGTGGCCCCTGCGTGCCATGCAGAAAGGATTGTTGAAGAGAGGTTTGCAATGAACAAGACACCCCGTTTTCTGGTGGTTGGCGCCGGTGCCATCGGCAGTTTCTACGGTGCCATTCTCAAGCGGGCCGGTTGCCAGGTCAGTGTGGTGCTGCGCTCCGACTACGATGCCGTCAAGGCCGATGGCTTCCGCTTTACCAGCCCGCTGGGCGACCTGTCCTGGATGCCAGACCATGTCTACCAGCCCGGTGATACCCCGGACGTGTTTCCCGACTATGTATTGCTGTGCGTCAAGGTGCTGCCGGGGGTGGACCGGGCGGCACTGGTGCGGCCCTGGATGGGCGAGCACACCGGCCTGGTGCTGATTCAGAACGGCCTGGATATTGAGCGGGAACTGGCCGAGGCCTTTCCCGCCCATCCGCTGGTAAGCTGCCTGGCCTTTATCGCCGTCAGCCGTGTGGCGCCAGGGGAGGTGAAACACCAGGCCTACGGGCAACTGGTGATGGGCAATTTCCCCAAAGGTTTTGATGATCACTGCCAGCAATTGAGCGCCCTGTTCCGCGATGGCGGTATTGATATCAGTGAGAGTGAGGCGGTGGTGGGTGAGCGCTGGCGCAAGTGTGTCTGGAACACCCCCTTCAACCCGCTCAGTGTGTTGGCCAACGGGGCCGATACCCTGTCGATCCTGGATGCGCCCGGTGGCGAAGACCTGATCCGCACCATGATGGAAGAGGTGATGGCCGTGGCCGAGGCCGACGGCTACCCGTTGCCGGCGGACCTGGTGGAGAAGAACCTGGCCGGCACCCGCAAGATGGGCGCCTATAAAAACTCCATGGCGCTGGACTACCTGAACGGTCGCCCCATCGAACTGGATGCCATTCTCGGCAACGTGGTGGCGATTGCTGACACACTGAAGGTGCCCGTTCCCCATTTACGTACGGTGCTGACCGCATTGCGTATCCGCAATTCATAAGCGGTCATCAAGGAGCGACCGCAGCATGATACAAAGCGTCATGTTGCGGTTTTTTTTGTCAGGCGCTTGTTGAGCAATAATTTTTTCAGCATGGAATTTTACTTCCGCCGCCCGTTTCAAAAAGTGCCGGAAAATACAGACTGAACCGGTTTCCGGTATACGCATGCTGTTTTTGCATCTACCAAATGGGTAGATAAACCACTGAATTTTGTGGGTTTTTGACTTACAAAGACTAACGTGCGGATACCTGCGCGCTATCGAAAGTGTTCTTCGCCCTCAGTGACTATTGAGTCAGAAAACAAGAAAGGGTGTAAGAATGCGCACAACAATATTTTACCGTATCGCTGGTTTTTTCCTGCTGTTGTCGTTTATCGCGGCCTGCGAAGAAGAGGCCGATGTCTTTGTTCCGCCCGATCCGGGTGATGCTCTCATTTATGCCTATCCCGCCGACGGCATGGTGGACCTGCCACTGGGCAGCAAGTTGTTGCTGACCTTTTCCGGTGCCATTGATGAGGCAGCGGCAAAGGCAGAATGCCAGCCCGACGGTGACAATTTCGTCGGGGCGTTATGTCTGGCTGACAGCAAAGGCAATCTGGTGGACCTGGGCAGCGCCGAGGTCTCAAACCGCAAGCGCACTTTCACTTTCTCCATGGAAGGGCTGCAAGCCGGCAAGGAATATCGCCTGTGGGTGTCGCCGGACATCGCCTCTGGCGTGGTCAATCTGGGCAACCAGGATGGGCCGCTGATCACCTTCCGCACCCGCCAATACGATCCGGTGCCGAATCAGGCCCCCGAAGTGCTGGCTATCAACCAGGAAAAGCCACAGGTCTATCTGCCCGAGCCGGAGGGAGAGGCGCGCTTTCCGTTCATGGATTTCTCACCCGTGCGTATCACCTTTACCGAACCGCTGGTGGAGACAACCGTACGCTACGGTGACACCGTCAAGCTGGAACACCAGGCCTCCGGCGAGCTGGTGGATGTGAAGATCCTCAACGAACGCCATTACATCACGCTCGACCCGAAGGAAGACCTGATCGGCGGTGACACCTACACGCTGACGCTGGCAGGCCTGGAAGACTTCGACGAGAACGTGTTGGCACCCGTGACCTATGAGCTCACGGCCACCTTGTCCAAGGACAACGTGGCCGACCTCAACCCGCCGATTAAACAGTTGATGAAGGCCCAGCCGGCGCTGGGTGACCCGGGTTATCCGCAACGTTCGCGACTGCACGGCTTGCCGCTTAACCAGTTCAACCTGGTTACTGAAGCGTTGGGCGTCACCCAGGTGGATGCCATGCCCCTGGTGCTGGAAGGCTGGATGGGGCGGCCAGATGAGCATGTGGAGGCAGTGCCGGTGGTGGCCCGTGCTGGCCAGCAACTGCGCATTACCGGCATCGACCCGATCCTGCTCGGCGGCAAGGTACGCACCCCCATGTCCACCGGGGACATCGTCGGCACCTTTGTCACCGACGTGACCGGTTTCATGACCACCAACCCGTATCGTCCAGAGGGTTTTCAGCCCGATGACGACTATGCCCCGATGTTCGTCTATATGAACTTCGACCTGGCCATGCACGCCGAAGAGCCACGGGGTAATGCGTCGGTGAACCAGAACCTGATGCATATCCAGGCCGTGGGGGTGGTGGACGTGAAGGATGGCGCCCTGACGTTCGAGGTATTCCGCACCCTGGAGCTGGACGTGCTCAGCGGTGCCGCCAAGGTCAGCGCGGACTTTGCGTTGGGCGTCCGGGCTGATGTGGATTTCGAATTCGAACAGATCAACCGCGATGAATTGCAGGCCACCGGTTCCTTTCCGGAAAACCATCAGACCCATGTGGAACCGAGCAACAACATTATCGTGGTGTTCAACGAACCGGTTCACGATGAAGGCATGGCCGACGTGAAACTGTTCCGCCAGGACAGCAACGAGCCGGTGCCGACCCAGGTGCGCAGCAGCGGTTCCAACCTGGTCATTACGCCGCTCAATGAACTGGACGCCGGTGAGCGCTATTACCTGGACCTGGGCGACAACCTGAAGGATATGGATATCTTCGATCCTTCCACCCTGCAATTTGTCCCCGGTGATGCCACCGATGGCAGCGGCCAGATTGTCTTTGATACCGCCAGCTATGCGGCCAACAATGATGCGCCGGTGCTGCCGCCAGTGGTGTTGGGCGCCTATCCCGGCATCGGTTGTGCGCTGGCAGACCGGGGTGTCGAACAGCAAGATGCCGAGGGCAATGTACTGAAAATGGCGGGGCGCTGCGTCGGTGGCCTGGAAGAGGATTTGCTCTATTACCCCTTCTTCTACGATGTCAGCCGCCCCATCGAGATCAGCTTCAACATGCCCATGGACATGAGCTCCATGACCTTTGGCACCATCGCCGCCGATGGTGAATCCTGCGAAGGCGGTGCCATGTGCCTGGGGCAAGAGGTGGAGGGGGCCTGGGAAACCATCGCCATGTCGGCGCGCCGTAACAGCCTTCGTCTGCGTGCGGTGCCAGCACCAAACACCATCGTTGCCGGCAATGAATACCGTCTGGTGATCAACGGTGGCGACAACGGCGAAGCCGTTTTCCGCAGCCATGACCGCTTCGGCAACCTGGGCATCAACACCGACCCGCTCAATGGCATGGGCACCTGTGGCCCGCTCTCCAACGAGCCCTGCGAAGGCGGCCCGCCGATCCTGATCGACTTCACCGCCACCCCCGATGAAGGGGCCGCCTACGCCACCGTGCTAACCCGCGAGTATACGGATATCAATGGCAACGGTGTCTGGGACGATGACGAGCCGGAAGCGGTCAACAACCATGCCCGCGGCCATGTCAAAGAGACCGGTGGCCTGATCGGCGGCGCGAACCTTGATGAAGGGGACCAGATCTTTACCAATGCGGCGCTGCCCATGGCATTCCTGCCCAAGCAGCCGTTGGACCTGAGCTATATCGGTCTGGTGGATGAAGGCGATGGCCGCTGGTGCGCCACCCAGGAAGATGCCGATGGCGATATCTATTGCATCCAGACAGCGGGGGACACCGCCATCCCGGTGGAAATCAACGCCCAGCATGTGATGGGCACCTCGCTGACTGCCAATGCCACCCTGGCCATTCCGGTGCTGGGTGATCTGATCCCGCTGCCGCTGGAAACCGGCGCCCTGGTGTTGCGTTTCCGTCCCTATGACGACATGCCGCCGCAGCCGTTGCGGGGCTTTGTGGTGAATGAAATCGATCCGCAAACCGGGGAAGAAATTGATGACCCGATCTTCATTACCCGCCTGGATGCCTGGCTGGATGCGCCGGATATCCGCCTGCTGTCCGCCCTGGTTCCCGGTGGGCAAGCCATCCCGAATGTGGCCGACGCCAACGTGCGCAGTCTGCCGGTATCCGCCTATCTGAAAGGGCCGGTGAAGTTCCTGCGTAATGGCCAAATCACGCTGGAATCCCGCAATGCGTCTGCCATTGCGGCTTCTCTGAACCTGTCGGTGGACCTTGGCGCCCTGGTGCCGGTGGTGGGGGATTTGCTGGACCAGATTATTGGCGGGGTGCTTCCGGAAGAGGGCGTGGGCTCGCTGGCACTGGGCATTGCCAAGGACGACTTCCGCATCCGCGTGGTTAACAACCCGACCCATGCGCGCCTTACCACCGCCGGTCAGGAAAATTCTGGAGACCTTGAATAATGAAAAGAGCAACGAAAAATAAAAAACGGTTTTTCCTTGCGGCCTCGCTGTGCCTGGCGGGTGTTAACGCCACCGCTGGCCAGGAACTTTATGGCCCGGATTATCCCGGCGTGAAATTTACCCAGAAACTGTTTGGCGAGGACCGACTGTACTTCCGCCTCGGGGGCATCTACATGTCCCCGGATGTGAAAACCAACTCCATCACCCTGAGCAACCTGTCAGAGGTGGCCGAAGTGGCAGTGGAGCCCGGTGAGCAGGAAGGGGAGGCCTTCAGTGACCCACTCACCATCCCGGCGGCCATTATCGGCTACAAGTTGCGTTGGGGAGCCTGGGGGGGTGGCTGGTCCGTGGAAACCATGGCAGCCCTGCCGCCTACCCTGGAGCTGAAAGCCAAGGGAGCCATTGCCGATGAGCCACTGGTCACCGAAGCCAATGGCATTCCCACCGGAGTCCCCGCGCTGGGGGAAAAGGTGGCGGAAACCAAGGTGGCACCGCCCATGGTGACCCTGGTCAAGCGCTTTCGTAACGACCATGACCTGCGTCCCTACGCGGGCCTCGGGGTGGTATATCTGTTCACCTACGACAGCCATGTCACCAACCCGATTCTCACCGAAGTGGGCGAACCGGAGCTGGAGATTGAAAACAAGTTCGGTTGGGTAGGCCAGCTTGGTGTGGACTGGCGATTGACGGATTACTGGTGGCTGGCGGCGGACTTCAAGTACGTCAGCGTCAAGGATGTCACCGCCACGGTGGAGCGGACCTTTATCCGTGCTCCGGGCCTGCCACAGTATCAGTACGCCGAGGTGGGGGATGCGGAGTTCAATGCGGACATGAACGTGTATTCGTTCACCCTGGGGGTGGGCTTCACGTTCTAGGAAACCGCTGAAAAAACGTCACTCCGGGCTCGCCCCGGAGCCTCCCCCGGTATGACGAATCCAGGGTTCCCTGATGTACCCGCCCCGTGCCTGCATGCAGGGTGGTTGATTTGGTCATTGAGCCTTTGTCGTGAAACGTGAAATAGTGTTCCGAATAGTGTTTCCCGACGGGGCCCGATGCCATTATTTCACCGCTTATTCCTCGACCACGATCACCCGCTTGCCGCTGAAGTCGCTGCCGGCCATGTGCTCGTGGGCGGCTCTGGCATCACTGAACGGGAAGGTTTCCAGTGGCAGGGGCAGCAGCTTGCCACTGGCAAACAGCGGTGCCAGCCGGTCGTTGAACACCTGCGCCATGCGAATACGGTTTTCCAGCGGCTGACTGCGCATGGTCATGCTCTTGAGCGTCTGGCGTTTCATCAGCAGGGCGCCAAGATTCAACTCCGTGCTCAGCCCGCCCAGGATGCCGATATTGACCAGGGTGCCTTCCGGGCGCAGAGCGGCCAGCAGGGCGTTCCAGTCCGGGCCCACCATATCCAGAATCACGGCCACGCCCTCGCCGGTGAGGCTCTCGATCTGTTGTTTCAGGGTATCGTCCTCGCGAACCTGGGCCGCCAGACCCATGTCGTTGGCGGTGTCCAGCTTGGCCGGGTCGCGGCTGCTGCCGATGGGCCGGGCGCCGAGGGTGGCGGCAAGCTGGGTGGCGGCCAGGCCCACGCCGGCGGTGGCCGGCCGAATCAGGCACCACTGGCCAGGCTGCAAACCGCCTTCCAGAAACAGGGCCCGATAGGCGGTCAGAAACGCCTCGGGCAGGGTGGCGGCGCGGGCAAAGTCCATGCCCTCGGGGATCGTCAGTGCTTCCCGTTCATGAGTGACAATCTGTTCTGCATAGGCACAACCGGGCACCAGGCCCATCACCGCATCGCCCACTTGCCGTTGCTGCACCCGCTCGCCCACGGCACTGACCACCCCGGCATATTCCAGCCCGGGAACCCGGCTGTCCGTGCCCGGCGGTGCCGGGTAGCGGCCCAGCACCTGCAGCAAGTCGGCCCGGTTCACGCCAATGGCTTTGACCTGCACGCAAATTTCCTCCGGGCCCGGCTGCGGGTCCGGCAGGGTGTCCAGTTGCAGTTGCTGATCCTCAATACACCAGGCACGCATGATTGTGCTCCTTCAGGAAAAAAGTATGGACAGTCTTACCTATCCGTTCACTGATCTGCCGGCAGCAGGGCAGCGTTTCAAGGTGGCCGATGGCGTTTACTGGCTGCGTTTCCCGCTGCCGTTTGCGCTCGACCATATCAATTTGTGGTTGCTGGAAGATGGCGACGGCTGGACCCTGGTCGACACCGGTCTTGGCGTGCGCCAGAGCCAGACGATCTGGCAAACCCTGCTGGCCGAACAACTGGATGGCAAGCCGCTGGCGCGAGTGGTGGTCACCCACTATCACCCGGATCACCTTGGCATGGCCGGCTGGTTGCAGCAGCGTAGCCAGGCCATCGTGGTCACCAGCCGGGGCGAATGGGAACTGGCATCGCATATCTGTGCCTCCACGGATGAACAGGCGATTACCGGTTTCAGGACCTTTCTTGGCAGTCACGGTCTGGCCGGTGATGTGCTCGACCAGGTCGCCGGCAAGGGCAACGGTTTTCGCCGGGTGGTACGGCCCATGCCACAAGACCCGCAGTTTATCGGCGCCGGAGACAGCCTCACCATCAACGGCCAGTGCTGGACCGTGCACATCGGCCGGGGCCACTCGCCGGAGCACTTGTGCCTGTACCGGGATTCGGACCACCTTCTGATCAGCGGCGACCAGGTGCTGCCCACCATTTCCAGCAATCTCATGGTACGCCCGTCGGCCCCGGAGGCCGACCCGGTCACCGCCTTCGTGGACAGCCTCACCGCCATCCGCGATGCCCTGCCGGAAGACACCCTGGTATTGCCCGCCCATGGCCTGCCGTTTCGCGGCATGGCCACCCGCATCAATGCCCTGGTCGCCCATCATGCGCAGCAACTCGATGTGGTGCTGGCGGAATGCCAGCGCCAGTCCCGCTGTGCCCACGACATTCTTCCAGTGATGTTTGATCGTAAACTGGACGTGCAGCAACTCATGTTCGCCATGGGCGAAAGCATCGCCCACCTAAATTGTCTGGTGGAGCAGGGCAAAGTGCAGCGCGAAGATCTCAATGGCGTCTGGCACTTCGCGGCCTGATCAAGACGATGAGCTACCAGCTTCAAGCTGCAAGCTGCAAGGCGCGGGAAACAGCATAGCCATCCGACCAGCGCTTTCCTCCGCGTTGCAACCAACGTGGTAACGCGGGCACGGCCTGGCAGTTTATTTGTGGTTTGCTCGCGCCTTGTAGCTTGCAGCTTGTAGCTTGCAACTGTTCTCACAACCACTGCGCCATCACCCCAATCCACAACGCCAGCATTCGCACCACCAGCAAAAAGAACACCCCATTCCAGCGCCAGGCAATCCGGTAAGCGGAGCGGCTGATGAGTTGACTGAGCACCAGCATGGAGGCGGTGAATGGCGAGGAGATCATCGACAGGCTCCAGGCGCACATCAGGCCCACGGCCAGCAGGCGCGGGTCGGTGCCCACGCCATCGCCGAGCAGGGATGCCAGCAAGGTCACCGAGACAATGGGGTTGAGCCCCACCTGGGCCAGGGCCACCACCAGCAACATGGCGGCCACGGCCATGGCGGCACCCTGCAGGTGAGTGGCCAGCAGCAGGTCGTGCAGGGCCTGCTGATCAATCAATGGCGTGATCAGGGCGCCCAGGCAGGCGGAGCCACCCAGCACGGCAATTTCGCCGCGGCTGGCGCCGAAGATCAGCCGCGAATGGCGTCCCAGTAAGGTGATCGCCCGGCGCAGGCCAGTGCCGCCGCCCAGGCGCCGACGTTGCAGGGCCATCCACAGGATTGCCGACAGCGGGCAGGCCACCAGCACCGCCACCGGCAGGCGCAGGTCAGCGGCCACCGAGACGGCAAACACACTCAGGGTGATTCCCAGTGCCAGCAGGGTGAAGCGCCACAGGGGAGACAGGGAGGGCGACGGGGTGGACGGTACCCGGGCGGCCAGGTGTTGGGGGCGAAACTGCCAGTCCAGCCACCAGCCAAGCAGGAAAAACAGCCCCGCCGTGGGCAGGGCCAGGGGCGCCAGACTGGCCCAGGTGAGGCTGGGCATATTGGCCAGAATCACCGCCATGGTGACACCCAGTGGCGATACCAGCGGCGCCAGCGCAAAGCCACGCAGGATCGACAGCATCATGCGCCGTTCCCGGGCTTCCTGGATGTCGGTATGGCCGCCGGCGGCCTTGAGGGTGTTGCTGCGCAGTACCATGGCGCCGAACAGGTTGAGCACGCCGATATTGATGATCAGCCCGAACAGGGCGGTGCCCAGTGACAGGGTCGGGTAGCGCAGGGAGGGCTTCTGCCGGATCAGGGTACTGCCGGCATCGCGCACCAGCCGTGAGCGCATGGCGGATACCCGCAGCAAGCCCAGCGACGACACGAAGGTGGCAAAGAAACACAGCCGGTCCAGGGCCTGGAGCAGCACCGGCAGTGGTTGCGGTTCACGCCAGGTCACCACGGCGGCCATGGCGATCACCACCAGCAGAATGCCTTTCGCCATGCGCGCCTGGCGCGGCCACTGCACCAGCAGATAGGCCAGCAGGGTTACCCGTGCCAGCCAGGCCCCGGCATCCAGATCGAACACCAGGAACAGCAGGGTGCCCAGCATGCACAGGGGGAGGGTAGCGTTAAGCGTGTGGTTTGCTTGCCGTAGGAGCCATGCTTGCATGGCGAATCAGTCTGGGCATCGCCATGCGAGCATGGCTCCTACAGGGGAGATCATGATTGGGCTGCCTGCCGCGCCAGTTCCCGGGCAATGACGATCTGCTGGATCTGGGTGGTGCCTTCGTAGATCCGGAACAGGCGCACATCCCGGTAAAAGCGCTCCACCGGATACTCGGCCATGTAGCCGGCACCGCCATGAATCTGCACGGCCCGGTCGGCCACGCGGCCCACCATTTCGGAACAGAACAGTTTGCAGCAGGAGGCATCCAGGCTGACCTTTTCACCCCGGTCCTTGCTGCGGGCGGCTTCCAGCACCATGGAGCGGCCGGCGAACATTTCCGCGCGGGAGTCGGCCAGCATGGCCTGGATCAATTGGTGTTCGATAATCGGCTTGCCGAACTGCTTGCGCTCGGCGGCAAAATTGACGGCATCCTCGATCAGCCGCGAGGCTACTCCTACACAGATGGCGGAGATATGCAGGCGGCCCCGGTCCAGCACCTTCATGGCGGTCTTGAAGCCCACGCCTTCCTTGCCGCCGATGATGTTTTCCGCCGGTACCCGGCAGTTGTCGAAAATGATGTCGCAGGTATGGGCGCCTTTCTGGCCCATCTTCACATCGGGCTTGCCACGGGTAATGCCCGGGGTATCGCCTTCCACGATAAAGGCAGTAACGCCACCGGCGCCCTTGATGGACGGGTCGGTGCGGGCCATGACGGTGAACAGCCCGGCGCGGGGACCATTGGTGATAAAGCGCTTGGTGCCGTTGAGAATGTAGTGGTCGCCATCCCGCTCGGCCCGGGTTTTCACCGCGCCGGAATCCGAGCCCACATCCGGCTCGGTCAGACAGAAGGCGCCGATCACCTCGCCGGTGGCCAGTTGCGGCACATATTTGCGCTTCTGTTCCTCGGTGCCGTCAATCAGAATGCCCTGGGCACCGATGCCGTTGTTGGTGCCCATCAGGGAACGGAAGGCCGGGGAGGTGCGGCCCAGCTCAAAGGCCACCAGTGCTTCCTCTTCCATGGTCAGCCCGAGACCGCCGTACTCTTCCGGAATGGAGAGCCCGAACAGGCCCATGGCTTTCATTTCCTCGGCAATGTCATCCGGGATAGCGTCGTTCTCGGCCACCTGCTGCTCGGCAGGCACCAGCCGCTCACGGACAAAACGGGAAATGGTGTCAACAAGCTGGTTGAGGGTCTCGGCATCACGAATCATGATCGGGTCCGGCTGTAGCGATTAGGGGGATTTTTGTCAGAATGTGACCGCAGGGTCGGATCACTTGCATCGCACTCTGTCACGGCCTATCCTGCCAGTCAAGTTTTCAAAACAACATTCCGCACAGCGGACAAAGCAGTTGCAAGTGACAAGTTCCAAGTTGCAACGCGGACCGGGCTGGTCCCACCCGACGACGCTTTCCCCGCGCTTAAAAGCCTTGGCGGTAAAGCTGCGCTGGAGCGCGGTGGAGATGATGGTCGAATAGCAGATGCCCATGCCGCGTTGTAACTTGTAACTTGCAACTTGCAACTCCCTGAACGGGAGAGTGCAAATGCTTGATGCCTATATCTACGACGGCCTGCGAACCCCCTTTGGCCGTCACGGCGGTGCCCTGTCGCCGGTACGGCCGGACGATCTGCTCGCCGGTGTGATTCGCGAGCTGGTACAGCGCAACAGGTTTGAGCCGGCCCGTTATGAAGACGTGGTGATTGGCAATACCAACCAGGCCGGTGAGGATGCCCGCAATGTGGCGCGCCATGCCGGGTTGCTGGCTGGGCTGCCGGAATCCGTGGCCGGCATTACCGTCAACCGCCTGTGTGGCAGTGGCCTGGCGGCGACGCTGGACGCGGCGCGCATGGTCACCGTGGGGGAGGGTGAGCTGATCATGGCCGGCGGCACCGAGTCCATGAGCCGGGCGCCTTTCGTGATGGCCAAGGCCGAAAAAGCCTTTAGCCGGGACATGAAGGTGTTCGACAGCACCATCGGTGCCCGTTTCCCCAACCCGCAGATCCTCAGCCAGTTCGGTGGCGACACCATGCCGGAAACCGCACAGAACGTGGCGGACGATCTGGGCATCAGCCGTGAAGCGGCGGATGCCTTTGCGGCCCGCTCCCAGCAACGCTACGAGGCCGCCCGCGAGCGCGGTTTCTATCGCGAGGAAATCCTGCCGGTGTCTGTCCCCCAGGGGCGCAAGAAAGACCCGCTCACCGTGACCGACGATGAGCACCCCCGGGCTGGCACCACGGCCGACAAGCTGGCAAAACTGCCGGCCATCGTTGATGGTGGCATCATTACCGCCGGGAATGCGTCTGGCGTGAATGACGGCGCCGCCGCCCTGATCATTGGGTCCCGTGGGGTCGGCGAAGCGGCGGGTATCGCCCCGCGTGCCCGGATTCTTGCTGGTGCCGTGGCTGGCGTGGCGCCGCGTGTCATGGGCCTGGGGCCGGTGGAAGCCTGCCGCAAGGCGCTGGCCCGCGCCGGCCTGTCGCTGGACGACATGGATGTGATTGAGATTAACGAAGCCTTTGCTGCCCAGGTGCTGGGCTGCTGCAAACAGCTTGGGCTGGCCGGTGATGATGAACGCCTCAATCCCAACGGCGGCGCCATCGCCGTGGGCCACCCGCTGGGCGCCTCCGGGGCTCGCCTGGCCCTGACTGCCTTGCGCCAGCTTGAGGCTACTGGGGGTCGCTATGCCCTGGTCAGCCTGTGTATTGGCGTGGGCCAGGGCGTGGCTATGGTGATTGAAAGGCAATGAGAAAATTGACAATTGATAGTGGACAGTTGACAGCGAAATACCGAGAGAACGTGGTGGTTTTAGCTGTCAACTATCAACTGTCCACTGTCAACTTACTGAACGCGATTTGGCTGGAACTTTGATGATGCAAAATTTTATCTGGAGCGATCCATTACTGCTGGAATCCCAGCTCACCGAAGACGAGCGCATGATCCGCGATGCGGCCCATGACTATTGCCAGAGCAAACTGATGACCCGGGTGCTGGAGGCCAACCGGCACGAGGTCTTTCATCGGGAAATCATGAACGAAATGGGCGAGCTGGGTTTTCTCGGCCCGACCATCCCGGAACAGTACGGCGGTGCCGGCGTAAACCATGTCAGCTATGGGCTGGTGGCCCGGGAAGTGGAACGGGTGGATTCCGGTTACCGCTCGGCCATGAGTGTGCAGTCGTCACTGGTCATGTTCCCCATCTACACCTTTGGCAGCGAAACCGTTCGCCAGAAGTACCTGCCCAAACTGGCCAGCGGCGAGTGGGTGGGCTGCTTCGGGCTGACCGAGCCGGATCATGGCTCCGACCCGGGCTCCATGAGCACCCGTGCCAAAAAGGTGGACGGTGGCTATGTGCTCAACGGTGCCAAGACCTGGATTACCAATTCCCCCATTGCTGATGTGGCGGTGGTGTGGGCCAACCTGGATGGCAAGATCACTGGCTTTGTGGTGGAGCGGGATTTCGAGGGCTTCAGTACGCCCAAGATCGAAGGCAAGTTTTCCCTGCGTGCGTCCATCACCGGGCAGATCATGCTGGATGACTGCTTCGTGCCCGACGAAAACCGTCTGGACGTGGAGGGGCTTAAAGGTCCGTTCAGTTGTCTCAACAAGGCCCGCTACGGCATTAGCTGGGGCGCCATGGGCGCGGCGGAATTCTGCTGGCAGGCCGCGCGCCAGTACACCCTGGACCGCAAGCAGTTCGGCCGCCCGCTGGCGGCGACCCAACTGATCCAGAAGAAACTGGCGGACATGCAGACGGAAATCACCCTGGGCCTGCAGGGCGCCCTGCAATTGGGGCGCCTGATGGATGCCGGCACCTGGGCACCGGAAATGGTGTCCCTGCTGAAGCGCAACAACTGCGGCAAGGCCATCGACATCGCCCGCCAGGCTCGCGACATGCACGGTGGCAATGGCATCAGCGACGAGTACCACGTGATTCGTCACGTCATGAACCTGGAGGCGGTGAACACCTACGAGGGCACGCATGATGTCCACGCCCTGATCCTGGGTCGCGCCCAGACCGGCATTCCGGCCTTTGGCTGAGAAGTGGCCCTTGCTGTGCTCACCGAAAGCCCCGGAATGCCGGGGCTTTTTTTGTGGTGAATCGTTTCGGGGGATCGCAAGCAAGCTCCCACTGTGGGCGGGGCCTCCAGAAAAGCAGCGACACCCTGATGGCGGCTCCCGATTTTGGGCGGGATGGCCGATAGGCCAGGGTTATACCCGCCATCTATATAATTGCTTGCTAATAAATAGCGCGCTACTTAATATGCCCCCATGAAAGACAATCAATCCGGACAATCCCTGTTGCAGCTCGATATGCAGGTCTGTTTTGCCCTGTATTCTGCGCAACTGGCCATGAGCAAGGTCTACCGCAAGCATCTGAAAGAGCTGGGGCTGACCTATCCACAATACCTGGTGATGATGGTGCTGTGGGAGCAGGATCAGCAGACGGTGTCGGAAATCGGCGAGCGGCTGTATCTGGATTCCGCCACCCTCACACCCTTGCTCAAACGTCTGGAGAAAGCCGGGTTGCTGCAACGCAGCCGCTCGCGCAGTGACGAGCGGCAGGTGGAGATCCGTCTGACTCCGGAGGGGCAACAATTGCGGCAACGGGCCGAAGCCGTACCCGAAGCCATACTCTGCGCCAGCCAGTGCGACCCGGAAGAGCTGGTCCGGCTGCGCGACGAGTTGCACGGGCTGCGACGTCGCCTGGCGGCTGACGAGTAACGATTCAACAGCGAGCCCCTTGCAAGGATCATTTAAGTAGTGCGCTATTAAATAGCGAATACAGAAAGGAGAGACACCATGAGTCTGGAAAAAGTGCTTTATGAAGCCCAAGCCACGGCAACCGGCGGTCGCGATGGCCGCGCCAGCAGTGACGACGGCCAGTTGAACGTAAAACTGACCACCCCCCAGGCCCTGGGCGGCAAGGGCGGTGAGGGGACCAACCCGGAGCAGCTCTTTGCCGCCGGGTATTCCGCCTGTTTCCTGGGGGCGCTGAAGCTGGTGGCCGGCAAGGCCAAGGTGGCCCTGCCGGAGGAAACCGCCATCACCGGCCAGGTTGGCATTGGTCCGCAGGGGGCGGGATTTGGTATTCGCGCCACGCTCACCATCAATGTCCCCGGGCTGGACCAGGAACAGGCCGAAAGCCTGGTGGAAAAGGCCCATCAGGTGTGTCCGTATTCCAATGCCACTCGTGGCAATATCGATGTGGATCTGGTGGTAACCGTATGAGGAAAATCGTTCAATAATCGTAAAAAAAGCAGCCTGCGGGCTGCTTTTTTTACGTCAGACGGTTTTACTCGGAGGGCCGGACACGGAACCGCCGGACACGGAACGGGTCCATTCGGGCTGACATTGTGACTATCAAGGAATGACCATGACTGCTTCTTCCGTAACCCAATGGTTTGCAACGGCCCTTGCCGCCGTTGTTCTGCTGGCCGGCTGCAACCAGGGCACTCCAGACGCTGCCGACGACAACGCGCAACGCGTGCTCACCGGCAAGGTACTCTATCGCGAACGCATCGCCATGCCCGAGGGGGCAACGGTGAGCGTGACGCTGGCGGACGTCTCCCTGGCGGATGCCCCGGCCAAGCCCATCGCCGAACAGCATATCGATAACCCGGGCCAGGTGCCGGTGGCCTTCGAACTGCGTTATGACCCGGCAACCCTGGAGCACGATCACCCCATGGCCTACGCGGTGCGGGCGCAAATCCGTGATCGCGATGACAACCTGCTGTGGACGACCACGGAACGTCATACCGTTACCCTCACCGGTGACAGTGTCGACCAGGAGGTGACACTGATGCTGCAACGGGTGGCCGATGATGCCACTGGCAGCAAGCCCCTGACCGGCATGGAAAAAGCAAAGGCGAAGGGGGCGAGCTTCTGGGCCACGGGCAATGAACCCGGCTGGCACCTGGCCATTTACCCGGAAGAGCGGCTGGATTTTGTGGGCGATTATGGTGATACCCATGTCATTACCCCCGATCCAGGGGCCATGGTGGAAGGGTCGGAAACCCTCTACGCCACAGAAGCAGACGGTACCCCCTTGAGGGTGGAAATCGCAGAGGAGCCTTGTCAGGACAGCATGAGCGGGGCCGCTTTCGACTATGCCGTGACGGTCTCATTGGGGGAGACCCTGTACCGCGGTTGTGGCAAGGATTTGTAGCCGCCAGGCTTGCATCTGGCGTTTTTCTGGTAGCATGAGCCACGGCGGCGGGAACACGCCGAAACCGGATAAGAAGGAAACCTTGAATGCTCAGTTATGTGGCTCTGGGGGTATTGATCTTCGTGGCGCTGGTGCTGTTTTACGGCATCATCGTCATTCACGATATTCCCTACGAAATCGCGAAGAAACGCAATCACCCCCATCAGGATGCCATCCACGTGGCCGGCTGGGTCAGCCTGTTCACGTTGCACGTGCTCTGGCCGTTTTTGTGGATCTGGGCCACCCTGTACCGCCCGGAACGGGGCTGGGGGTTCCAGCAGGTACAGGAGCAGCAACGTGCCGACGAAGCGTTGCTGGTATCACTCCAGGAAAAACTGGAGGCCCAGGCGGAGCGTATTGCCAGCCTTGAACAGAAGCTGGAGGAGAAAGCCTGATGGAAACGCTTATCCTCCTTACCTACGCGGCAATCTGTGTCTTCATTTTCAAGGTTTTCAAGATTCCCCTGAACAAGTGGACGGTACCCACTGCGGTGCTCGGTGGGGTCGTGCTGGTGGGCACCATCGTGCTGGCCATGAACTACAACCATCCGTTCACCCGCAAGGTGCGCCAGGTTTATGTGGTGACGCCGATTGTTTCTGAAGTCCGGGCACGGGTACTGGAAGTGCCGGTGGAGCCGAATACCCCGGTCAAGCAGGGCGATCCCCTGGTCATTCTGGATGACACCCGTTTTCAGGCCCGGGTCGCCCGGCTGGAAGCCCAGTTGGCGGACACCAGCCAACTGGCGGAAGGCAATGTGGCGTCAGTGGCGGAAGCCCGCGCCAAGGTGGCACAAGTCACTGCCAAGCGTGATCAGGCGGTACGCACCCTGCGTCGCTACGAAGGGGCGCCCTCCGCGTTCAGCAAGCAACAGATCGATACCCAGCGCGAACGTGTGACAGCCGCCAACGCGGACCTGGAAGCCGCCAGGGCGGCACTGGCCAAGGCGGAGACCCAGCTCAACGGCGCCGTGGATGGTGACGACCCCGCGGTGGCCGCCATCAAGGCGCAACTGGAAGAAGCTCGCTTTGATCTGGAAAACACCGTTGTCCGGGCCCCCACGGATGGTTTCGTCACCCAGTTGGCGGTTCGCCCGGGGATGATGGCGGTGCCGCTGCCGCTCAAGCCGCTGGCCAATTTCGTGAACAGCGAAGAGCGCCGTTATGTGGGCGCTTTCCGTCAGCAGTCGCTGCTGCGTCTGCAAGCGGGTAATGAAGCGGAGGTCACCTTCACCTCGTTACCGGGGCAGGTGTTCAGCGGCAAACTGGTGGAGGTGTTGCCCACCATTGCCGAGGCACAGTTGGCGGCAGGGCAGCAGTTGGTTGGTGGGCAGGCTTTCCAGCGCATGGACAACGAAGCCCTGGTTATCATCGAACTGGAGCCCGATGACAGTGTGGACTCGCTGCCCATGGGGGTCAGCGCCCAGGCGGCAGTGTATTCAGAGCACCTGCATCATGTGGCCATTATTCGCCGCATCCTGTTGCGGATGATGAGCTGGCAGCATTACCTCTATCTCGATCACTGATCCGCATCACGGGCGCTCTTGGCAGGGCGCCCGTTTTCGTTGGGGGCGAGCAGGTGATAGATAAAGCGCCCGGCGCCCAGCCAGATCAGCGCCGTCAGCAGCAAGAAAAACACACTGCCATCGCGATACAGTGCCAGCAGTAGCGGCCCGAACACCACACCACTGATGAGCAGCGCCATTACCACCGCCAGGTGTTTGCGGCGGCTGGCAGAGGCAGATTGTTCCGGGGAATGCGGAGGCATGGCGGTTTCGATTCGGCGTAAGACGCGAAGTACCTTACCATAGCCACCCCCAAGCCGTGACATCCCGCCCGGAGGCCCCCATCGACGGTTACCCTGTCCCTTCCGGTCCTGTTGACCGCGAAATCATCATCAACAAGAGCCGCTTTATTACCTGGCTGCGTCCGGTGGCCAGCCGCGATGCCGCCATGGCCATCGTTGACGACGCCCGTCGCCAATACCCGGATGCGTCTCATCACTGCTACGCCTACCTGCTGGGCAACCCGGCCTCCGCCCAGGCGGCCATGAACGACGACGGCGAACCCTCCGGCACCGCCGGCAAACCCATCTTCAATGTGATCCAGCACAAGGGCATGAGCGATGTGCTGGTGGTGGTGATTCGCTATTTCGGCGGCGTCAAGCTGGGGGCAGGGGGGCTGGTGCGGGCCTATGCCGCCGCGGCGGAATCGGTGCTGGCGGACGTGGAGAAAGTGGAAAGCATCCCCCGGGTGACCTGCCGCCTGGAGATGGATTTTCCCCTGGAACAACGTCTGCGCCACTGGGCGCACCAGCATGACGCCGAGGTACAGGACGTGGACTACGCACAAACGGTGGGCATGGTGCTGAGCTGCCCGAAAGCATTTCTGGAGGATCTGGAAAGTCTGTGCGCGGCGGAGCAGATTACCCTGTCGACACTATAACCGCGTGGGTGACAGGGGGGCGGGCGATGGAGGAAAACTGAAAATCAATTAATAATGAATAATTAATAGTTAATAACGAGATGAGGAGTGGCCCCGTTGGACAGGGATATATCCCTTCGCTAGTAGTAGCCTCAGGTCTTCGTTATTAATTATTCACTATTAACTATTCACTGGTTCTCCTATGTCCAACCAACCCGTAGGCATTCCTCTTCCCGGTGGCCACACCATGCGCGCTCGCTGGCTGCGGCCGGCGATGGCGAATCCTCACAAGGCGGCGGTGATCGCCATTCATGACATCTTTGGCTATACCGACGACATCGAACGCATTGCCCAGCGGCTGGCGGACAACGGGTATCCGGTGCTGGTGCCGGATCTTTATGACCTGCCGGGCAGCAAGGCCCTGTGTGTGGTGAAAACCCTGAAAGCCCATGAAACCGGCAAGGGGCAGGCGTTCGAACAACTGGAGGCCTGCCGCGAATGGTTGCTGGCGCAGCAGGAAGAACCGGTGGAGCAGGTAGGAGTGATGGGGTTCTGCATGGGCGGTCGCTTTGCGGTGCTGTATGCCAGCCAGGCGCCGGTGCAGGTGGTGGCACCGTTCTATGGTGGCATTCCCAAAAAGGCGGAAGCACTGCAAGGTATCTGCCCCGCCGTGGGCGGTTGGGGACGCCAGGACATGATCTATGGCGATCACGGCGACCGGTTGGCCAGTCACCTGGATACCCTGGGCGTGCCCCACGATGTGAAAACCTACGAAGACGTGGGCCACTCCTTCATGAATGACCACCAGACCTTCACCTTCAAGAAGCTGGGGCCGCTGCCGCCGCTGCGTTCGAAATTCGATGCGCGTGCGTCAGAAGACAGTTGGCAGCGGGTACTGGTGTTCTTCGAAAAGGTTTTTTCCGGGGAAATCGCTGCCTGACGGCGTAATGCTGTTCACTTAAGTGGTGGAAATTTGGCTCAAACCTTTCTGGCAGGTTCCCTCTCCCCTTGCGGGAGAGGGGTTGGGGAGAGGGGGGGCGTGACAGTCAAATCAATGGTAAGTCATTGAAATGTTGCTGCCCCCTCTCCCTGTCCCTCTCCCGCAAGGGGAGAGGGGCTTAAAGCCTAAAGTGAACAGAATTACGCCTGAAGGCGAACCTGCCGTCGCCTCAAAAAGGGGGCGGTTGAGTACCCGCTTCGCGACACGCAGCATCGCTTTCCTGTCAGCGGGAAAGCGGCTTTACTGCCCCGGGCACTGACCCTTCCATTTGGCTTCACTGTGCGTGGTCATGCTGTGGTTGTTGCCACTGATGGTGATGTTGCTGCTGTAGTGCTTGTCGTTGTGTATCACCATCTCGCCACGGATTTTGGTGGTGGCTTTGCTGCCAGGCATTTTGCAGTTGGCGGTCCACTGCAGGGTATCACCGCTGCGGCTGATTTCGCTGTTGTTGCAATTTTCCGCTTTCCAGCTTTCACGCATGGCCATTTCCGGGTTGCTGGCCTGTTTCTGGGTCAGGCAGTGGTCGCGGACCTGGGTACGCATGTTTTCCGGCACTGCCGGTGAGTCCAGCTTGACGGTCATTTCCCACAGGCCGGGCGTTAGTTCCGCGGCGCCGACCAGGCCAGACGCAGCCAGTATCACAGAGGCCAGGGTCGCTCGGGTCATCTGTCTGATGTTCATAACGATTCCTTTCGTTCTCAGCCGTTTCAGGAGGTTGGACGCTGGCTGACCGGAAACTCACACAGGTCGGCAATCAGACACTCGCCGCATTTGGGCTTGCGCGCGGTGCACACATAGCGCCCGTGCAGGATCAGCCAGTGATGAGCATCGCGCAGAAATTCCTCCGGTACTACCCTCAACAGCCGTTTTTCCACCTCCAGCACATTCTTGCCCGGGGCAATGCGGGTGCGGTTGGAAACCCGGAAAATGTGGGTGTCCACGGCCATGGTCGGCATGCCGTAGGCCGTGTTGAGCACCACGTTGGCGGTTTTGCGGCCGACACCGGGCAGCGCTTCCAGCGCCTCGCGGGTGCGTGGCACCTGGCCATCATGCTGTTCGATCAGCATCTGGCACAGTTTGATAATGTTTTCCGCCTTGGAGTTAAACAGGCCAATGGTCTTGATGTACTCTTTAAGCCCGTCCACGCCGAGGGCATAAATGGCCTGTGGGGTATTGGCCACCGGGAACAGTTTGGCGGTCGCCTTGTTGACGCCCACATCCGTGGCCTGGGCAGACAGGACCACTGCCACCAGCAGCTCGAAATCGCTGCTAAATTCCAGTTCGGTGGTGGGGTTGGGATTCTGGTCCCGCAAGCGGGTAAAGATTTCGGTACGTTTTTCGCGATTCATAGCCACTTCCTGAATTCCCGGGCAGTATAGCGGATCAACGCCCGGCTGTGGTGGCACGACCGCCTGGCCAATGGCCTCGCAGGGTCGCTAAGGAGTATTTGATGCAGTTTTCCGCCATGGAAACCCTGATGGTCGCTTTGCTGGTGTTGGGTGCCGGGCAGTGGATTGTCCACAAGGTGACCCTGTTATCCCGGCTCAACATGCCCGAGCCCGTGGTCGGTGGCCTGCTGGCCACCATCATCGTTACTGCCCTGGAGCTGGGCGGGCTGTCGCTGAGCTTTGATGAGAGTATCAAGACACCGGCCATGCTGTTCTTCTTCGGGGCGGTGGGGCTGGCGGCGGACTTCCGGCTGCTCAGGCAGGGGGGCTGGGCCATGCTGCTGTTTGCCGTTCTGGTTATTGTGCTGGTGTTTTTACAGGACCTGACCGGGGTGGCCATGGCCAAACTGCTGGGGCTGGAAGCCTATTACGGCCTGATCGGTGGGTCCGTGACCATGACAGGTGGTCACGGCACCGGCGCGGCCTGGGCCGGGGTGTTCGAGCGGGATTTCGGGCTCACCGGGGTGTCGGAACTGGCGGCGGCCTCCGCCACTTTCGGGCTGGTATTCGGTGCCTTGCTGGGCGGGCCGTTGGCCATGTTCCTGATTCGCCGTTACCGCCTGGCGTCACCGGCCCATGGGGCAGCCCAGGAGCCCCCCGAGCATGACGAGGCCGAGAAACCCCGCCCGGTTTCCGCCGCCAGTGTCACTCGTATTCTCATGTTGCTGTCGGTGGGCGTGGTGGTGGGCAGCGTGGCGGCGGAAGAATTCGCGTCCGTCTTCCGGCTGCCCACCTTTGTCTGGGTGTTGTTCGTCTGCATTCTGCTTGGTAATACTGCCCGACGGCTATGGAAGGTGAGCGATGCCACCATCGATGTGGTGGGCAACACGGCACTGGGAATTTTCCTGGCCATTACCCTGATGAGCCTGCAACTGCTGCAACTGGTGGACCTGGCCCTGCCCATGCTGGCCATGTTGATTGTGCAGGTGGGGCTGGCCCTGACCTTTATCGTCTTCGTGACCTTCCGCCTGATGGGGCGCAACTATGATTCCGCCGTGCTTTGTGCCGGCCACTGCGGTTTTGCCATGGGCGCGACGCCCACAGCGGTGGCCAACATCCAGGCGGTAACCCAGCATCACGGTCCGTCGCCGCTGGCGTTCATCATCGTGCCGGTGGTGGGGGGCTTTATCGTGGACATCGCCAACGCCACCATCATCCAGACGTTCGTGTCAGTGTTGTCTGGTTAGGCGTAAAGGCGCGAGTGACGAGTAACGGGTTTCGAAAAGCAAACCGATTTTGCCGTTCGCGTCTCGTCACTCACTTCTCGTCACTGTTTTGGGTTACTGGGTGACCACCTGGCCGTCTTCAATCTGCAACCGGTCTCCCGGTTTCTTCTCCATGCGGATGGTGTCTTCCACATCATTAAAGACATAGGTCACGTCGTAACCTTCGGTGCGGCTCTTGCCTTCCA
>JAKSCQ010000336.1 GCA_022360555.1 Pseudomonadales bacterium
ACGCCATCACACCTTGCGAAAAAATCACGAGTTACGGTGTTCCACAGGTGATGCCACGCGCCGTTGTCGAATTAATACTGATCTGCCAGGCATTTCACTTGGCGGGGTTTGAAGCCCGGCTGGTGATAAACCCAATGCCAAATTATTCGCGAGCCTTGGAAAGAGCGGCAAGTGGTAAGGTCACCATGCCGGCAGAGACACTCTGGGGCATCGATATCGACGATTCGCTATTTTACAAAACCGCGCCCATTATTCGCTACGGCGAAATGGAAAAAGGCATCTTTACGCTGCCAACCCACACCGACCTTCTGCGCGTAAAATCCCATAAGGACTTAAGGCAATTCTCCGCCGTATCCCAGAAAAACTGGCACGTCGACTGGGACACCCTGCGAGGATTGGGACTAAAACAAATTTACTCGACAAACAAAGTCAGCAGCATGTTTAAGATGGTCGCCGGAGGAAGGGCTGATTTCCTTCTGCTTGCGTTTTCGACGGCCGACAGCGGCCTCAATCAATTTCAATACGGTATAAAACTGGTGCCGGTGCCCAATGTTAAGGTTGTACTGGACGGAGAGCGCCATTTTGTCGTCTCCAAAAAAGCGCCGAATGGCATTCAGGTATTTCGCGCGCTACAGCAAGGTATCCTTGAGTTGAGAAAACGAAGAATAATCACAAGGGCTTTTCAGGAATCACACTTTTTTCATCCGAAAACGGCGAGCTGGAAACGCATAGAGTCACGGCATTACCATTAAATCCGCTTAACCTATCATCCAAGTATCACGCGCCAGCAGCAAGCGATCGGCAATCGCGGCCGACAAGGGAAAGTGCGGACTGAACTTTTCCAGCCAGAAAAATTCACCGGCCGGGTTGACCTCGAGAAACACATGGCGCCCATCCGGCGTCACCACAAAGTCCGCCGCGCCATAATTGAGTCGGAGGCGATGCATCAGCCTCAACAGCTTTTGCTCTATGTCAATCGGTAGATCGTAAGGCTGCCAATCCTGGATAAGCCCTATGCCATCCCGACGCCAGTCGGTGACTGTCTTTGCCGACTGCTGCGAGTCGATGGAAGCGGCAAATACTTTGTCGCCGATGATGGTGACACGCAACTCGAAAGCCTTGGGGACGTTTTCCTGAAAGGTACAGGGTCCGTACTGTAGGCTCTCTAAATGTTCGAGATCCGCATCGCTAACCGTATTGGTGAACATCACCTTCTGCTCGCCCTGCTCGTAGACGGCGAACGAAGACAGGGTCTTGACGATCATCCCCGCGCTGCAGGA
>JAKSCQ010000326.1 GCA_022360555.1 Pseudomonadales bacterium
GCGATGGTGATACCACGCTCACGCTCTTCCGGAGCATTGTCGATACCGTCGAAGGCAACGGCAGCGCCGCCCCATACTTCCGCACATACGCGAGTCAGCGCAGCGGTCAGAGTGGTTTTACCATGGTCTACGTGACCAATGGTGCCTACGTTTACGTGCGGTTTATTACGTTCAAACTTTTCCTTTGCCACGGTTCTATACCCTTAACAATTAACCGTAAATTTAAGATTTCTTGCCGCTGATTACATCGTCAGCGATATTCTTCGGTGCCTCAGCGTACTTCAGGAACTCCATGGAGTAGCTGGCGCGGCCCTGAGACATGGAACGCAGGTCGGTAGCGTAACCGAACATCTCGGACAGCGGAACCTCGGCGCGGATCACCTTGCCGGCCATGGTATCTTCCATGCCCTGCACCATACCACGGCGACGGTTCAGGTCACCCATTACATCACCCATGTAGTCTTCCGGGGTTACTGCTTCGACCTTCATGATCGGTTCCAGCAGTACCGCGCCAGCTTCCTTGGCAGCATTTTTTACTGCCAGAGCACCCGCCATACGGAAGGCGTTCTCGTTGGAATCCACCTCATGGTAGGAACCATCGTACAGAACGGCCTTAACACCCAGGATCGGGTAACCCGCCAGCACACCTGCTTGCAGCTGCTCATCAATACCTTTCTGTACTGCACCGAAGTATTCTTTCGGAACCACACCACCGTGAATCTGCTCCTCAAACTGGAACTCTTCATCACGATCGATGGGCTCGAACTTCACTTTCACGTGACCATACTGACCACGACCACCAGACTGCTTGACGAACTTGCCTTCCACATCGGCTGGACGAGTAAAGGTTTCACGGTAGGCCACCTGCGGCGCCCCCACGTTACACTCAACCTTGAACTCGCGCTTCATGCGGTCAACGATGATATCCAGGTGCAGCTCACCCATACCGGAAATGATGGTCTGCCCGGATTCTTCATCGGTCTTCACACGGAAAGAGGGATCTTCCTGAGCAAGACGGCCCAGCGCCAGACCCATCTTTTCCTGATCCGCCTTGGACTTGGGCTCTACCGCCACGGAAATTACCGGATCCGGGAACTCCATGCGCTCCAGCACGATAATGTTGTTCAGGTCACACAGGGTGTCACCGGTGGTGATGTCCTTGAGACCCACACAAGCAGCGATGTCACCGGCACGCACTTCCTTGATCTCCTCACGGGAGTTGGAGTGCATCTGCAGCAGACGACCGACACGCTCTTTCTTCTGGCGTACGGAGTTCATCACGCTGTCGCCGGAGTTGAGCACACCGGAGTACACACGGATAAAGGTCAGAGAGCCCACGAACGGGTCGGTGGCAATCTTGAACGCCAGAGCGGAGAACGGCTCGTCGTCGGAGGACTTCCGGGACTCAACAGTTTCGCCATCTTCCAGCACACCCTGGATCGCTTTTACTTCGTCCGGAGCGGGCAGGAACTCAATCACGGCATCCAGCAGAGCCTGTACACCCTTGTTCTTGAACGCAGAACCACACAGACCCAGTACGATTTCGTTGGCCAGCACCTGCTGACGCAGGCCAGCCTTGATTTCGTCATTGGTCAGCTCGCCATTTTCCAGGTACTTCTCCATCAGCTCTTCAGAGCCTTCGGCGGCAGATTCCACCATCTGCTCACGCAGCTCATCGCAGCGCGCCTGGATGTTCTCCGGGATGTCCCGCTCTTCGTAGGTCATGCCCATGTCGTTTTCGTTCCAGAAGATAGCCTTCATCCGGATCAGGTCGACAACACCCTTGAACTCGTCTTCGGCACCGATGTTGTACTGGATCGGCACAACTTTGGCCCCCAGACGCTTGCGAATCTGGTCACAAACAGAGTCGAAGTTGGCGCCGGCGCGGTCCATCTTGTTGACGAACACGATGCGCGGAACTTCGTACTTGTTGGCCTGACGCCATACGGTTTCGGACTGGGGCTCCACACCGGAAGAACCGCAGAACACCACCACGGCACCATCGAGTACACGCAGGGAACGCTCTACCTCAATGGTAAAGTCCACGTGCCCGGGAGTATCAATGATGTTGATACGGTGTTGGTCGTACTGCTGGTCCATACCCTGCCAGAAGGTGGTGGTCGCAGCGGAGGTAATGGTGATACCACGCTCCTGTTCCTGCTCCATCCAGTCCATGGTGGCAGCACCGTCGTGCACCTCACCAATCTTGTGAGAAACACCGGTGTAGAAAAGAATACGCTCGGTAGTTGTGGTCTTGCCCGCATCTACGTGCGCGCAGATACCGATATTGCGATAGCGATTGAGAGGAGTCTTACGTGCCACGCTGCTAACCTCGATTCACTGGTTCAAATACAAAAACCGGCCTGAACGCAGGCCGGTTTAACTCTTTGCCTTCTGCCTTAGAAGCGGAAGTGGGAGAAGGCCTTGTTGGCCTCGGCCATGCGATGGACGTCTTCACGCTTCTTCATCGCAGCACCTTTGCCTTCAGCGGCATCCATCACTTCACCGGCCAGGCGGGCAGGCATGCTCTTCTCGCCACGCTTACGGGCAGCGTCTACCAGCCAGCGCATGGCCAGGGCGGTACGACGGCTGGGGCGAACTTCAACAGGAACCTGGTAGGTGGCACCACCGACGCGGCGGCTCTTCACCTCGACGGCCGGACGGATATTGTCCAGCGCCTTTTCGAACATCTCCAGGGAGTCACCACCCTTGCGTTCTTCGATGATATCCAGCGCACCGTAAACAATACGCTCGGAAACGGATTTCTTACCGCTGACCATTACATGGTTCATGAACTTGGCCAGCAACTGGCTTCCAAACTTCGGATCCGGGAGGATCTCACGTTTGGCAACAACGCGACGTCTTGGCATCGGATGTGTTCCTCTAACGTTCCCGCTTTGGGCGGGGAAAGCTTCAGGTAATTCCGGAACGATGTCCGGCCCTTACTCATCCCTCCGCAGCTCATTGAGCTACGGCATTCAGAAAAGGTAGCGCAATTACTTCTTGGGACGCTTGGCGCCATACTTGGAGCGACGCTGCTTGCGATCCTGCACACCTGCCGTATCCAGGGTTCCGCGAACAGTGTGGTAACGCACACCGGGAAGGTCTTTTACACGACCGCCACGGATCAGCACTACGGAGTGCTCCTGCAGGTTATGCCCTTCACCACCAATGTAGGAAGACACTTCATAACCGTTGGTCAGACGCACACGACACACTTTACGCAGCGCGGAGTTCGGCTTCTTCGGGGTAGTGGTATACACCCGAGTGCAAACGCCGCGACGCTGGGGGCAGCCCTGCAGGGCTACGGAGTCGCTCTTTTCTACCTTGCTTTTGCGCGGCTTGCGCACCAGCTGGTTTACAGTTGCCATGAAACTACTGCCTCACGCTTACAGTTTTGTGACAAAAACCGTCACCTGACGGCCTCTGCCACCCTTTTACCGCCCCATGAAACAGGGGGGCAGCGATTGTAGGGACCCCCCGGCATCCCGTCAAGACGCCAGGGGGACCGTTACTCGCCAGCAATCACTCGTCAGAGGAGCTGAGAGCCTCGGACAGGGCGGCTTCCACCTCGTCCATGGTCGGAGCCTCCGGCCCGCGCGCGTCAGCGCGCTGGCGGCGGCGATCCATGTGGTAGGCGTAGCCGGTACCGGCCGGGATCAAACGACCCACTACCACGTTTTCCTTCAGGCCGCGCAGGTCGTCTTCCTTGCCAGTTACCGCCGCTTCGGTGAGAACGCGGGTGGTTTCCTGGAAGGACGCCGCGGAGATGAAGGACTCGGTCGCCAGGGAGGCCTTGGTGATACCCAGCAGCAGTCGTTCGAACTGCGGCAGCATCTTGTCCTCGGCCTTGAGGCGCTCGATCTCTTCCATCACGCGGGCATATTCCGCCTGCTCGCCCTTGATGAAGTGAGACTCGCCCACTTCCATGATCTCCACTTTACGCAGCATCTGGCGGATGATCGTTTCAATGTGCTTGTCATTGATCTTCACACCCTGCAGACGGTAAACCTCCTGCACCTCGTTAACGATGTAACGGGCCAGTTCGGTTTCGCCCTTCAGACGCAGAATATCGTGCGGATTCAACGGGCCATCGGAGACAACTTCACCCTTCTCGACCTTCTCGCCCTCGAACACGTTGAGCTGACGCCACTTGGGAATCAGTTCCTCGTAGGTGTCACCGCCGTCATCCGGGGTGATTACCAGGCGAACCTTGCCCTTGGTTTCCTTGCCGAAGGACACGGTACCGGTCTTCTCCGCCAGGATAGCCGCTTCTTTCGGGTTCCGGGCTTCGAACAGGTCCGCCACGCGAGGCAGACCACCGGTGATATCACGGGTCTTGGAGGATTCCTGCGGAATCCGCGCAATCACGTCACCCACGGAAATGCTGGCACCGTCCTTCAGGCCACACAGGGCACCGCCGGGCAGCAGATACTGGGCCGGCATGTCGGTGTTGGGCATGACAACCGGCTTGCCCTTGCTGTCCACAACCCGCACCACCGGACGCATGTCCTTGCCGGCAGAGGGGCGGTTCTGGCTGCCCAGCACTTCGATGTTGGTCAGGCCGGTCAGCTCATCGGTCTGGTAGTTTACGGTGATACCTTCTTCCATATCCCCGAACTGCACCTTACCTTCCACTTCCGCGATGATCGGGTGGGTGTGCGGGTCCCAGGTAGCGACTACCTGACCGCCATCGACCTGATCACCTTCGTTCACGGTCACGGTGGCACCGTAGGGCAGCTTGTAGCGTTCACGCTCACGGCCCAGTTCGTCAGCCACGGCCAGGTCGGCGGAACGGGAAACAATCACCAGCCCGTCCTTGTGGGTCACGTGCTTGGCATTGTGGAAACGCACCTTGCCGCCGTGCTTGATCTGGATGTTGGAGACCGCAGACGCCCGGCTTGCCGCACCACCGATGTGGAAGGTCCGCATGGTCAGCTGGGTACCCGGCTCACCAATGGACTGGGCCGCGATAACACCGACGGCCTCACCCACGTTGACCTGATGGCCACGGGCCAGATCGCGGCCGTAACAGGTGGAACACACACCCCAGCGGGTAGCACAGGTGATTGGCGAGCGCACCAGCACTTCGTCCACACCCATGGCTTCCAGCTTTTCCACCCAGACTTCGTCGAGCAGGGTGCCGGCTTCCACCGCCACTTCATCCTGGTTCAGCGGATTCATCACGTCACGGGCAACCACACGACCGAGTACACGCTCACGCAGCGGCTCCACCACGTCACCACCTTCAATCAGCGGTGTCATCAGCAGACCTTCTTCGGTGCCGCAATCCTGTTCGGTGATGACCAGATCCTGGGCCACATCCACCAGACGACGGGTCAGGTAACCGGAGTTCGCGGTCTTCAATGCGGTATCGGCCAGACCCTTACGGGCACCGTGGGTGGAGATGAAGTACTGCAGTACGTTCAGACCCTCACGGAAGTTACTGGTAATCGGCGTTTCGATGATGGAACCGTCCGGCTTAGCCATCAGGCCGCGCATACCGGCCAGCTGACGAATCTGGGCGGCGGAACCCCGCGCCCCGGAATCGGCCATCATGTAGATGGAGTTGAAGGAACCCTGCTCCTCGTCCTTGCCGTCGCGGTTCTTGACCACTTCGACCTTCAGGTTCTCCATCATCGCCGTGGCGATCTGGTCGTTGGTACGCGCCCA
>JAKSCQ010000339.1 GCA_022360555.1 Pseudomonadales bacterium
AAGCTGAAGGACATGTCGAAGCCGATCTCGGCAATCAGGTTCATGGTGTCTTCGAAATCACGGTCGGTTTCCCCGGGGAAGCCGATGATGAAATCCGAACTGAAGGAAATCTCCGGGCGGATGCGCTTGAGTTTGCGCAGCTTGCTCTTGTATTCCAGTACCATGTGGTTGCGCTTCATCATGGCGAGGATACGGTCGGAGCCGGACTGCACTGGCAGGTGCAGGTGGCTGACCAGCTCGGGGACGTCCTCGTAGACCTGGATCAGGGCATCGGAGAACTCCACCGGGTGGCTGGTGGTGTAGCGGATGCGGTCGATGCCGTCGATGTCGCGGATCAGGCGGATCAGGTCGGCCAGGTCCAGGGTATCGCCGTCGGCACCCACCCCCTGGTAGGCGTTCACGTTCTGGCCCAGTAGATTGACTTCGCGCACGCCCATTTCCGCCAGATGCTCGATTTCCTCCAGCACCGGCTGCACCGGGCGGCTGACTTCCTCACCGCGGGTGTAGGGCACCACGCAGAAGGTGCAGTACTTGGAGCAGCCTTCCATGATGGACACGAAGGCGGTGGGGCCGTCCACGCTGGGTTCCGGCAGGTTGTCGAACTTTTCGATCTCCGGGAAGGTCACATCGATGGCCAGCTCCCGGGTGCTGGCGGCCTGGGTGATCAGGCCGGGCAGGCGGTGCAGGGTCTGGGGGCCGAACACCACATCCACATAGGGGGCGCGGTCGCGGATGGCATCGCCTTCCTGGCTGGCCACGCAGCCGCCCACCCCGATAATCATGTCCGGTTTGGCGTCCTTGAGCTTCTTCCAGCGGCCCAGCTGGTGGAAGACCTTTTCCTGGGCCTTCTCGCGGATCGAGCAGGTATTGAGCAGCAGGACATCCGCTTCTTCCGGATTGTCGGTATGCTCAAGGCCGTGACTGGATTCGAGCAGGTCCACCATGCGGGTGGAGTCATACTCGTTCATCTGGCAGCCGTGGGTCTGGATGAACAGCTTGCGTGCCATGGGTTGCCTAACCGTCGAATAGAGTGAAAATGGGCGCGGATTATAACGCTGACTGCGCCAAACTGCGAACCGGAGTCAAGATGTCAAAAGTGCTGTATATGCTGCCATTGCTGGCCGCGCTCGTGCTTGCCGGGTGCGACAAGCCGGAAAGCGATTTGCCCGTCAACACCCGCCTGGGTGGTGAGTTTACGCTGACTGACCACAATGGCGAGGCCTTTACCCAGGAGCAGCTCAAGGGGCAGGTGTCCATCCTGTTCTTCGGCTATACCCATTGCCCGGATATCTGCCCGGCGGTGCTGGCCCGGGTGGCCCAGGTGTATCGCAAGCTGGATGAGGCCGGGGAGGCGGACCAGGTTCAGCCGGTGTTCATTACCTTTGACCCGGAACGGGATACCCCGGCCCATCTCAAGGAGTATCTGCCCTGGTTCAAGGCGGACATGATCGGCCTGACCGGTAGCCGGGAAGCGATCAAACAGGTGGCCAGCCAGTACGGGGTGGTGTTCATCAAGGGCGATAAAGAAGAGGATTATCTCTTCACCCATAGTGATTATATCTATCTGCTCGATGACCAGGCCCGGGTGCGCAAGTTGTACCCGGCGGACTTCAATATTGACGAGGTGGTAAATGATACGAAAAGCCTGCTCTGACGCGCTGCTGGCGGGGTGCCTGTTGCTGCTGGCGGCGGCCGCTCATGCGGACCTGGAATTTTCCGGCGCCTGGTTGCGGGCGGTGCCGCCGGTTTCCCCGACCATGGCCGGTTACGTGACCCTCACCAACACCGGGGACGAGACGGTGACGGTGACCGGGGCGCAGACCGAGATCGCCGGTCACGCCATGCTCCATGGCATGAAGACCCTGGAAGATGGCAGCAAAAAGATGTTCCACCTGCACCGCCTTGCCATTGCGGCAGGGGAGGCCGTGTCTCTGGCGCCGGGCGGCAATCACCTGATGCTGATGCAGCTCGAGCGTGTTCCTGCCGAAGGGGAAGAGGTAGAAGTCTGTTTTCTGCTCGAGAAGGGGGAGCCGGGCTGTACGGTTTTCCCGGTAAAGCGAACGTCCCCTTCTGACAGTTGAATCAGTGGGGAAATCACGGATAATGCCATGCTTTCGTCGTAGTAATTTTTTGGTAATAACGACGAGTGAAGCGTGGGGGACCTATGAGAAAAGCATTATCCGTAATGCTGGGCGCCTCCCTGAGCGTCGGCCCGGTCTGGGCAGACACTTCGGAGAGTGACGTCGAGAAGAAACTTCAGGACTACGAGCAGCGGCTCGAGCAACTGGAA
>JAKSCQ010000101.1 GCA_022360555.1 Pseudomonadales bacterium
CAGGTGCAGTTCGCCTTAGGCTCAGTGCACCCTACACACACGCTCTTGCAAGGGTCATGCGCCGAGCCGCTCCGTCCAGGCCTTGAGCGCTTCCAGTTGCTTGCCGATCATTTCCTTCGTTGCCTCGTCCGTGAGATCGCCATTTTCATCGCACTTGGTGTGCGCGGCGGAGCCGAACACTTCCGGCTTGTTGAGCGGGTGCACATCCAGAAACACCAGCACCTGGCGCAGATGGTACTGGCTGCGGCTGGTGCCCATGCCGCCCATGGACGCGCCCATGATGGCCGCCGGCTTGCCGGCAAAGATGCCCCCGGGAATCCGTGACAGCCAGTCAATGGTGTTCTTGAGTACGCCGGGAATGGAGTAGTTGTATTCCGGGGTGGCGAACAGCAGGGCATCGGCACTTTTCACTTTTTCCGCCAGCGCGGTGACCGCGTCGGGACGGCTTTCATCACTGTCCGTATCCCCGTTGTAGAGGGGAATTTCACTGATATCCGCTTCCACAATGGTCATTCCCTGCGGCGCCAGCGCGCGGGCGGCACGCACCAGGCCACGGTTGAATGAGCCTGCGCGCAGGCTGCCTGCGATAGCCAGAACTTCCATAACGATCTCCCTGATTGCATCCGTTCACGGTGGTGTCGGCAAGAGGTTTTGGCACATCCCTCTGGCGCCCCGGTCAGTGTCGTGGTTATCTACGTTATAGCAGACTGAAAGATTCGTCATGCACAATGATGACTACAAAGGAGACAAAAAATGGACTTGTTGCGCATCCTGATTGCCATCCTGCTTCCACCGCTGGGGGTCTTCCTGCAGGAGGGACTTGGCAAGCATTTCTGGATCAATATCGTGTTGACGATTCTCGGTTATATTCCCGGCATCGTGCATGCGGTGTGGGTGATTGCCTCACGCTGACCCCCATGACAATCCGGTCTTTCCCGCAGGAGTCCAGCTTGCCGGGGCGAATCAACGGCAGAAGCGAGTAACGAGTTTCGAGTTGCGAAAACCGGACATCTTGATGACGGTTTTTCCTTTCGAAACTCGCTTCTCGTCACTCGCAACTGTTGCTGCAGGTTTACAGCTCCGGCGGTTCCGCCGTCAGGGTACCGTCGCGGTAATCACTCAGGGCCTGGTTGATCTCGTCCTGGGTGTTCATCACGAAGGGACCGTACTGGGCGATGGGCTCACCAATGGGCTTGCCCGCCAGCAACAACAGCCGTGCGCCCTGGCGGCCGCCTTCCAGTGTCACGCTGTCACCGTCGGTGAGGGTGGCCAGGTGATCGCTCTGCACGGTTTCACCGGCGACGCTGGCCTGGCCTTCGAACAGGTACAGGAAAGCGTTGTAACCGGTGTTCAGGGGCACCGTGAGCAGCTCGCCGGGACGCAGGGTCACATCCAGGTAAAGCGGATCGGTGCTGCCGCCGTGCACCGGCGCGGTGAGTACCTCGTTGCCAAGGGTCACCTCTCCGGCGATGGCCTTGATCTGGCCACCGGAGGGCAGGTCCAGCCGGGGTATTTCCGTGTCGGCAATATCCCGGTAGCCGGCCGGCTTCATCTTTTCCGCTGCCGGCAGGTTGATCCACAACTGGAAACCGCGCAGCACACCGTCCTGCTGTTGCGGCATTTCCTCGTGGATAATGCCGCGCCCGGCGGTCATCCACTGCACGCCACCCTGTTTCAGGTCGCCTTCGTTGCCCAGGTGATCCCGGTGGCGCATGTGGCCTTCCACCAGATAGGTGACGGTTTCGAAGCCGCGATGGGGGTGTGGCGGAAAACCGGCGATGTAGTCATACGGGTTGTCCGAGGAGAAGGCATCCAGCATCAGGAACGGGTCCAGGCGCACCATGGGGTTGTAACCCAGCGCCCGTTTCAGGCGAACGCCGGCCCCGTCGGATGTGTCCAGTGCACGAAGGGTGTTGAGAATTTTGCGTTCCATGGGAACCTCCTATTCGCAGTTTTGAGGAGCGAGCTGAGTTGCGAAAAACGACACCGGTTTGGGTTGTCGCAACTCGCTTCTCGTCACACGCGCCTCGTCACTGATTGATAATCTCCCGCTCCCCGAACCATTCGCGGCCGTGGGGCGAATGCCAGTCCAGCGCCGGGCCGATGGAAATGATCCCGTGGGGATTCACCGTCGGATGGCTGCGGAAATAGTGATGGCGGATATGCGCCATGTTCACCGTGTCCGCCACACCGGGTAGCTGGTACAGGTCTTTCAGGAACCCTTGCAGGTTCGGGTAATCGCTAATGCGCTTGCGGTCACACTTGAAGTGGGTGACATACACCGGGTCGAAACGCACCAGCGTCGTCCACAGGCGAATGTCCGCTTCGGTGAGGGTATTGCCCACCAGATAGCGCTGTTCACCCAGCCGCTGTTCCAGTGCCTCCAGTCGCTCGAACAGGGTCACCACGGCTTCATCGTAGGCCTCCTGGCTGGTAGCGAAGCCCGCCTTGTACACGCCGTTGTTCACGTCGTGGTAGACCGCCTCGTTGATGGCATCAATATCCGCTTGCAGGGCATCCGGGTAGTAATTGCCCGGCGTGGCACCCAGACCGTCGAAGCTGGTGTTGAGCATGCGGATGATTTCCGCCGACTCGTTGCTGACGATGGTCTCGCGCTGCCTGTCCCACAGTACCGGCACGGTGACGCGACCGGTGTAATGGGCATCCGCTTTCAGATAGAGCTCGTAGAGTTTGCTGAAGCCATACAGCGGATCGCCGGTGGCCCCGTCAAAGTCATCACCCAGCTCCCAGCCGTTTTCCAGCATGTGCGGATGCACCACGGACACGCCGATGTGATCCTGCAGACCTTTCAGGGCCCGCACCACCAGAGTGCGATGCGCCCAGGGGCAGGCGTAGGACACGTAAAGGTGATAGCGCCCGCTTTCCGCCGCAAAGCCCCCTTCGCCACTGGGGCCGGCACTGCCATCGGCGGTGACCCAGTTGCGGAACTGGCTTTGCGAACGCTTGAAGCGGCCACCGGTGCTTTTGGTGTCGTACCACTTGTCCTGCCATTTGCCGTCTACCAGCAGTCCCATGGGAAAATCTCCTGTTGTATGTCTATCCGCTTGGGGTCGGACGTCAGACGCCAAACCCCCGGCCTATCTTTGCATCAGACGTCTGACTTCCGACGTCCGCCCCACCCCTCAACCTGCCTGCAATGCTTCGCGGGCTTCGTTCAGGGCCTTTTCCTGTGCCTCGTCACCCATATTCAGACCTTCGGCATAGACGAAGCTCACGTCGGTGATGCCGATAAAGCCGAAGAACAGCTTGATGTAGGGGGTCACCGTATCGTTTTCGGTGCCTGCATAGAGGCCACCCCGAGCGGCCACCACCGTCACCGACTTGTTATCCAGCAAGCCCTGCGGCCCATTCTCGGTATAGCGGAAGGTAATGCCGGCGCGGGCCACGTGGTCGATCCAGCTCTTCAACTGGCTGGGAATACCAAAGTTGTACATGGGCAGGCCCAGCACGATCCGGTCAGCGGCTTTCACCTCGTCGATCAGTGCCAGGGAAAAGTCGTCCACGGCCTGCTGCTCGCTGGTGCGCTGATCGGCGGCGGTGAAGAAGGCCCCCACCCGCTCGCCATCGAGATGCGGGATGGGATCGGCGGACAGGTCGCGCACCACCACCTGGGCATCGGGATGTTGTGCCTGGATGGCCGCCACCTGGTCGTTGACCAGGGAGGAGGAATGACCGTTATCGCCGAAAACGCTGCTTTTGATGACCAGAATATTCATGACCCCAACTCCTTTTACGGTGCCCGCCCGAGCCGGGCGGCATTGTCTGTAATCGATGGGACTATTCTGTATTCGGCAAATAAGATATAAAACGGGATAAATCTGCACGTTTAGCTCAGGAAATTCGATATGTCAGCCAAAATTACCCTGGACCAATGGCAAGCCCTGATCGCCGTGGTGGACGAAGGCGGCTACGCCAGCGCCGCCGAAGCCCTGGACAAGAGCCAGTCCGCCATCAGCTATGCGGTGCAGAAGATCGAGACCGAGCTGGGCGTGCGCGCCTTTGCCCTGGAGGGCCGGCGCGCCAAACTCACCGAAACCGGCCAGATGCTCTACCGCCAGGCCAAGGTGCTGGTGGAAGAGGCCAACCGTATCGAAAGTGCCGCCATCCAGCTCAGCCAGGGCTGGGAACCGCTGGTACGCGTAGCCGCCGATGCCCTGTTTCCCCAGCACTGCATGCTCTCCGCCCTGGACGCCTTTGCCCAGCACAGCCCGCTGACCCGGGTGGAATACACCGAAACCGTACTGTCCGGCTCCGACGAGGCGCTGCTGCGCAAGGAGGCCGATGTGGTCATCGGTGGGCGGGTACCGCCGGGCTTTTTCGGCGACCCCTTGATGCGGGTGCGCTTTCTCGCCGTGGCCGCCGCCGACCACCCGCTCAATCAGGCCGACAGCCTGACCCACGAAGACCTGCGCCAGCACCGCCAGATCGTGATCCGCGATTCCGGCAGCCGCCGCATCGACTCCGGCTGGCTGGGCGCCGAACAGCGCTGGACCGTGTCCCATCCCTCCACTCGCATCGCCGCCATCCGCCGCGGCCTGGGCTTCGCCTGGGTGCCCGAGGCGGAAATCGGCGACGGTCTGGAAACCGGCGCCCTGGAAGTGCTGCCCCTGAACGAAGGGGTGGAGCGGCTGGTGGACCTGCACCTGATCTATGCCGACGGCCAGTATGCCGGGCAGGCGGCCCGTTATCTCGGGGAACGGATTCGCGAAGCCGCTGCCATACCCTGTCCCGGCGTCACCGTTTAGTCAGCGCAAGCAACAATCACGGTGTAACGCTCACCGTTTGCTGACACCCAAGAGGAGTAAAGTGGTGGTATCAAGAGGTCAGGAGAGCACCATGCGCGTTTTTCTGCTTATTACGGCAACCCTGCTGCTCAGCGCCTGCGTGAGTCCGGTGATCATCGACAGCCAGCCCGGCACCGACCTGCAGCAGTACCACACCTACGCCTTTGTGGAACAGGACGAGGACAAGCCCCGCGAACTGGATGACCAACGCACCCAGGCCGCCCTGAAAGCCGCCCTGGCCGAGCAGGGCATCACTCCGGCGACGGCGGACCAGGCGGATGTGCACGTGAAGCATTTCTTCAAGCGCGAACAGCGCTACGACGGTTCGGTAGTGCAGTTCGGAGTCGGCTTTACCCGCAACAACATCGGCCTGGGCGCCAGCACCCCGGTGGAAGGCGAAATCTCCGAGGAATACAAACTGGTGGTCCAGCTCATCGACCCGCAGAGCAACAATGTGGTCTGGCAGGCCACCAGCCGTGACCAGCTCCACGACGAGATGAGCAGCGAACGGCGTCAGGCGCATATCGACAAGGCCGTGCAGGACATGTTCAAGCGTTTTCCGTAAAGCGCCATTCCAGGGTTGCCGCCAGCCCGCCTTGTGGCCGGTTTTCCAGTGCCAGACGGCCCTGGCTGCGAACCATGACCGTGGCAACAATGGCCAGCCCCAACCCCGACTGGCCGCGATCACCGCGCCCGCCGCGCGTCACATAACGACGGGGGTCCCCGTCGATGCCCGGCCCTTCGTCCTTGACGATCAACCGCAGGTGCGAAGGGCTGTCGTCAATTACCACCGTCACCTGGCCCCCTTCGGGCGTATAACGCAGGGCATTCTCCAACAGATTTCGCAGGGCCAGCCCGGCCAGTTCCGGGACCGACAGCAGCCGGGCACTCTCACCCTCCACCACACACCGCACCGCCGCCTGCTGCCACTGACCCTCAAGCTGTTTGATACTGTCATCCACCACCCGCATAACCGGCCCGGCTTCGGTGACCGGCAGGCCTTCCAGCCGGGCCAGAGCCAGTAGCTGCTGCAGACTGTCGACCATACGTGTGCAGGCCTGCTCGGCGGCCTGCAGGGGGCCGTCTGCCTCACTGCTGGACGCTTTCAGTCGCGCCACCTGCAACTGGGTTTTCATCGCCGCCAGTGGCGTTCTCAACTCATGGGCCAGATCATCGGTCAGCCGCTGTTCGCGCAGCAACGCCTCGCGGGCCTGTTGCGCCCAGCCATGCAGGGAATCCACCAGTGGCGTCAATTCGGCCATCGCGGTAGTGGCGGGCAGCGCCTCGCGAACCGGCTGGCATTCAAACTGGCGACGCAGGGACTCCAGTGGTGCCAGGGCACGTCTCACCGCCCAACGCGTGCCCGCCAGAGCCACCAGCAAGGCCACCACCACCCCCACCAGCAGCACCAGCGCCAGTTCGTGCAGCAGGGAATGCCGGACTGCCATCGGCTCCGCCGTGGCCACACGGACCTCGTCCTGTGTAAAGGTATAGGTTCGCCAGCGCTCGCCCTCGAGCTGCCGCACGCCAAAGCCGTCGTCACGGCCCGCCAGCATTGCTGCCGGCGCACCACCGGAGCGGGCCAGAATTTCTCCGCGCAGATTCATCACCTGACAGGACAGACCCTGCTCTACCGCCGAGCGCAATGCCTGCGGGTCCTGGAATGTGCCGGCACCGGCACTGGCCATGGACGCGACCATTCTGGCCGACGCCGCCAGGCGCTGATCCAGCGCTTCACCCACCCGGTTCTGGACCGTGCCATACAGCCACCAGGCCAGGCCCAGCCATATCGATACCAGGGTAATGCCCACCAGCCACAGCAGGCGGGCATGCAGGGAGCGACCGATCACAACGGCGCTCCCAGCCGGTAGCCGCCACCGCGAACCGTTTCCACGACCCGGTTGCCCAGCTTGCGCCGCAGATTATGAATATGTACCGCCAACGCATTGCTCTCCACGCCATCCACCCAGCCGTACACCCGGTCCGCCAGTTGGTCCGCCGTCAGCAGACGCCCCCGGCTTTGCAGCAACGCCAGCAACAACGACATTTCGCGACGCGGCAACGGCACCGGCTGCCCGGCCAGCCACACCTGTTGCCGCTGCGGGTCCACGCATAGACGACCATGCTCGATTAACGGTTGCGATGCGCCACGACAGCGACGCAGCAAGGCCTGTAATCGGGCCGCCAGTTCATCCAGATCGAAGGGTTTGACCAGGTAATCATCGGCCCCGGCATTCAATCCATCGATACGATCGGCCACCGCATCCCGGGCCGTCAGAATCAGTACCGGTTGATGCAGGCCAGCCCGGCGCCATTGAACCAGGGCCTGCCGGCCATCACGGTCCGGCAACCCCAGATCCAGTATCAGCACATCAAAGTCGGTACTCTTCCAAGCCGCCAGGGCATCCGCCGCCCGCGTCACCCAGGCCACGGTGAATCCCAGGGCAGTCAATCCCTGCTCGATGCCATCACCCAGCAACGCATCGTCCTCAATCAATAAAATATGCATGGCATTCCACCTGAACCATCATCCGAATCTGCCTGCCAGGGTGCGACAAGGGGAAAGGCTCCCGGTGACGCGCTATCATTGTTCGACTCCCTCAAGCACCGCGAGTCAGACCCCGGCCCGGGCCTCAAGGTTTCACCGTGCATCGGTCGCATTAACCCGCCGTTAATTTTCATCGCACACGCTGACGATCCTTCATCGAGGAGACACCAGACACCATGCAAGCCGTCATCATCGGACCGCTGGCCCTGCCCGCCGCAATCTTCACCGCCCTGCTGGGTTTTCTGGCCGCATTACTGGTCAGCCTGTGGTGGCAAAAACGTGGCCAGTCGGTGGACAAAGCACTCTGGATCATCGCCCTGACCGGACTGGCCGGCGCGAGACTCGGCTTTCTCTGGTTGTATCAGCAACAGTACGGCAGCCTTCTTGCCGCACTGGATATACGCGATGGCGGCTGGTGGTGGCCAGGGGCACTCGCCGCCTTGCCGGTAGCGTTCTTCTTTTGGTGGCGCCGGTCTCACCACCGTCCAGCCCTGCTCAGCACGCTGGCGGCAGCACTGATCGCCATCACACTGACCCAGGCCGTGTTACAGGCCTTGAAGCCCACCGACAGTCCCGTGCCGGATATCACCCTCTACACACTGGAAGGCAACAGTCGCCCCCTCAGGGAGGTCGCCAGCGGCACGACCGTGGTCAATCTCTGGGCCAGTTGGTGTCCGCCCTGCCGGCGGGAAATGCCCATATTGGAGGCCGCCCAGTCCCGTTATCCCGAGGTGCGTTTCATCCTGGCCAATCAGGGGGAAAGCGCTGCCCGGGTGCGAAGCTACCTCACCGAAAACCGCTTGCGATTCGACTTTCTGTTACTGGACCCGCACGCTGACCTGGGACGCCATGCCGGCAACCGGGGCCTGCCGCTGACCTTGTTGTTCGATGCCGACGGCAATGAACTGGATCGCCATTTCGGGCCACTGTCCGAAGCCAGCCTGCACCATTTTCTCAGTCAACGCCGTTCCGGAGAGATGCTATGAAAACCACCCGCCTGATTCTCACCCTCCTGCTATTGCCGCTGTTTGCCCATGCACAGGAAGAAGCCACCATGGACAGCCTGCTGGCAAAACTGGAAGCCAGTACCTGGGTGGCGGAAGGTGCGCAGGAACCGGAGCGGGTGGCCTATGTGTTCACCGACATGGCCTGCCCCTACTGCGCCCGGTTGTGGGAAAACATGCAGCCGATGATCCAGGACCCGGCCAACACCCTGCAGGTGCGCCACATCATCGTCGGGCTGATCAATCCGAAGAAGAGCTTTTCACAGGGTGGCGCCATCCTCGCCGCCGACAATCCGTCAGCGGCCCTGGCCCTGCATGAAAGCCGCTTTGACGAAGGCGGCATCACGCCATTGCGCCCGGTCCCCGAGGCCATCCGCAGCCAGATCCACAACAATACCGGCCTGATGATCGGCCTGGGCCTGCAAGGCACCCCGGCACTGGTCTTCGAAGACCCCGACGGCCAGTGGCGGGTCGCACCGGGCGTGGTGGGGGAGAAGGCTTTGCGGGAGGCGGTGTTTCAACTGCAATGAATAATGAATAGTGAATAATTAATAACGACGCGAGTTCGCGTTATTTGATTTTCAAACACAAGAGGCCGCGCCATGTGTTGGTCGCGGCCTCTGTCTCTTCAGGATAGATAATCGCTGATCGCGAGCTATTAATTATTCACTATTCATTACTTAATCCGTCAACCAACTCACCTTCCCCTGACACACCGTCAGCTTGACGCTGCCTTTCAGCACCGCCCGGCGCCAGGGGGAGTTGTTGCCGGCGGATAGCCAGTGTTCGCCGTAATCCTTCTGCGCGCCGGCATCCAACACACAGAGGCTGGCGGGGCGACCGGTTTCCAGTTGGCCGGCCTGGATGCCCAGGCAGCGGGCCGGGGCGGCGGTGATGGCGTCCAGGGCACGGGGCAGGTCCAGCTTGCCGTCTTCCACCAGTTTCAGCACCAGCGAGAGCAGGGTATCCAGGCCCGCCATGCCCGGCTTCGTGGCCGGGAAGGGCGCCGCCTTGCTGGACGAACCAATGGGGGTGTGCTGGGAACAGATGGCGTCGATGGTGCCGTCGGCCACCGCTTCCAGCAGGGCTTCGCGGTCCTCGGCGCTGCGCAGCGGCGGGATCACGTGGCAGTGGCTGTTGAAGCCTTCCAGAGCCGACTCATCCAGCAGCAGGTGCTGGATGCTCACGTCCGCCGTCACCGGCAGGCCGCCACGTTTGGCCGCGCGCAGCAGACGCAGGGACTCGCGGCTGGAGATCTGCTGGAAGTGGGCACGCACTCCGGTGGCCTCCACCAGCAGCAGATCCCGGGACAGGTCCACGCTTTCCGCCACGGCGGGAATGCCCGGCAACCCCAGGCGAGTGGCCACCGGCCCTTCATGGGCACAGCCACCGGCGCTGAGGGCCGAATCCTGGGGCCGGAACATCACCGGCATGTCGAAGGTGGCGGCGTATTCCAGGCAGCGCTTGAGCACCAGGGCGCTGGCGATCTTGCTGCCGGCATTGCCCACCGCGATACAGCCGGCCCGGGCCAGGGTGGCCATTTCGGCCAACTGCTCGCCCTGCAGCCCCTGGGTCATGGCCGCCACGGGCATGATGCGGGCAAACCCGGCCTGGCCGGCCTGCTCGCGGATCAGCCGCACCACGGCGGTGGAATCCACCGGGCCACAGTCCGGCTGGGCCGCGATATGGGTAATCCCGCCCGCCGCTGCCGCGCGGGTCTCGCTGGCAATGTCACCGGTGCGGCCACTGCCGGGCAGCGACAGGTGCACACAGGCATCCACCAGGCCAGGCAGTACCCAGTGCCCCTCGGCCTCGATGATGTCGGCCCCCGGTGCGTCCAGGCTGGCGCCAATGCGGATCAGGCGGCCGTTTTCGATCAGCAGGTCGGCCACATCGTCACGGCCACTGGCCGGGTCGATCACCCGGCCCTTGCGAATCAGGATGTTGGCTTTAGTGGCCATGGTCCGCCTCCTTCTCCGCGCTGGCGGCGCCTTCCTGACCGCTGATGCACATGGACATGACCGCCATGCGCACGGCGATGCCGAAGGTGACCTGGTTGAGAATCACCGAGCGGGGGCCATCGGCCACTTCCGAGGCGATCTCCACGCCGCGATTGATGGGGCCGGGGTGCATCACGATGGCATCGCTCTTGGTATGCTGCAGCTTGTCGTTGGTGAGCCCGTAAAGGCGAAAGAACTCGCCCTCGCTGGGCAGCAGGGCGGAGTCCATGCGCTCCTTTTGCAGGCGCAGCATGATCACCACATCCACATCCTTGAGCCCCTGGACCATGTCGGTGAAGACCGTGGCACCCAGCGCCTGGGCATCCACCGGCAACAGGGTCCTGGGGCCTATCAGGCGCACTTCCTCGGCGCCCAGGGTGTTGAGGGCATGCACCTGGGAGCGCGCCACCCGCGAATGCAGAATGTCACCGACGATGGCCACCTTGAGCCCTTCGAAGCCACCCTTGTAGTGACGGATGGTGTACATGTCGAGCATGGCCTGGGTGGGGTGGGCATGGCGCCCGTCGCCGGCGTTGATCACCGCCACCTGGGGGGTGACCTCGTTGGCGATGAAGAAAGGCGCGCCGGAATCCTGGTGACGTACCACGAACATGTCCGCGGCCATGGCCTCCAGGTTGCGCAGGGTATCGAGCAGGGTCTCACCCTTGCTGGTGGCGGACTTGGCGATATCCAGGTTGAGCACGTCGGCGCTGAGCCGCTGGGCGGCCAGCTCGAAGGTGCTGCGGGTGCGGGTGCTGGATTCGAAGAACAGGTTCACCACCGTCTTGCCGCGCAGCAGCGGCACCTTCTTGATGGAGCGGCCGCCCACATCCACAAAGCTGGCGGCGGTATCAAGGATGTCTTCCAGCAGGGAACGGGGGAGGTGCTCGGTGGTGAGAAAATGGCGCAGCTTACCGTCTTCGGTAAGTTGTACGCGGGAGGATGGCGCAAGCGTCGGCGTCATTCTTGGGACCTTGTCTCTCTGTTGTCCTCACCAATCAGTTCGCGGATCTCCGCAACCAGCGGCGAGGGCCCGCGTAATTCTACCCGTTGATGGGGGGGCAATGCCAAAGTTTCCCCGCAAATATCGGCACGGATCGGCAATTCCCGGCGACCGATGTCGAACAGCACCACCAGCGAGATGGAGGCGGGGCGGCCGAAATCGAACAGTTCGTTCATGGCGGCGCGGATGGTGCGGCCGGTCATCAACACGTCGTCCACCAGCAGGATATGCTGGCCATCCACCTCGAACGGCAGTTTGGATGGGGTTACCGTGGCCTTGAGCCCGCGGGTGTCGAAATCGTCCCGGTAGAAGGCCGGGTTGAGGGTACCCAGCGGCAGGGGGGCCGGCAGTTTTTCGTTGAGCGCCCGGGCCACCCAGGCGCCACCAGACTCGATCCCCACCAGCAGTGGCGACTTGCCGCCATACTGTTCATTGATGGCCTCAGCCATGCCTTTCAGATGTGTCTGTAGTTGTTTTTCATCCCAGCTCAAGGGGGCTCTCCACAAGTTGTCTCGTCGGCAGAAGCCATGCTTGCATGACGATCCGGTTTGCTCTGCAAGCATGGCGCCTGCGGCGTCAAGAATAAAGTCTGCCGGCGAAGAACAGGCCACCTGATCAAACCGTTCAGTTTTTTGGACTATGAGTTTCCCGGCAATGCGAACAGGATACCAACAGTGCCGGGCAAGCCGGTAAGTTTTGTAAAGCCGGGAACTGCCACCCCCGGCAAGCCTCAAAATCCATAGGACAACGGGGACGGACAAGGATGAGACTGCGCAACACCACAGGGCGCTTCGGCGCCGTCAGCATTGGCCTGCACTGGCTGGTGGCCATCACCGTGGTGGGCATGTTTGCGCTGGGCCTCTACATGGTAGACCTGACCTACTATGACGACTGGTATCGCAGCGCCCCGGACCTGCATCGCAGTGTGGGCATCCTGCTGTTTCTGGTCATGCTTGGCCGGCTGACCTGGCGCCTGGTGTCGCCGCCGCCACGGGCCCTGCCCACCCACAAACCCTGGGAACGCATCAGCGCCCACCTGACCCACTGGGCCCTGTACCTGCTGTTGTTCGTGGCCATGGTCAGCGGCTACCTGATCACCAGCGCCGACGGTTCCTCGGTGGAAGTCTTCGACTGGTTTGCGGTGCCCTCCATCACCGGCGACCAGAAGGGGCTGGAAGATACCGCCGGCGATATTCACGAACTGGCCGCCTGGGCCATCATCCTGCTCGCCGGCGTCCATGCCCTGGCGGCACTCAAACACCACTTTCTCGACCGGGACGACACCCTGCGACGCATCCTGGGCCTGTCGCCCCGCCATACTTCTGACAATTAATCGAAACGGAGTCTCATACCTATGTTGACGCTAGCCAAGAAACTTGTGGTCCCAACCCTGGCCCTGCTGCTCAGCAGCGCCGCCTTCGCCGACAAACCCGGCGGCACCTACCAGTTCGACAAGAAGGGCGCCCACCAGTTTGTCATGTTCAAGATTTCCCACCTGGGTTACAGCTGGCTTTACGGCCGCTTCAATGACTTCGACGGTACCTTCACCGTGGACGAGGACAACCCGGAAAACAGCAGCGTGGAAGCCACCATCCAGACCGCCAGCCTGGACAGCAACCACGCCGAGCGCGACAAGCACCTGCGCGGTGACGACTTCCTGGACGTGGACGAATACCCCACCGCCACCTTCAAGAGCACCAGCATTGAACGCACCGGCGAAAAGACCGCCAAGATCACCGGCGACTTTACCCTGCACGGCGTAACCAAGCCGGTCACCCTGGATGCCAAACTGCTCGGCTACGGCGACGATCCCTGGGGCGGCTACCGCATGGGTCTGGAAGCCTCCACCACCCTGAAGCTGGCGGACTTCGGTATTACTTACGATCTGGGTCCGGCATCAGAAACCGTGGACATCATTATCTCTGTGGAAGGCATCAAGCAATAACCCTGAGAACTGCGGGAGCCATGCTTGCATGGCTCCCGCATATTCAGAAAGGACGGCCAAGACGCATGATTGTGTCTTTATCCTGAGGGATGAGTGGATCCAGAAAACGTCCTTCCTTGTCTCTCGGGAAGCGACGATCGGGAATAAACGTCACCACACCAGGGATGTCATCACGAAAGAGGACCTTCTGCTCAACCTCCGCCCTTTCAGCATTACGAGAGAACAGACTTATTCTGGCAAGCTTTCCATTTGCATATTGGTATTCCCGTCTTTTCCGATCCGAGACGTGAATGGCTTTTATTTTTTCTCCTTCATGAGTGAACTCACGCCCCGGCTCCCCCTGTGGATCAAGCATCGACTGAATCTGGCCGTTTTCGTCGTAAACGAAATTCGGAAACCCATTGACCGTGTCATCACTGCTAAACCAGATCTCATCATCACCAGCGCCAAGGAAAATTTCCCCGACAGGTTTTCCCTCTCCATCAAATTCATAGACTTTCATGAACTGATTTGAAGCAGGCGGATTCTGGCTGCCATCACTCACCTGCAACTCGCCCTTTTCAGGCAGCCAGGTCAATGTCCGGTAACGAGTATCAACAAAGCTGTCATTGTCACCATAGCGATCAATGATCACCCGGCTTTCCAGATCCCCGGGTAACCACTTGGCCACTTTTTTCTGGTAGCCACTGCCGGTGTAGACGGCAATATTCGGCACACTGACAGAATCCGAATATTCAGGGGATGGATCTACCGTAACAACAAATTCGAAACCAGCCTGCGAATCCCCTGATAACTCCGTAGTTTGAATATGAGAAAGAAAAGGAGGTGCCGTTGTTATCTGGTCATTCTCCCCATAGAAAACCACGTGCTGGGATTGCTTCCAGCCACCGCCCTCAAGCACCCGCTGGCTAATCATCATCTTGTAACCAAATTGGTACCTGGCTGGACAGAACTCGCCCTTGCAAAGCACTTCTTCCCTGACGAGTTGCTTTCCTTTCCAGCCTGGACAGACTGAAAGTCGGCCGTCACTTTCAATATCGAGCTGTTGGAGGGCAAAATTTCCATCACCATTCGTACCCATGTTTTGCACTACCGACAGAAGCGCAGGAGGGAGCGGGTTTTCAGATTGCTGATATTGGCAGGTCAGGCCTCCCGCACGCACATCATCGCCTGTTCCCCATTGACCATCATTACCGGGGTCCACAACAAACCGGGAGCGAATGACATTGCTTGCGCTGTAGTCGAAAACCTGCATTCCTTTAACCATGCCGCCCTCTCGGTAGGTCACGGTATCGGGAACCGGCGCATAGGACCCAGCAGCAGATTGACCATCACCGCTTCCGCCGCCGCAGCCTGCAATCAAGACCGAAAAAACCACTATGAGGTTGAACGTGCCAGCCTTCGTTGTTCTTCTCAAACCCGGTTCCCCCACATAATTTCCATTAAAAAATCTGTGCATCGCCCGCAAAGAATCCTTCGGCAATAATCACCGCCGCCATGGAATCCACTCGCGAGTCGGCTTTCTGAATTCCGGTGCGCTCCCGCGCTTCACGGGTGCTTAACCGTTCATCCACCAACCACACTTTCATGCCGAATCGGCCCTTCAATCGGCCCGCAAACTTCCTGGCCCGTGCTGTCGATTCACTTTCGCTACCATCCATGTTCAACGGCAGGCCAACCACCAACGCCTCCGGCTCCCATTCCTTAAGCAAGGCCGCGATGTCATCCCAGTTGGGCTGGGTGTTCTTGCAGGGCAGGGCGGGCAGGGGGCTGGCGGTGCCCAGCAGGCTGTTACCGCTGGCCACGCCGATTTTTTGGGTGCCGTAGTCGAAGGCGAGAATCATAAGAGCAATGAATAGTTAATAATGAATAGTTAATAGTTGCGCGGTCCGAGTGGGGAGCATCTCAATAACTCAAAGTCGCGCCCAAACTGGATACTGGCACCAAGCCCGTTATTCATTATTAATTGCCTTTCAACTGTGCCCCGCCTGCGTGGCGATCAGACTCATGTCGATGCCCAGGCGGGCGGCGGCGGCTTGCCAGCTTTGTTCGAAGGGGGTATCGAGAACCAACTCACGACTAGCGGGGGTGCTGAGCCAGGCGTTGTCCACCAGCTCCTTTTCCAGTTGCCCCGCTTCCCAGCCGGCATAGCCCAGGCACACCAGGGACTGCTCCGGCCCTTCGCCAATGGCGATGGCTTCCAGGATGTCGCGGCTGGTGGTGAGCATCAGGCCGTCACTGAGCGGCACGCTGGATTGCCAGTGGGTGGATGCCGCGTGCAGCACAAAGCCGGCTTCCTGTTGCACTGGCCCGCCGGCCACCACCCGGTGGCGCTCGGAGGGCGGCACTTCGATTTCGATGTCCATGTCGGCGAGGATATCGCCCAGGCTTATCTGCACCGGGCGGTTGAGGGTCAGGCCCATGGCACCCTCGCTGCTGTGCTCAACGATATAGGTAACGGTGTGGTCGAAGTTGGGGTCAGCCATTTGCGGCATGGCCACCAGCAACTGGTGCTTCAGGGTCGATTTCTCCATGTACCCAGTATCCGGCGGCGGGGGATAAGCTGCAAGCTTCGGGAGGAAATCGGGAAGGTTACCCGGAGCCGCTTCTTCAAATTACCGCCCCATGATCGTGTAACCGTTGGAGCCTTGCTCGCAAGGCGAAGGTTTGGATCAGGCCCGGTGCCCGCTGAAGCATTCGCTTTGCAAGCAAAGCTCCAACGGTTTTATCGCGGGTGAGGGGTTATCTGGACGACACCCGCTGGTTCTTGTCGAATTTCCAGGTACGGATGATTTCCAGCACGTCCATGTTCTTGCGCATCTCCGCGGTGAAGGCATCGAAGGGCGCCGCCAGGCGTACGCTCTGTACCGCCGCCTGGTCCAGGAACTTGTGGCCGGAGGACTTCAGTACCCGCACTTCCTTGAGCTGGCCGTCCTTGCGGATCGATACCAGCAGACGCACGGCGCCGAAGGTGTTGCTGTTAAGCGCCCGGGCCGGGAAGTTGCGGGTGCCCATGGCTTCCACCTCGCGGCGGAAGGTGTCGATGTACTGGGCCTCGTAGTGGGCCTTGGCGGACACCGACGTCAGGCGACGGATACGCGGGCGTTTGGCGTAGGCCTGTTTCTGGGCATCCAGGCGGGCCTGCAGGCTGGCGATCTGCTGGCTCAGGTCCTGCAGGTTTTCCTGTTTGGCCTGCTTGAGCGGTTTAGGTTCGCTTTTGTCCTTCTGCTCGGCCTTGACCTGGTAGTCGCTGTCGCGGGCGGTGGTAATAACCAGCAACTGTGACTGCCGCTGGCGCTGCTCGCGGGTGGTCTTTTCCTTGAGTTGCACCTTGTCGAGCTTGTTGTCGGCGAAATCCGCCTGCTCGGTGGTGGTCAGCTCCTGCTTTTCCGACTGGTCCCCGGAGCCCTGCTGGTTGCTCTGGGCGATGAAGTCCGCCTCATCCGGCGCCTGGTCACTGCGGTGCTGGGCCAGGGTGACCTCCAGGGTATGCGGGGCGGCACGCTGCTTTTCCGGGGCAAAACTGACCCCGAAAATGAGAATGCCGTGGAAAGCCAGGGCCAGGAAGACCGTAAAGGTAAGCCGGTCGCTGGCGCTGACGGGAGAAGTGGCTGCCATGTATTCTTCTTTTCGCTACTGCTCTTGTATCGCGATGAACGCATCCGTGGCCGAATGCGTAATCCCCAGTTTGCCCCGCTGGCCGGTTGGCGTCTATGACGCCTGCCGCATCTCCAGCAGGGTATCGAAAAGCTGGCCGGCGATATTGATATCGAAAATCGCGTCCAGCTCGCGGATGCAGGTGGGGCTGGTCACGTTGATTTCGGTGAGATAGTCACCGATTACATCCAGGCCCACAAAGTACAGCCCCTTGCGCTTCAGGGTCGGGCCCACCTGCTCGCAGATCCAGCGGTCGCGGTCAGTGAGCTCCCGGCCCTGGCCGGTGCCGCCGGCGGCCAGATTGCCACGCAGCTCGCCTTCCTTGGGGATGCGCGCCAGGGCATAGGGCAGCGGCTCGCCGTTGATCATCAGGATGCGCTTGTCGCCTTCCTTGATCTCCGGCACGAAGCGCTGGGCCATGATCGGGGTCTTGCCGTGCTGGGTGAGCACTTCAATGACCACGGAAATATTGGGGCTGTCCTTGCGCACCCGGAAGATGTTGCTACCGCCCATGCCGTCCAGCGGCTTCATCACAGTGTCATCGAATTCCCGTACAAAATCGCGCAGCAACCCGGCCTGACTGGTCACCAGCGTCGGTGCACAGCACTGCGGGAAGTCGGTGGCGAACAGCTTTTCATTGCTGTCGCGGACACTGCCGGGGCGATTCACCACCAGCACCCCTTCCCGCTCCACCTTTTCCAGCAGGTAGGTGGCGTAGATGTATTCCGTGTTGAACGGCGGGTCCTGGCGCATCAGGATAATGTCCAGATCGGCCAGGTCGTGATTCACGGCGTCGGCCAGACGATACCAATCGTCGTTATTGTCGGTGACCGACAGTGCCCGGGTGGCGGCAAAGGTGCGACCATCGCGCACATAGAGGTCCCCGGGCTCCATGTAGTGCAGCGCCCAACCACGGCGCTGGGCCTCCAGCAGCATGGCAAAGGTACTGTCTTTCCAGGGTTTGATCTTGGCGATGGGGTCCATCACCACACCAATGCGCAGGCTCATGGGGTCTCCAGCAGGCAATGGGAACGGGCCGGGCAATCTTAGCAGCGCTGGCGGCACAGGGCTATGCAGGGATACGCGGGGTATTTTCCCAAGTTTCATAGGGTCTTATGGATTGATTGTAGAATCTGTGTTAAAAACTTCGCTTGGGCTGATATCGCCACAGGCCCCGCCCATCGAATTACTAAAAAGGCCAAAAATTACAATAAGTTGCGGCCAACAACGGTTCACGGTTAAAGGCAGTTTCCATGACTGACAATTTCCAAGACCTCAAGGTAATGGTGATCGACGACTCCAAAACCATCCGTCGCACCGCCGAAACCTTGTTGAAGAAAGCAGGTTGTGAAGTGATCACCGCCACCGATGGCTTCGACGCCTTGGCCAAAATCGCCGACACCAAGCCCAACATCATTTTTGTCGACATCATGATGCCGCGACTGGATGGTTATCAGACCTGCGCGCTGATCAAGAACAACAGTGCCTTCAAGTCCACGCCGGTGATCATGCTGTCCTCCAAGGATGGTCTGTTCGACAAGGCCAAGGGACGGATCGTGGGGTCCGACGAATATCTCACCAAGCCGTTCTCCAAGGACGAGCTGCTGGGTGCGATTCGTCAGCACATGAACGGTTAAGCGGCCTTTCCGCTAGGCCTGAAGAGGGTAAGATGGCACGTATTCTGATTGTGGATGATTCTCCCACCGAAACGTACAAGTTGCGGGAGATTCTCGAAAAACATGGCCACGAGGTACTCGAGGCCGCCAACGGAGCCGATGGCGTGGCCATGGCCCGTTCCGAACTGCCCGAGCTGGTTCTGATGGATGTGGTCATGCCGGGGCTCAACGGCTTCCAGGCGACACGCCAGCTCACCAAGGGCGCCGACACCGCGCATATTCCCATCGTCATCGTCACCACCAAGGACCAGGAAACCGACCGCGTCTGGGGCAAACGCCAGGGCGCCAAGGACTACCTGACCAAGCCGGTGGACGAGGATGTGCTCCTGCAAACCGTCGATCGCATGCTGGCTGACAGCTGAGCGAACCCGGGAGCCCGACGACCATGAGTGCAACCGCCTCCGCCGCCTACATCAAACTGGCCGACTACAACCAGCGCTGCCGGGACAGGGCCAAGGACCTGCCCATGCAGCAGGATGCGGTCAGCTACTGGAGCGGCGTGGGCTTTGTACTGGACGGCAAGAAATACGTGGCACCGCTGGATGAGGTTTCCGAAATCCTGTCGGTGCCAGCCTACACCCGCATACCCGGCGCACAGAGCTGGATGAAGGGTGTGGCCAATGTCCGGGGCCGCCTGATGACCGTGATGGATCTCAGTGGCTTCCTGGAAAAGAGTTCCCCGATCCAGGAGAAACGCCGGCGCCTGCTGGTGCTGGATCAGGACGACCTCTACACCGGCATGGCCGTGGACGAGGTATTGGGGATGCAGCATTTCCCCATTGATGAATTTGTGGAATCACTGCCGGTCAGCGACCCCAGCGTCACGAATTTTGTGCGCGGGGCCTACCGGCGGGAAGGGGAGTACTGGTCCGTGTTCAGCCTGACCCGGCTGGCCGAGGACCCGCGTTTCATGCAGGTGGCCCGTACCGGCTAGCAAAACGCGTACTTTGGGGTAGATAAGAAGAGCGAACGCCAGGCCAGGAGCCAGACTATGAAGTTCAATTCGGGAGCATTACTGGAAAAACTGCGGGGGGGTGCGAACAGCGGCGGCAGCAACACGCTGAATATCGCACTGTATATCGGGCTTGCCATCTTCATTGCCTTGGCCCTGGTGAACTTCCTGCTATCCGCCACCACCGCGAACAAGGCCCAGGAAAACATTACCCTGGCCTCGGAGATGCGGGTTATTTCCCAGCAGCTTGCCAAGAACGCCCTGGAGGCGGCGGCCGGTAACCCCGACGCCTTCGAGCTGTTGTCCAAATCCCAGCAGAGTTTCGAGTCCGCCTGGAACGACGTGAAAGACGAACAGGTTGCCGACGCGCAGGTGAAAGAGCGCCTTAACAGCCTCTGGAACGAAGTAAACAGCAACGCGGGCATCATCCTGCGCGGGGAAGACACGGTACTGGATCTGCACGAAGTGGCGGATACCCTGGCCCAGACCATTCCTTCCCTGCAGGCGGAATACGAAGGCGTGGTGGACATCCTGGTGACCACCGGCGCGGAACCGGACCAGATCGCCTTTGCCCAGCGCCAGTCCCTGCTGGCCGAACGGATTCTCAGCTCCATCTCCAAGGTGCTGGAAGGGGGCGACGGTGCGGTGATCGCCGCCGACGCCTTCGGCCGTGACGCCAGCCAGTTTGGCCGGATAATGAACGGCATGATCGAAGGCGACAGCGCCATGGGCATCGACCAGGTGAACGACCCGGATGCCCTGGACTACCTGGCTGAGATTGCCGACCTGTTCGACGAATTCGTCAACCAGTCCGTGGACGAGATTCTGGAAACCGCTCCCGAACTGTTCCAGGTACGTAACGCGGCTGACACCATCTTCCGTCGCTCCCAGGACCTGCTGCAGGAATCCACCAACCTGAACAACCAGTTCGAACGCTCTACCACCGGCCTGTTCCCCTCACTGTGGCTGGGTGGCGTCTGTGCGGCCATCTCGGTACTGCTGTTCTTCCTGATCATGGCCCAGCGGAACCGTCAGGCGGCCAAGAAAAAGGACGAACTGGAAAGCGAGAACCAGCGTAACCAGGCGGCGATTCTGCGACTGCTCGACGAACTGGGCGACCTGGCGGACGGTGACCTGACCGTACAGGCCACGGTAACCGAGGACTTCACCGGGGCCATCGCGGACTCCATCAACTACTCCATTGACCAGCTGCGCAGCCTGGTACAAACCATTAACAACTCGGCGGTACAGGTGGCCTCG
>JAKSCQ010000082.1 GCA_022360555.1 Pseudomonadales bacterium
AACTATTCACTGTTCACTGACCGTGAACGCCACCAGGTGTTTGGTCGCCAGTCGCACGCGTAATACATCGCCTTCCACCACATTGGTGTGGCTGTCGGTCTGGCAGAGGAGGGTTTCCGAGGCGCCGACGCGCAGGTGGTAGAGGATGGTGGCGCCGGTGAACTGGCGCCGGGTGACGGGCAGGGCCAGGTGGGCGCTTTCGTCGGCGATCACGTCTTCCGGGCGTAGCAGCACGTCCACTTGCTGGCCGGTGACCAGGTGGGCCTGGCTGCGGCCGGTCAGTTCGCCCAGGCTGGTGAGCACACTTTGGTGTTCCGTGACTTCCCCGCGCAGGAAGGACCCATAGCCGGCGAATTCCGCCACAAAGCGGTTCGCCGGTGCATGGTAGATGTTGTAGGGCGTGTCCCACTGTTCCAGGTTGCCGTGGCGCATGACGCCCACCCGGTCGGCCAGGGCAAAGGCCTCTTCCTGGTCGTGGGTGACCAGCAGGGCGGTGACGTTTTCCGCGCGCAGGGTATCCCCCAGTTCCCGGGCCAGGGCCCGGCGCAGGTCCAGATCCAGGCTGGCAAAGGGCTCATCCAGCAACAGCAGGGCCGGTTGCGGGGCCAGGGCCCGGGCCAGGGCAACCCGTTGCTGCTGGCCGCCGGACAATTCGTGGGGATAACGGTTTTCCATGCCGGCCAGCCGCACCCGTTCCAGGCATTCGCTGACACGCTGGCGCTGCTGTCCCCGGGGCTGCTTGCGCAGGCCGAAGGCCACATTGTCGGCCACGGTCAGGTGGGGGAAGAGCGCGTGCTCCTGGAACACCATGCCCAGGCCCCGTTGTTCCGGCGGCAACTGGTGTTGCGGGGAGGACACGGTGCGGTCCTGAATGCGGATTTCGCCACCGGTGACCGGCTCCAGGCCGGCGATGGCTCGCAGGGTGGTGGTCTTGCCACAGCCGCTGGGGCCCAGCAGGCAGGCGATTTCACCGGGGGCCAGTTCCAGGCTCAGATCCTTTACCACGGCCTGCTGATGGTAGCCGCAGGCCAGGTGTTCAATGCTCAACAGGCTGTTGGTCATGGTGGTCCTTGGCGCAGACGCTTGACGCCCAAAAGTCAAAACACACAATGCTGTCCGACGTCAATGCTGCCCGGTGAGCAGAAACTCCAACAGGGCCTTCTGGGCGTGCAGGCGGTTTTCGGCTTCGTCCCACACTACGGCCCGTGGATCGTCCATCATTTCATGGCTGACTTCCTCGCCCCGGTGGGCGGGCAGGCAGTGCATGAAGAGGGCTTCCGGGTCGGCCCGGTCCATCAGCTCCGGCGTGACCTGATAGCCTGCGAAAGCATTCAGTCGGCTTTCCTGTTCATTTTCCTGGCCCATGGAGGCCCA
>JAKSCQ010000081.1 GCA_022360555.1 Pseudomonadales bacterium
CGGGCGCGGCGCCGTTCGATGTGGTGTTCGCGTCGTCTGGGCCCTACACCACGCTGCGCGTTGCCGACGGAATCACACGCACGGGAGCGGCGAAGCGGTTCGTCGCGGAGTTCCGGGATCTGTGGACCGCGAACCACAGCGCCCGGGGGGTGTTCCCGTTCACGGTGCGTGAGCGATCCATCGAGCGTGGGATTCTCTCGCGCGTCGATCGCGTGGTGACGGTCAGCGACGCGCTCGCGGGATGGCTGCGTGGGCAGACGCCCGCGCCGGTCGACGTCGTGTACAACGGTCACGCGGGGCGCCGGACTCCGATAGCGAGGTCGGAAGGGGATGCGTTCACGATCGCGTATACCGGGGCGGTGTACGAGCGGGGGCACGATCTTGGCCCGTTCATGCGGGCGCTTGCATTGATCCGGGGTTCCGATCGGGCGTTGTACGAGCGGGTGCGGGTGGTCGTCGCGGGTGGATCGGGTGATGCGTTCGCGTCCGCGGCTCGTTGCGCTGGGGTGCTGGATCGGGTGGAATTGCTCGGCGAGGTCTCGCACGACAGGTCGATCGAGATCCAGAACCGTGCAGATGCGCTCCTCTCTCTGGAATGGACGGGGCCCGAGGGGGGCGTGCTCACCGGTAAGGTCTTTGAGTATCTGGCGTGCGAGGCGCCGATTCTCGTGGTCGGACCGCGGCGTGAGATATCCGAGCTCGTTGTTCGGTGCGGGCGTGGAGTGCACGCGGGGGATGCGCCGGGCGCGATCGCCGAAGCGCTGACGGCGGCGGCGAGCGGCGCGATGGTGAGATCGCTGCAACCGGACGGATCGCTTGTCGATTCGTTCTCGCGCGAGCGGCAGTCGGCACGCCTTTACGAGGTGCTGTCGGCGTGTGCGGGTTCAACGCACGACTGAATGCTTGCGATGGAATCCGAGGTGCTTGCCGCGAGCTTGGATTCCAGTTGTGGTCTGGCATCGCGTGGTCTGCGGAGCCCCAGCGCCTCGGCGGCGTGGGCCGCGCGGGCATCCCAGC
>JAKSCQ010000080.1 GCA_022360555.1 Pseudomonadales bacterium
ATATCAGACTAAACGGACGCACGGTCTATCTCACTGCCAAGGAAGACGAAGTGACCGTGCATGACGTTGTATTCAACCGAGGCAATTGCGGACATGGATCTTTCAAGGCTGGCCGCGAACTCACACTGAAAGAAACAAAGATGGTTGATCTGGGAAAACTGGATATAAATATGGTGTACAACCCCGCCACCGAAACCTTCCATGAAGGTGCCAGTTTGTTTCCAGCATCGGCCAAGTTTGGGCAAAAACTAACAGCGAAAGCAGAACCTGGCTGCAATATCATCGAGGTGTCTATCACTGATGATAACGGTACATGGACATGGGAGTTTCAGTAGCTTATCTCTCTTGAATAAAGTTGCTATCTACACAATATAGAGCCTGTGCATTCTATTGCTTAGATGCACAGGCCTTCTTTTTTTCTTACATGGTCCTCCGCCAGCGTCATCATCAGGAATGACCTCATCGCGGAAAACGTCTATTTTCTCTCCTCTCTCAGTTTTTCATCTCTCTGAGCAATCTGCTCGATCACCCACTCCTCCACTTCGTCCAACACCCAGCCCGATGAGCGCCCTCCCAGGCTCACCGGCTTCGGGAACGAGCCCTCTTGGGCGTATTTGTAGATGGATGACCGGCCCAGGCCTGTAGTTTCCATGACTTCTTTCAAACGAATGATTCTCATGAGATTTCTCCTTCTGCTCATGAGATGAGCCATGGCTGTAAAAAACGGCCAGATGCTCTGACGCTGTCAGCCCCGGCTATAGCGAATATTTCGACCTCCTCTGCCGAACCTCTTGCTCTGTGCCTTCGCCAGATAGCTCAGCCGATTAAACAGCCCAGCTTCAGTCGCTTCGAATCCCGGGCTACTACGTCTCAACGGGTACACCCCTCCTGTAGGGAAATGCACCAAGCCAGCCGCTTCTCTCATGGTCATTCCCAATGCCCTAGCCCAGGCCATGACAATCTTCTCGGCCAGGCTATCTGCTTGGTCAGCCCTTGGGTCTCCCGGAACGTCCGGATCAAAGCTAACACCACCACTACCCCTCCCAGTAGGAAGCTCTCCAAGCCCACGATAGATCTCGCCGTTCAGGAACAAGCACAAGTGGTAATGCACCTGGCGGTCCCCCACCTGCTCCTCGACACCGATGTAATCAATTCTACAAGCTGGCGCCCTACGTCCCTCGCGTTTACGTCTGGTCAGATCCGCATCTACCTGTGCTCTCAGAGACTGAACGAAGAGACCAAACCAATCTCCAGACCGTGCATACCCGTTAGCAGGCAGCATCAGATCGACTCTGACCGCCATGGTCCTTGCCTGACGGGCAATGGCTCGGTTCATGGTCTCGTGGATACGTTCCAGGTACGGGATGAACAGCGGCCCTCTCTGTAGCTGAACGTCATAGCCGTTCCACGGGCCTGAATGATGGAGAGTAAGGTGTGTATTGGCTGGGTGACGACGTTTCATTGCTAACTCCTTGAATGTAATGAATCCATAGGAATTAGC
>JAKSCQ010000079.1 GCA_022360555.1 Pseudomonadales bacterium
ACGCTGGCCGTATCTGGCCAGGCGTTCTCCCACGGCGGTGGTCACGACCCCATCTCAGAGCAGCAGGCTGCGGGGATCGCAAAATACGTAGCGGTGAAGCTGACCGAGGAAGATCGGGGCATGGGCTTTGGAAAGCTGGATGAGAGCTGGAAAGCGCTTCCCGAAGAGAAGGTCGGCATCAGCAATTCCGGTCCGGGCTATTACATCGTGACCCTGGAGCATGAGGAGGAGGGCCGAACCCTTTATATCCTGATGTCAGAAACCGGTAGCGTTTACGACGCCAACTTCACCGGCGAGTTCAAGGGCATCGAATAACAACGTTAGGGCAGCCAGGAGGAAGCGGTGATGCCGATGTTAATAATCAAATATCTCGTCTCAGCAGCAGTTATCGTTGCCGTCTCTGAGGTCGCCAAACACAGTGATAGGCTCGGGGCGCTGATCGCGTCCCTGCCTGCCGTGACCTTGATGGTGCTGTTCTGGCTTTATCTGGACGGGCAGCCTTCTTATAAGATCGCAAATCATGCTTGGTATACCTTCTGGTATGTCCTGCCCACCCTGCCCATGTTTGCCTTATTCCCCGTGATGCTGGAGCGGTGGGGGTTTGCTGTTGCAATGTTGCTGTCGGTAGGCGTGACGGTAATCAGCTTTTTCTTAGTGGCAATGGTTGTTAGGAGATGGGGTGTTGAACTTTTTTAATATTATTGCTTGCTGAATATCGCTTGGGATTGCCTTGAGATCTGTGGTTTGAAATCTACAGGAGCTGTTCGATTTTCCTGCTTAAACCAGAGTTTCAGTTTCGATGGCGTAAAAAGACGCAGCCAGGCTAGCAATCATAGTGCCTGGCGTTATCATCCCTAGCGTATTTGGGCTATCGCTCCGGTAGTGGCAGGCTGCGGGAACGATAGCCTAAGATTTCTCAGAAACGGGCGTCACCGTTAATGACGCCAGGAAGGAGATCAGTTGTCATTGCTAGTTCTGTGGTTGCCTGCCCGCTATCGCCTTCATCTTGCGCGATTACGTCGCATCAGGCGATAGGCAGCGGGAAGCACAAATAGCGATAGCAGTGGTGCGGTTACCATGCCTCCCACCATGGGGGCAGCGATACGGCTCATGATTTCACTGCCGGTGCCATCCCCCCAGAAAATCGGCAACAGCCCGGCAATGATCACGGCCACGGTCATGGCCTTGGGGCGTACCCTTTGCACCGCTCCTTCGCGGATAGCTGCCAGTAGCTGGCTATCGCCGCTGTTGCCGGAATCCTGCCGTAACTGCCAAGCCTGCTTCAGGTAGAGCAGCATGATCACACCGAATTCGGCGGCAACACCAGCCAGCGCGATGAATCCGACCCCGGTGGCCACGGACAGGTTGTAGTCCAATAAGTACAGGAACCAGATCCCCCCTGTCGCTGCAAAAGGCAGGGTGCCCATGATCAATATTGCTTCATCCGCACGACGAAAGGTGAGGAAAAGCAGCACGAAAATGATCATCAGTGTGGCCGGCACTACAAGCTTCAGGCGGGCGTTGGCCCGTTCCAGAAATTCAAACTGACCAGAAAAAGATAAACTCACTGCCGGCGGCAGGCTCACCTGATCGCGTACCGCCGTACGCAAGTCCGCCACTACCGAGGCAAGATCTCGACCGCGTACATCGATATACACCCATCCGGATAGGCGACCATTTTCACTTTTCAGCATGGGTGGGCCGTCGCTGATAGCAATATCCGCGACGGTACCCAGGGTAATTTGGGCGCCGTTTGGGGTGATCAGCGGCAGATCTCGCAGTCGTTGAACCGTATCGCGCCATTCCCTCGGGTAACGCAGGCTGATCGGGTATCGCGCCAAGCCCTCGACCGTTTCGCCGATATTTTCACCGCCGACCAGACCACTGATTACTGATTGC
>JAKSCQ010000257.1 GCA_022360555.1 Pseudomonadales bacterium
CTGCCGCTGCGTGCGCAGGGCGTTTCTGTGTGGGCAGGATCATTATTCCGGTCAGGACTACGAGCACCGTCGGCAGTGGGTGGTAGATCGCCTGGCGACGTTGGTGGATGTCTTTGCCATTGATCTGTGCGCGTATGCGGTGGTGTCCAATCACTACCATGTGGTGTTGAGAGTGGACCAGTCCCGGGGTAGCGAATTTGGGACACCCAGCTTCCTCAAACGGAATGTCATGCCGAGCTTGTCTCGCAGCAGGCCGTACTCTATCTGAATGGTTCCCTGTCAGTAGAAGGTGATTCCAGATCACAAGCGCAGCCAATAACTCCGGTATCACGCTGTTGTCGTCAATACACTATGCCAATCCATGCCTGTCATACACAGAAAACCGTTTAAACCTGCTGCATTTTTTCGCTGACACCGGCGTGTTCAGAGTGCTCCGGTCACTGGCGAAGGGCATGGATGATCTATTCGGCGAAGTTGCTGAGCAGGGGTTTGGGTAATCCCCAGATTCGGTCGAGGGTGAGAGCTTTGCTGGGGCGGGGAGGGGTAAGTTAGCACTGGTAGCCAGCGGCATGGTATTCGCCTTGTGCGAGGCGGGCCATCAAATCATAGACGGGGGAGAGCTGATGGCCGTCGCCCTTGTTGATAAGGCGAAAGTTGCGTTCGTGGTTGTCAGTGTTATTGATAGCGCAATTGAACAGTATGACCCGCAAGAGCTGCTGAAAGTCTGGATGAGGCTGTTGCTGTTCAGCCTGCGCTGATCGCGATAAAGCGCAACAAAGCGAGCAACACCTTTCGGTCCCAGGCATCAGGCAGTCAATCATCGGGGAAAGTGAGTGGGGGCGTGAATCAGCAGCTTAAAGGCAGAGATCCCTCCGGGATTTCCGTTCTACGGCAGCGTATGTAGGGCGGGCATGACCTGCCACCGACCGCCGCATTACTGCAACCGCCGCTCCAATCCCTTCATCGCCAGCACCCGAGTACTGATTTCCTCGATCGACAGCTCCGTGGCATCCAGGTACGGGATGTTGTGCTTGTTGTACATGGCTTCCAGCGCCCGCAATTCCATGTCGCACTGACGGAGGGAGGCGTACTTGCTGCCGGCCTTGCGTTCGCTGCGGATGGCGCTCAGGCGGTCGGCGTTGATGGTGAGGCCGAAAAGTTTGTGTTTGTGCTCTACCAGCGGCTTGGGCAGGCGCAGGTCGTCGAAATCGTCCTCGGTGAGCGGGTAGTTGGCGGTGAACAGGCCGAACTGCAGCGCCAGGTAAAGACAGGTGGGGGTCTTGCCGGAGCGGGAGACGCCGATGAGGATCACGTCGGCCTGGTCGTAGTGGCGGGTGCGGGCGCCGTCGTCGTTGTCCAGGGCGAAGTGCACCGCGTTGATGCGGATGCGGTAGGACTCGGCATCGCGGATGGCGTGGCTCTGGTTGATCTTGTGGTTGGAGCGCACCCCCAGCTCGTCTTCCAGGGGGTTGAGGAAGGCGCCAAACAGGTCCAACACCAGCCCATCGCAGTCGTGGAGGAGGGCGCGGTGCTCGCTGTTCACGAGGGTGGAGAAAACCACGGGTTTCTCGCCATCTTCCTGGGCGGCCTTGTTGATACGAACGACGGCTTCGCGGGTCTGTTCGTCGGATTGGACGAAGGGCAGGGTGATCTGGACGAATTCGATATCCCCAAACTGGCTGAGCATGCTGTGGCCCAGGGTTTCGGCGGTAATGCCGGTGCCGTCGGACAGGTAAAAAGCGGTTCTTTTCATTGGGTTCAGCCGTTTCCGTGGAGAAAGACAGTCTTTATGCGCAGATTGTCTCTGTATGAGGCCGCTTGCAGCCGAACACGGGTGAACGGTTCGCTTGCAAGCAAACTCCTACAGGTAAGTCATTGTTTTCAATCAGGACAGTCTAGAGGGCGCAAGGAGTCCGCGCCAGTCTTGCGGTAAAATATCGGCGGCTCCCGCTCTGCAGCAGGCCTGCCTGGCATTGTTACCGCCTCCACATGCCACTAAACTGCGCCCCGGAAGCTTGGTGCCCGGAAAAATAACCCTGTTATTTCAATGGGATACCGGCCCATGGCGAGGCGCGCGCCCTCTGTAAGGCCGATTTTGGCGAAAGTCTTACCCAATTTCTGCGCAGGGGCAGGCAAACTGGCCGGGTTTTGAGTAGAATGGCGGCTCGATTTGAGCCGGCATTGGGCCAGTGAGACAACCGGTAATACGTAAAAAGGAGACGACCTTGGCGGAATATGTAGTCTGGTTTCAGGACCTGGGGAAGGATGACGTTGAACGCGTAGGCGGCAAGAATGCGTCCCTTGGTGAGATGATCAGCAATCTGTCGGCAGCGGGTGTCTCCGTTCCGGGCGGGTTTGCTACTACGGCTGAAGCCTTCCGTGAGTTCCTTGAGCACAACAACCTGACCCAGAAGATCAACGAGGCCCTGAGCGCCCTGGACGTGGATGACGTCGTGGCGCTGGCCAAGACCGGCGAGCAGATCCGCCAGTGGGTCATTGATGCGCCTTTCCAGCCGGCGCTGGAAGAGGCCATCCGTGATGCCTATGCCCAGATTGGCGAAGGCAACGCGGACCTGCCGGTGGCCGTGCGTTCTTCCGCCACCGCTGAAGACCTGCCGGATGCGTCCTTTGCCGGCCAGCAGGAAACTTTCCTGAATATTCGCGGCATCGACAGTGTCATGGTCGCGGTGAAAGAAGTGTTCGCCTCCCTCTTTAATGACCGCGCGATCAGCTACCGGGTCCACCAGGGCTTCGACCACAAACTGGTGGCCCTGTCCGCCGGCGTGCAGCGTATGGTGCGCTCTGAAACAGGCGCTGCCGGCGTGATGTTCTCCCTGGACACCGAATCCGGCTTCCGCGATGTGGTCTTCATCACCGCATCCTACGGCCTGGGTGAAATGGTGGTGCAGGGGGCCGTAAATCCCGACGAATTCTATGTCCACAAGAAGACCTTGCTGAACAAGAAACCGGCCATTCTGCGCCGTAATCTGGGCAGCAAGATGCAGAAGATGATCTACGGCGCTGAAGCCTCCGCTGGCAAGTCCGTGCAGATCGTCAACGTGGATAGCGCAGAGCGTATGAAGTTCTGCCTTACCGATGCCCACATCGAAAACCTGGCCCGTCAGGCCATCGAAATCGAGAAACACTACGGCATGCCCATGGATATCGAGTGGGCGCTGGATGGTGACGACGGCAAGCTGTACATCGTTCAGGCCCGCCCGGAGACGGTGAAGAGCCGTTCCGACGCCAATGTGATGGAGCGTTACCTGCTCAAGCAGACCGGCAAGGTGCTGGTAGAAGGCCGCTCCATTGGCCAGCGTATCGGTGCCGGCGCGGTTCGTGTGGTAACCAGCATCAAGGAAATGGACAAGGTACAGCCCGGTGATGTGCTGGTCACCGACATGACCGACCCGGACTGGGAGCCGGTCATGAAGCGCGCCGCCGCCATCGTTACCAACCGGGGTGGCCGTACCTGCCACGCCGCCATTATCGCCCGCGAGCTGGGCGTGCCCGCTATCGTGGGCTGTGGTGATGCCACCGAGGTGCTGAAGGATGGTCAGGAAGTGACGGCCTCCTGCGCCGAAGGCGACACCGGCAATATCTATGAAGGCAAGCTGGAATTCGACATTCAGCGCAACTCCATCGAGTCCATGCCCAAGCTGCCGTTCAAGATCATGATGAACGTAGGCAACCCGGACCGCGCCTTCGATTTCGCCTCGCTGCCGAACCAGGGCGTGGGCCTGGCTCGCCTGGAATTCATCATCAACCGCATGATCGGCGTGCACCCGAAGGCGCTACTCAACTACGACACGCTGCCCAGGGATATTCAGCAAAACGTGGACAAACGCACCGCCGGTTATGGCGACCCGGTGGACTTCTACGTGGAGAAGCTGGTAGAGGGTATCTCCACCCTGGCCGCCGCGTTCCACCCGGAGAAGGTGATCGTTCGCCTGTCCGACTTCAAGTCCAACGAATACGCCAACCTGATCGGCGGCAAGCTGTACGAACCGGAAGAAGAGAACCCCATGCTGGGCTTCCGTGGTGCCAGCCGCTACATCAGCGAAAACTTCCGCGACTGTTTCGAGCTGGAGTGCCGCGCGCTGAAAAAAGTGCGTGACGAAATGGGCTTCACCAACGTGGAAATCATGGTGCCTTTTGTGCGTACCACCGGCGAAGCCGAGCAGGTTATCGATCTGCTGGCCAAGAACGGCCTGAAGCGTGGTGAAAACGGTTTGCGCGTGATCATGATGTGCGAGCTGCCCACCAATGCGCTGCTGGCCGACGAGTTCCTGCAACACTTCGACGGTTTCTCCATCGGCTCCAACGACCTGACCCAGCTGACCCTGGGCCTGGACCGGGACTCCGGTATCGTCAGCCACCTGTTTGACGAGCGCGACCCGGCGGTGAAGAAGCTGCTCAAGGCGGCCATTGATGCCTGTAACGCCCAGGGCAAGTACGTGGGTATCTGCGGGCAGGGCCCGTCCGACCATCCGGACCTGGCCAAGTGGCTCATGGAACAGGGTATCTCCTCTGTGTCCCTGAACCCGGACTCTGTTCTGGATACCTGGTTCTACCTGGCGGAGAAGCATGGGCACTAAGCCTCTTGCTTGACCCGCTTCGTGCTTCAACGCACAGTAAAAAGCCCGCACAAGCGGGCTTTTTACGTTAAGGGCTATCGCATGATTTGCAGGGTTCGCATTGCAAATGCTTAAGCCTCTTGACTTGCAAGCAGGTTACAAGCGACCGAAGGGTTGATGGCGGAGATAGGCATTCTCCCATTTCCGCCCTACGGTGAGGATGGGATATGTTTCATCGGCTGGTCAGAACTCTCGATTTGTACGACGGCATGCGCCTGCCGGTGAAGATCGGGCGCGAGGAGTCGTTGTTGGTCCATGAAGACGGCCAGACCTGGCTGATCCAGCGCCGCTGTCCCCATGCCGACTTTCCCTTGGACCGTTGCACGGTACTGCACGATGAATTGCGCTGTCCGGGGCATGGTCTGGTCTTCTCGCTACGCAGTGGCCGCTGCCAGACGGCCAATTACCAACTCCGCCGTTACCGGATTGATTATGACGGGCCGTGGTTGGGGGTAGAGACGGCTTAAGCTTGACGATAAAACGGGTTGGGTAGGGCGGCCGATCTCCGCCATATGGGATAGCCGTTGGAGCCTTGCTCGCAAGGCGAAACCCCTCATGGCCAGAAACCTTCGCTTTGCGAGCAAAGCTAACAGCGTGCTAGCGTGCGGCAACCACTTTCTCTTCACCCAGCCCGGCCACAAAATGACCCGCGTAGCGGCGCTTGAGCTGCTTGACCTTGCGCACGTAGGCCTGGGTTTCCTTAAAGGGAGGAATGCCGCCGTAACGGCGCACATTGCCTTCTCCGGCATTATAGGCGGCGAGGATATGGTCCAGGCTGGAAAACTTGCCTTTCAGATAGGCCAGGAAACGGGTGCCGCCGTGGATATTCTCGCTGGCATTGAAGGGATTGCTGACTTTCAGATAAGAGGCCGTTTCCGGCATTAGCTGCATCAGCCCCTGGGCGCCGACCCGGGAAACGGCCCGGGGGTTGAACAGGGACTCGGCATGGATAACGGCTTTCACCAAGGCGGGCTCGATGCCATATTCGCTGGCGGCCTGGGTGATCAGGGTGTCGTAGCGGTCCCGTTCCTTTGTCGTCAGGGCCCGCGGTGTATAACTCCAGCCCTTGCGCACCGACAGCAGGGTGTGGTCACTGCCAACCCGGTCCTGGGGCTGGTCGGTGAACAGGATGGTGCCGTCTGCTGCACGATACTTGTAAATATCGCTGGCAGGAGCAGACATGGCTGTCATGGCCAGCACGGCAACACCTGTTGTCTGAAGCCAGGGAAAACGCATTGATCCAGTACCCAATTCGGGGCGGTCAGCTCCGCCCGTTATTTTTTTCTGCGAACGTTACCCCCATAGTAACGCCCTGATTTATTCTGGCTGAGGCTTGGCCCGACGAGTTGACGCTTTTGGCTGCTCAGCGTAATGAATTCAACCGTCTGGCATCATACTATCGCCATGCCGCCGGCCCAAGTGCATCGGCACACATTTTGTGGCAGGGAGCGACCGAGAGCGTTTTACGGGCGGACGTTGCCGCAGGCAACCTCCGCCGTGCCAAGCGCAGCCTTTGGCGCGTTGGGCGACAAGGGCAAGGGCGAAGGTCGGCATACGCCGATTCCCGCCCTACGGAGAGGCGGTTGCCAAGAAAAGGAGAGTCTATGTTTCCGGAACGTCTGCAGCCCTGGCTAAGCAGCACCATTGCCTGGCTGGAGCTGGGGTTTCTGATACTGGTAGCGGTGGTGCTACTAGTCGCTGTCACGCTGTGGTTGCAGGACCGGTTTTTCCAGAAAAAGCATGCGATCCGCCGTAACTACCCCCTGATAGGGCGTTTTCGCTACATGTTCGAGCACTTGGGCGAATTCTTTCGCCAGTACTTCTTTGCCATGGACCGCGAAGAATTGCCTTTCAACCGGGCGCAGCGGGCCTGGGTGTATCGCGCCGCCAAGGACCTGAGCAATACCACCGCCTTCGGCTCCACCAAGCAGATTGGGGCAGGGCGGGTGATTTTCATGAACTGCCCTTACCCCACGCTGCAAAAGGACGCAGCGGAAAGCCTGCCACTCATGATCGGCCCGCACTGCGAGCAGCCCTACGTGGCAAGAAGCTTTTTCAATATCTCCGGCATGAGCTTTGGGGCCCTGTCCCGGCCGGCGGTTCAGGCCCTGTCGCGGGGTGCTGCCATGGCCAATTGCTGGCTGAATACCGGGGAAGGCGGGCTTTCCCCCTACCACCTGGAAGGGGGTGGCGATGTAGTGTTCCAGATTGGCACAGCCCGATACGGCGTCCGGGATGCCGAGGGCAATCTGGATGAGGAAAAACTCGCCCGCATTGCGGCCATGCAGCCGGTGAAGATGTTCGAGATCAAGCTAAGCCAGGGGGCCAAACCGGGAAAGGGGGGCATTCTGCCCGCCGAGAAAGTCACCGATGAAATTGCCGACATTCGTGGCATTCCTGCCGGCCAAGCCTCAATCAGTCCCAATGGCCAGCCTGAGATTCACAGCGCCGAAAGCCTGCTGGATCTGATTGAGCGGGTGCGCACCGTGACAGGCAAACCCACAGGCATCAAATGTGTGCTGGGAGCCTGGCAGTGGTTGGAAGACCTGTTCATCGCTATCCATGAGCGCGGTGCCGAAAGTGCTCCGGACTTCATCACCGTGGACAGTGGCGATGGTGGTACCGGTGCCGCGCCCATGTCCTTGATGGATGACGTGGGCCTGTATCTGGCGGAGTCCTTGCCTCTGCTGGTGGACTTGCGCGATGGCTACGGGCTAACCGATCGTATTCGTATCATTGCTTCCGGCAAGTTGATTAACCCCAGCATGGTGGCCTGGGCCCTTGCCGTGGGGGCGGATTTCTGTGTGTCTGCACGTGGCTACATGTTCGCTTTGGGTTGCATTCAGGCGTTGCAGTGCAACCGCAATACCTGCCCCACCGGGGTGACGACGCATAACCCGAGATTGCAACGCGGGCTGGTGCCGGAAGAGAAATCCCACCGGGTGGCTCATTTCCATGACAACCTGGTCAAGGAAGTGGAAACCATTGCCCATTCCTGTGGTGTGGCCGAGCCGCGCCTGTTGCGTCGTCACCATGCGCGTATTCTGGGCAGCAATGGTGAATCGGTGCCCATCGACCGGCTGTGGCCACCGGTGGAGCCGGGCATTTATTTGCGCGAGGGGCGACCCAGCGAAAAGACCACAGCGGTGCGCTGGCAACAGCGTTCGTAGCGAAATAACAGGACATAAGGAGTCGTTGTGAGCACTGAATTTGATCTGGTAGTCATTGGCGCGGGTTCCGGCGGTGTGAGAGCGGCGCGTATGGCGGCGGGGCATGGCGCCAGGGTGGCGATTATTGAAGAGCGTTTCTTTGGCGGTACGTGCGTGAATGTGGGCTGTGTGCCCAAGAAGTTGTTTTCCTATGGCTCTCACTTCCCCCAGGAATTTGCTCTGGCGGAAGATTTTGGCTATCGCGTGAAGGGCTGGGACTTCCACTGGCCCACCCTGCGTGACAACAAAAGCCGCGAAATCCAACGCCTGAATGGTATTTACCAGCGTATTCTGGATACCGCTGGCGTCACCATTTTTGAAGGCCATGGCCAAGTGCTCGGCGAGGGCCGCGTCGCGGTGGGGGAGCGCGTGCTGGAGACCCGGCACATCCTGGTGGCTACCGGTGGGCAACCCTTCGTACCGGATTTCCCTGGCCGCGAGCATGTGCGTATTTCTGACGATCTGTTCTATCTGGAGGCGCTGCCGGAGCGCGTGGCCGTGGTTGGCGGTGGCTATATCGCCACCGAATTTGCCGGCATCCTGCAGGGTCTGGGCTGTGAGGTGACGCAGATTTACCGGCGAGATCTTTTCCTGCGCGGCTTTGACGGCGACATTCGTCAGTTCGTGGCGGACCAGATGCAGGAGCAGGGCGTTACCCTGAAATTCAACACCGATGTGAAACGCGTGGATCTGGAAGCGGGTCGCCGGCAGCTCACATACCAGGATGGCAGCACCGAGGTGTTTGATGAGGTGTTTTACGCCACGGGCCGGGTGCCGAACCTGAACGGGCTGTTTGCGCAAGGCGCCGCGCCAGCCTTGAGTGACGGTGGCGCCATCAAGGTGGACGACAATTACCAGAGCTCCGTGCCGGGCCTTTATGCCCTTGGCGATGTCATCGATCGCATCCAGCTTACCCCCGTCGCCCTGGCAGAGGGCATGTGGCTGGCGGCACACCTGTACGGCAAGGACAAACCGGCAGGGCCAATGGACTATCGCAACATTGCCACGGCGGTTTTCAGCCACCCGAACATCGGCACGGTGGGTTTGACCCAGGAAGAGGCGTTGCAAAAGACGGATGCCATTCGTGTCTACAAGAGTAGCTTTCGCCCCATGCGCTACACCCTTGGCGACAAGCAGGAGCGGAGTCTGATCAAGCTGATCGTGGATGATGCCTCGGACAAGGTGCTGGGCCTGCACATGGCCGGCGAGGATGCCGCGGAAATCACCCAGGGCTTCGCCGTGGCCATCAAGATGGGCGCCAGCAAGGCGGATTTCGATGCCACCGTGGGCATTCATCCCACCGCCGCGGAAGAGCTGGTGACCATGCGGCAAGGGGAATTGATTACGGGTTGATCAAATGTGGGAGCGTGCCTGCACGCGAATCGACCGCCTGCCGGTTAGACTACCCTCGCGTGCAGGCACGCTCCCTCAGCAGGAAAGAGGGCAAAGCAGGGGGGCTGCCCGTTTTTCGGCATTCCGAGATGAATTTTCATGCTGCAGGTGGCGGAGATTGGCCTTCGCCAATTTCCGCCCTGCGAGTTGCGTATGACCCATGATTTTCGCAACTCGAAACTCGTCACTCGCAACGGATTCAAAGCCTTTCCAGCGTCACCGGCAAACCATCCCCGGGCACCGGCAAACTGGTGGTATCCACTGGCATTTCGTAATCGGCAGGCACACTCCAGCGATATTTCAGCAAAACCTGGTGGAGGATGGCCTTGACCTGCATTTCCGCGAAATGCAAGCCGATACATTTGTGAGCGCCACCACCGAAAGGCACCCAGGCATAGGGGTGTACCTTGTCCTCACGGCGTTCCTCGCTGAACCGTTCCGGGTCAAAGGTATCCGGATCGGGCCAGTATTCTTCCATGTAGTGGGTGAAGTAGGGCACCACATTGATAAAGCTGCCACTGGGAATGAAATAGCCGTTGTACTCCACATCCTTCACGGTCTTGCGGGGCAGGGAAGGTACCGGTGAGCAAAGACGCAGGGCTTCTTTCATGGCCATGCCGATGCCGTTCAGGGCAGGCAGGTCGCTGTAGTCAATGCAGGTCTTGCCAAGAGCCCGGCTTTCCTCGCGCAATCGTTCCTGCCACTGGGGGTGTTTGGCAAGATAATAGAACAGGGTGGAGAGAGTGATGGTGGAGGTGTCATGGGCCGCCATCATCAGGAAGATCATGTGGTTGACCACATCATCATCCGAAAACTGTTCACCGTCCTCGGTCCTGGCGTGGCAGAGCACACTGAACAGATCGGACTCCTGGCTGGCGCGTTTGGCGGGCAGTTCCTTGCGGAAAAAATCTTCCAGCACCTTGCGGCCCTTGAGCCCGCGCGACCAGCGCAGGCCGGGAACCGGGGCACGAACAATGGCCGTGCCGGCACGTACGGTATCCACAAAAGCACGGTTGACGGCATCGGCTTCCGGGCCGAGTTCGTAGCCCATGAAGACATCGGTGGCCAGGTCCAGGGTTAATTGCTTGACGGCATTGAAGACCTTGAAGTCCGGCACCTGGTGCCAGTGGGCCATGCCGCTGCTGATATGTGGCCCCATCCGTTCCAGGTAGCCTTTGAGCACCTCGCGGTTGAAGGCCTGCTGCATGATCTTGCGGTGCCAGCGGTGCTCTTCGAAATCCAGCAGCATGATGCCACGATGAAAGAAACGGCCAATGAAGTAATCCCAGCCCTGGTGATTGGAGAACAGATCTCCCCGATTGAGCATCACGAACTGGTTGGCATCCGGGCCCAGCATCTGAATCATCTTGAGCCCGAACACACTGGTCCAGGAAACCGGGCCATAGCGGTCGTAACGCTTGCGCATCAGGTTGATGGGGTCACGCATGAAACCCAGGGTGTGACCGATGATGGGCAGACCGCTGTCACCGGGGACCGGCTGCAGGGAGCTTTGCACGGGAACCGGGCAGAACGGCTGAGACATGACCTTACCTCCTATAAACAATATGTTTACTATTAAGCCCGTGCCGAACCGGACTCAAGGCAAAGTAAATAGATTTCTGTCGCGCGTTTAGAATGATGCTTTTTTGACCCGATCAGAGGGGCGGGGCCTGGTGACGCCCTCTGCGACAGTTCCTCAGGGGTTATGCACCCGGTTATCCACAGTTTCTGTGGACAGCCAGCAGCGGCGCGTGGGCACTGTGAGAGTCATGGTGGGCTGTGTATGATTCGGCATCGTAAGTCAACCTGTCCGCAGCCAGTGGCTCCCTGGTCACATTGCCAACCACAGCCCTGCGGACAGGCCGCAAGCCTGCTGTATAAAGGAGAACAAGGAATGCGTCGTGTGGTGTTCAACCAGAAGGGGGGCGTGGGCAAATCCAGCATCACGGTGAATCTGGCCGCGATCAGTGCAGCGGAAGGGAACCGGACGCTTGTCGTGGACCTGGATCCGCAATGCAATGCCAGCCAGTACCTGCTGGGAATGCCGGCCTACAGTAATGGCGAAGGCCCCAAGCCCAATATCGGCACTTTCTTCGCCCAGACGCTGTCATTCAGACTCAAGGAAAAGGACCCGCGTGAATATGTGCACGCCACGCCTTTCGAAAACCTTTTTGTCCTGCCTTCCGACGGTGAGCTGGGGGAAATCGAGCACATGCTCGAGTCCAAACACAAGATCTACAAGCTGCGCGGTCTGCTGAAAACCCTGTCCCGGGACTTTGATGCCATCTTCGTGGATACGCCGCCAGCATATAATTTCTATACCCTGTCCGCCCTGATCGCCGCCGAACGGGTGCTGATTCCGTTTGATTGCGATGCCTTTTCCCGCAAGGCGCTGTATTCCTTGCTGGAAAACATCCAGGAAGCCCGGGAAGACCATAACGACGAGCTGCAAGTGGAAGGCATCGTGGTCAACCAGTTCCAGCCCCGCGCCCGTTTGCCACAGGAACTGGTGGCTTCCCTGGAAGAAGAGGGGCTGCCCATCCTTGCCAACAAGCTGTCTGCCAGCGTGGTCATGCGTGAATCTCACGAGCAGGCGACGCCGCTGGTTAATCTGCAGCCCAGGCACAAGCTGACCGAGGAATACCGGGCACTGCACCAGGAGCTGAATGGCCGCTAATCCTTTCACGGGGCAGGCGCTGCGTCGGGCCGAGCGCATACTGCGTTCTGCCACGGCTAGCCGTTGGCTGTCCCGGGCTGTATTTCTGCGTTCCGACCGCTTTCGACAGCGGCTCGGCGATGCCGCTGACGAACTCAAACTGCTGGCCGGCTTGTTGCGTGACTGGGCCACGGGCCGCTACCGGCAGGTGCCATGGAGCACTCTGGTTTCCATTACTGCGGCCCTGGTGTATTTCCTGATGCCGCTGGATGCCATTCCCGACCCTCTGGTAGCACTGGGCTTGCTGGATGATATCGGGGTGCTAACAAAAGCCACGCGGCTATGTCGGGATGATATCGCCCGTTATCGGCAGTGGCGTGAACAGGAGGGAACCGATGAGCAGGAATAATCCCTACCAGGGGCCGGAGCTGAAGCCCGGTTATCAGGGCAGGGGGATGCTGGTCTATGAACCTTTGTCCGTGCTCAGCCTGACCCAGCGCCTGGGGCGGCTGCGCTTTGCCTGTTACCAGGTGGGGGCCAGTCTGTTGGCGGGGCTGCTGATGACGCTGCTGTGGCTGTTTTCAGCCAGCCTGCTGCCGCAGTGGGCGGGGATCATCGGGACGGTCGTGATCGGCGTGGCGCTTTTCATCTACATGATCGGCCTGATGGTCCGGCGCCTGCACGACATGGCGCTATCCGGATGGTGGGCGCTGCTGGCACTGCTTCCCCTGATCAACCTGCCTTTCCACTTGTACCTCTATCTGGGCGATGGCAGCAGCACCGTGAACCGCTTCGGTACGCCCAACCCTCTGCCATCCCTGCCAGTTAAGGTGGTGGGTGGTTTCTGCTGGTTCGTGAATGTGGTGACGCTGGTCGCCGCCATCGTACTGTTGACCCTGCAGATACTGGCACCCCAATGGATCGAGCCTTACGCCCCGCCGCAACTGGAAGAGATGGTCCGCCCAGCCCTCGAACGGCTTTAGCGTTGCGGAGGCTCCTCCTGTGGCGGTATTTTGTGATAGTGTTTACTTCACTGAATATCTGCTTGGTGGTAGATGCCGGGCAACCAGACCAAGAATAATGCAGTTACCAGAATAATGACTATATGAAGCAAGGGAGAAGTTATGGCTAAGCGTCTGCTGGGGAGCCTTCTGGCCATCGCACTGTTACCCGCTCAAAGTTTGGGCGCTATTAGCAACACCGATCTGGAAGAGTTCGAGCTGTCTCTTTGGCAGGTGAGAGCTGATTTTCACATGCTGACGGTCATGGTAGGCAGCCAGAATTATGCTTCTGACCTGGGGGCTTCCATCAGCCGGGCCGAGCGGGCGCTTGGTGCTCTGCGCGCTGACGCGGAGGGTAGCGAGGAGCGCCAGTTCGTGGCTGATCTGCAAAAGGAATGGGAGCTTTACAGGGAGGCCGCCGAAGGCAATACCGTTGCCGAGCAGGGTTACACGAATGCCTACACCATCCAGGATGTGAACGAAATTCCCGCCATGATGGTGGAGAAGATTGATGCCTTCGGGGAAGCCGAAAGCGGCAAATACGATGATGTCCGCGAGCTGGCGGCCTTCCTGCAGCGAATGACATCCGAGTACCTGAACATTGCAGCTGATCCAGCTGGTGGGATGAGTGTGGGGACCGATGAAGGGCGTCTGGAGTTCAAGGATGCCGTTCCGCAATTCGAAAAGATGCTTGAGGCTGCCAGGAAAAAACATGCCGGGGACGACGCCATGAGCCGTGCCCTGGATCAGGTGAGCGTAAAGTGGAAGTTTATCCGTGAATCCATGGTGAAATTCTACGAAAATGCAGTACCGTTCCTGATTTATCGTTATACGCGGCAGATGGTGGATACGATTGATCAGGCCATCAATCTGGCGTCGTCGGACGTGGAGAAGCCCACATTCGGGCCTGTGGAATAAACATCCGACAACGGTTTGGCAACCCCCGCACCACCGGCGGGGGTTTTTCGTGGGGAAGGAGAAAAGGGTGAAGAAAGCATTCAGGATGCTATGCGCGGCGTTGATTCTGGCAAGTGCCGGAGGCGTTCAGGCTGCGATTACGGCAACGGAGCTTGCCATGGTGGAAGCGGATGCCTGGCGGGCCCGCATGGGATTCCATTTGCTATCCATTCGTGGGGACAACCCCGAAGATCGCGAAGCACTGAAACAGCTTCTTGCCGAGGGGCAGGAAAGGGTCATGGCGCTGCAGGACGCTGCGGAAAGTGGCGAAAAAGAACGGATGTCGGCCATTGGCGAAGCCTGGCAGGCCCTGTCAGAGCGAGCCATGGATAACCCGCTGGCCAGTTTGGGTTATGCGGACTATGGCGCCATGAGCGAGATGAACACCACCACCCTGGCCGTGGCTAGCCAGGTGGAAGACGCCGAGGCGGGCACCTCCGGCAAGTACCGGGATGTGGCCGCGCTCTCCACGGCCATGCAGCGCGTGGGCAGCGAATACCTGGCCCTGGCGGCGTTTCCTTCCGCCGGTTTACCCACCGGCACGGGCCTGCCGCCCATGGACTTTGCCATTGAAGCCAAGAAAATCGACAACCAACTGGATACCTTGAAGAAAAAATACCGTGCCGACGCGCAGGCTAGCGAGGTGTTGAATTTTATCAGTCAACGCTGGGCCTTTGTCCGCAATACCATTCCCAGGATGAACGAGCAGGACGCCAACAAGGTGCCTTACCTGTTTTACCGCTATGCGACCCAGGTAGCCGAGCGGGTAGAGGAACTGGTCAGCGAGTAGCGGCCCAGGGAGCCGCCAGGCTCTCAAACACCCCGCCCCCGTTGGAGCTTAGCTCGCAAAGCGAAGGGGGCAATGGGCTTGGTGCTTTCTGGCGTCTTCGCCTTGCAAGCAAGGCTCCAACAGCGAACCCTGATTGACGGCAGAAGAACCCAGTGACTATGGGCGAAGCTGTTCGCTCAGTCTGAACGGGCAGCCAGCCAGTCGGCACTGATGCGCCAGGCGTGGGAAGGGGCCTTGGAGCCGGAAAAGACCCCGGCATGGCCGCCGGGTACTTGCTCGAAGCGTTTTTCCCGGCTCCCCACCAGGCGCATGACTTCCCGGGCCGCCCGCAGGCTGACGATATTGTCGGTGGTGCCGGCAAAGGCCAGCAGATCCTGCTGGATGGCGGAAAAGTCCACACTGCGTTCACCAATGCGAATGCGACCCTGGGCCAGGCTGTTGGCCAGGATCATCTTCTCGATAACTTCCCGCACCACCGCGCCGGGGTAATCCACCATATCGTTGAACCATTGGCCCATGGTCATGTGCTCGCTCACGTATTCCCGGTCGGCGATGTTTCGCACCAGATTC
>JAKSCQ010000078.1 GCA_022360555.1 Pseudomonadales bacterium
TCAGTTTGTGCAGTTGACGGTGAGCATCGATGGCAAGCGTCATACCCGCTGCTACTCGCCGGCCAACTCCCTGCATCGCACGGATGGCACCATCGAACTCACCGCCAAGGCCCACGCGGACGGCTTCGTCTCCCGCTATCTGCGTGAACAGCTGAGCGTGGGCGAGGTGGTTTCCCTGTCCCAGGCCGACGGCGAATTTGCCCTGCCGGAACAGCGTCCCGAGCGGGTGCTGCTGATCAGCGGCGGCAGCGGTATCACCCCGGTCATGTCCATGCTGCGTACCCTCTGTGACGAGGGCTTTACCGGCCCGGTGACTTTCCTGCACTACGCCAACAGCGCGGCGGACATGATCTACGCCAGTGAGCTGGAAGACATCGCTAGCCGCCATGACAACGTGACCCTGGTGCGCTGCTTCAATCAGGAAGGCGAACAGGGCGAGTTATCCGGTCTGTTTTCCCGTGAACACCTGTACATGGCTGCGCCGGATTTTGCACAGGCAACCACTTTTCTGTGTGGCCCGCCGCCGATGATGGCTGCGGTGGAAAAGGTCTGGGAAGACGATGGCCTGAACGACCGACTTCACAAAGAGCAGTTCACCCTGGCGGCCCCGCAGGTGGAAAGCGAGCACGCCGAAGGCGAGGTGCGCTTTGCCCAGAGCGAGAAGGTGGCGGTGAACAGTGGCAGCACCCTGCTGGAGCAGGCCGAAGCCGCCGGGCTGACCCCGGAATCCGGTTGCCGCATGGGTATCTGCCATGCCTGCACCTGCCGCAAGACCGCCGGCAAGGTTCGCGATCTGCGCACCGGCGAAGTCAGCAGCGGCGACGAACAGGACATTCAACTCTGCATCAGCGTGCCGGTGGGCACGGTGACACTGGACATTTAAAGGAAAGGAGTCAGTACCATGAGCATTTACAGCACCCTGACCCCGGAACAATTTGAAGCCATCGGCCAGGAACTGGACGCCATCCGTAACCGTGAAATGGCGGACCTGGGCGAGAAAGACGAGAAATACATCCGTACCCTGATCAAGCGTCAGCGCCAGTTTGAAGTGGCGGGCCGTGGCCTGCTGATGGCCGGCTTTCTGCCTCCGGCGTGGCTGGCCGGTGTCGCCTGCCTGTCCGTGTCCAAGATCCTGGACAACATGGAAATCGGCCACAACGTCATGCACGGCCAGTATGACTGGATGGGCGACCCGGCGATCAACTCGAAAACCTTTGACTGGGATAACACCTGTACCAACAAGGCGTGGAAGCACACCCACAACTACGAGCACCATACCTTTACCAACGTGCTCGACAAGGATCATGACATTGGCTACGGCCTGCTGCGCATGTCCGAAGATCAGGAGTGGGAACCGCGTTTCCTGCTGAATCCGCTCTTCGCGGCGATCCTGTCCACCTTCTTCCAGCACTTTGTGGCGGTACAGAGCCTCAAGCTCGAAGACTATCTGATCTACAAGACCAAGACCTCGGAAGAGCTGAAGGCAGAGTTCAAGCCCACCTGGAAGAAGATGCGCAAGCAGTTGTTCAAGGACTACCTGCTGTTCCCGGCCCTGGCCGGCCCGTTTGCGCCGTTCGTGTTCGCCGGCAACGTGGCCGCCAACCTGACGCGCAACCTGTGGTCTTCCCAGGTGATCTTCAATGGCCACTTCCCGGAGGAGGTGGAGCAGTTCCCCGAGTCGGTCCTGGAGAACGAAACCCGTGGTCACTGGTATGTGCGCCAGATGCTGGGCTCCGCCAACTTCGAAGGTGGCCGCCTGATGCATATCATGAGCGGCAACCTGAGCTTCCAGATCGAGCACCACCTGTTCCCCGACATCCCGGCGCACCGTTATGCGCGGATCTCCGGTGAAGTGCGTGCCATCTGCGAGAAATACGGCTTGCCGTACAACACCGGCTCGTTCATGAAGCAGTCCCTGAGCGTGTGGAAGCGCATCTTCAAGCTGTCCCTGCCCGGCAAGGGCAAGAGCGATGGCAAGAAGAAGGGCCCGCTTGGCGGCCTGCGGGCCAAAGTGGTGTCCCTGACCACTGAACCGCAGTCAGCACCCCGCAAGGCTGCTTGATCTCCTGGTTGGGGCCGGTTCGCTGGTTCCGGCCCTGCCATCCTTATGCTACTCTCAGTCGATCTGAGAGTAGCTTTTTTCTATTTGGGGACAGGCAGAACGCATGGCAGAAATGACAGATTCCGGTGTGCTGTTGCGGATGGCCTACA
>JAKSCQ010000313.1 GCA_022360555.1 Pseudomonadales bacterium
GGCTATCAATTGCCGTAACGGCCTGCTTTTGCTGGCCGTTCTGGCGGCTACCGCCAGTCATGCCTCCCCTCCGGTTTCTCCCTTCAGTCTTGACTACCGCCTGAAAAGCGAAGGCATCCCTTTCAGCATCACCGCCCACCGCACCCTGGAGCCGGTGCAGGACGGGCTCTGGAAAATGGAAGTCCACGCCAGCAACTGGCTGGGCGAGATTCGCGAAACGGCACTGTTCAACTGGCAGGGCTGCACCCCGCAAAGCAATTACTACAGTTACCTGCGTCGCGGGCTGGGCCGGGTCAAGGAAGCCCGGCTCCGTCTGGACAGGGATGCCGGTACTGCCGCCAGCGAGCGCACTGACAAACCCGTTCGCAATTACACCATCACCGACGATGCCACCGACGAGCTTTCCGTCACGCTGGCATTGCAATGTGAGCTGCGTAATGGCAAGAAGAACATCCACCTCAACGTGGCCGACGAACGCGAGCAGGAATCGCAGCATTTCCGTGTCGTCGGCGAGGAAACCCTGAAGGTGGGCCGCCAGCGGGTCAAGACGGTCAAGGTACAACGCCAGCGCGGCCCGAACAGCGAACGGCAGACCTACCTGTGGTTTGCCCCGGGCCATGACTATCTGCTGATCCAGTTGCTGCAGGAAAACAGCGACGGCGAACACGTGATGACGCTGCAATCGATGAAGGAACATTAAATGGTGCGACTGCTTCCCTTGCTGATGCTGCTGGCCAGCGGCTTGGCCTCTGCCGAACCCCTGGCGCCCTTTGCCGCGGAATTCCGGATTTATGTGAACAAACTGCCGACACCGGTCAAGGCGGATCTGGTGCTGGAGCCCGCCGAGGGCGACGACTACTACCGCATGCTGCTCAAGGCCAAATCCTTCCTGCTCACCAATACCGAGGAAAGCTATTTTCACTGGCGAGACTGCCAACCCCGCACCACCCGCTATGTGCATGAGTTCGAAGGCTTCGGCAAGCACCGCTATCACCACATGGACTTCCAGTGGGACCCGCCCCGGGTTCACAACGAATCGGAAGACGACAAGGAAAGCCTGGATATTCCCGACGACACCCTGGACGAGCTGACCATCCTGCTACGCGGGCGCTGCGTCTTTGCCTCCGGCGACAAGTCCTACACCGTCAACAGTGTTTACGGTGACAAGCTTCGCACTCATCATTTCGTGGTGGTGAAAAGCGAGAAGGTCGAAACCCCCATGGGCGACCTGGACACCCTGCTGGTGGAAAAGAAGCGCGATGGCGACAGCAAGGAAAAGCGGCGCACCCTGTTCTGGGTAGCGCCGGCACTGGATTACATGGTGGTCAAGGCCAAGCACATCGAGAGCACCTTCCTGAAAGCCGAAATGATCATGATCGATTACCACGGCCCGGACCTTCCGTCCGAAACGGTCAGGCCCGTGGAAGGGTAACGCCGCGCTGCCCCTGGTACTTGCCGCCGCGATCCATATAGGAGGTCTCGCAGACTTCGTCTGACTCGAAGAACAGCATCTGTGCCACGCCTTCATTGGCGTAGATCTTCGCGGGCAGCGTGGTGGTGTTGGAAAACTCCAGGGTCACGTGCCCTTCCCACTCCGGTTCCAGCGGCGTCACGTTGACTATAATGCCGCAGCGGGCATAGGTGGATTTGCCCAGGCAGATGGTCAGCACATTACGCGGGATACGGAAGTATTCCACAGTACGAGCCAGCGCAAAGGAGTTGGGCGGAATAATGCAGTAATCGCCCTTGATGTCCACGAAGCTGCGCTCGTCGAAGGCTTTCGGGTCGACCGTCGCCGAATGGATATTGGTGAATACCTTGAATTCATCCGCGCAACGGACATCGTAGCCATAGCTGGACACGCCATAGGAAATCAGCTTGTCGCCATTCTCGTCGGCACGGATCTGGCCGGTCTGGAATGGCTCGATCATCCCTTTCTCGGTGGCCATGCGGGAAATCCAGCGGTCCGATTTAATCGTCATTATTGCGCCTCAATTTTCCAGGGTGGTTGGCGTTCAAGCGGCCAATGGTAGCAGCATCCCTGCCGGGACGCAGCACGCTGATGATGCCGTGGGAGCGGCCGTTCGATCGCGATCTCCACCCCGGATAATCGCGGCGGAACCGCCGCTCCCACAAACACCGCCTTTCTTCTTCTGGCGCTTCGCAAACCCGGGCTCATCACGGATGAGAGAGGCTGCACCACAGAGGCAGCCGTTTGCAGGTTTAGCGTGCAAGCGTGATGCGTGCCTGCGTGTAAGCGTGTTCCTGGGGCTTAGGGAACCTCTGAAAAACTCCTTGCATGCTCAGTCTTTCAGGCTGGTTCGTAATCTAGGCACAATTTTGAAGGTGTATGTCCATCCATCAAGAAATTGTAACGACGAGTACGGGCCAGCCTGGAAGACCCGGAGGGCGAGGCCTGAAGCGCACATCTGCTGCGCCTTGCCTCTAGGAAAGGGAACCACCCTGTCCGTCGAGACAAGGCACAACAGCTGCACGCTTCAGGCCTCGCTGAGCACGCAACGGGTTTTTCAGCAGCCTGCTAGCTGGCGTCCAGCCAGTGTGCCGCCACATCCAGCATTCGCTGGCTGAATCCCCACTCATTGTCGTACCAGGCCAGCAGCTTCAGTTGCTGGCCGACCAGCCGTGTGTGATTGGTATCGACGATGCAGGAATAGGGTTGGTGATTGAA